>DATFYP010000102.1:0-3835 GCA_035314985.1 Nitrososphaerales archaeon
GGGGAAGCCGCGTTCCTCTCGTCGTGGCACGATGAAACGCCGGAGGGGAGGAGCATCATCAACCTCTCCTATCAGAGGGGGTTCATTCCGCAGGAGCTCAATGCGCTGGCGCTCTCCGAGGTCTACGAGTTCTCGGCGAGCAGCAGGATGAGCGGCGTCAAGATACGAATGGGAGCCGCCTTCGAGCTCCCCAAGGGAGGCGAGTCGGGCAAGTCAATCTTCAGGGTGCGAAGGAAAGCAGTCGGGACCCTGGTCGGGAGGGACGTCTACGCCCCTCAGTCCGACATGATGGTGATCAAGGGTGCTCCCGATTCGATCAAAGAGCTGGCTCGTTCCGTTCCGCCCGGCTACGACGAAGCGATGGAGGAAGTCTCTCGGGCGGGCGAAACGCCCATGGTGATCTCGAGAGACGGAGTTCCTCTGGGCCTGATCAGGCTGAAGGATGTGCTCAAGGGTGGGATACGGGAAAAGATCCAGGCGGTGAAGGCAATGGGGATAACTCCCATGATGATCACCGGGGACCAGCCGCTGACGGCGAAGAGCATCGCCTCGGAGGTGGGCATCGACGACTTCGTGCCCAGGGCCAAGCCGGAAGACAAGTTCGAGATTGTCAAGAGCCAGCAGGCACAGACCAAGATCGTAGCGATGATCGGGGACGGAACCAACGACGCGCCCGCCCTCGCAGTCGCCGACGTGGGGCTGGCGATGAACTCCGGAACCGAGGCCGCCAAGGAGGCGGCAAACATGGTGGACCTAGAATCGAACCCGGCAAAGGTGATCGAAGTAGTGCTGCTGGGGAAGCAGCTCCTTATGACGAGGGGGGCCGTGACTGCGTTCAGCATCGCGAACGACGTGGCCAAGTACTTCGCAATCGTCCCGGTGATGTTCGCCGCTACCGTGCCTCAACTCGCAGCCCTGAACATACTGGGGCTGGGCCTCTCAAGCGCCGTCCTTTCGGCACTGATATTCAACGCAGTGATAATCCCCTTCCTGATCCCGATAGCCATGAAAGGGGTCACCTTCCGCCCGGCCAACACCATGTCGATCTTCATCAGGAACGTGCTCATCTACGGGGTGGGGGGCGTCATCGTCCCCTTCGTGGGCATCAAGCTCATCGACGTCCTAATCACGGTGCTCTAGGCATTGACAAGAGACAACTCAAAGACGAGCTACAGGCCGGTGGTCGGGATCACGCTGGTCTCCCTGATAGTATGCGGTCTATTCTTCCCCCTCCTGATCACCGGGCTCGCTCAGCTCTTCTTCCCCTATCAGGCAAACGGCCAGATGGTGCGGTTGAACGGACACGCCGTCGGTTCCGTCCTCATATCCCAGCAGTTCACCCTGCCAGTCTTCTTTCACGGGAGAAACGAGAGCAATCCGCTGACGGCATCTGCCTCCCTGGTCGATCCCGACATCCCCTTGGACCAGGCACTCTCGCAAATCCCCCGGATAAGCAATGCCACCGGGATTCCCGCGGACGCCATAAGGGGCGTCGTCCTCCAGCACGTGGAGGGGACCTTCTGGATCTTCGGAAGTCCCTATGTGAACGTGCTGCGATTGAACACGGCGCTCATCAGAGCGTATCCTTCGGTCTACAACTCTACATCCGCCTGAGCCCGGCCAGGGCTCCGAACAACTCCCCGTGTCGCCACCATCCACGTCCCATAAAACATGCGCTGACGGGCTCGAAAGAATCGGCGCGGCGCGACGGACTACACAGTCTTCGTGCATCCGAAGAACAAGATTGGCAAAGACTTCTAGAGAAGAAGCGGGTTGATCATGGCGATGAAGTTCGACGGGCGCCAATTCTTCTGTGTTGCGTAAGGTGGCTCTGAGAGGAGAGTGCGGGGGGTGGGATTCGAACCCACGAACCCCTAAGGGACGAGGTCCTAAGCCTCGCGCCGTTGACCAGGCTGGGCGACCCCCGCGGACGTCCGCGAGGCAGGCCGGTGAAACTATATTGCTTTGCTGGCAGCCTTTCTTGAGTAGACGAGCCAAACTGCGGCGCTTGCAAGCATGGCCAGGACGAAGATGATGCCCGCCACCTCGAATATCCCCGAAAGGCCAGAGATCCGGTGCGCCAACCCTGCCACGACTGTCCCCACCGCTGTCCCGGCGCTGAGCATGACGCTGTAGAGCCCCATCGCAGACCCCCTCATCTCGCCCGCCGAGTGGTCTCCCACGGTCGCCAGTATGGAGGGGACCAGCGCCGAGGTGGCGAGCGCGCAGACCCCTATGATGGGAAGGTTTCGCAGGAACGCGGGGAGTCCTCCAGCCAACGTGACCGTCAACGAGAGGAGAAGCCCTCCCAAGCCCCCCATTCCGATTAGCAGCACCTTCATTCTTCCGATCACGTCCGACAGAGCGCCGAACCCTACCGACCCCATGCCTATCACAAGAATTCCGGCTATGAGTATCTCCGCTGTAACGCCGCTGCCTATGCCGGCCCTGGCGAAGGCCCTCGGAAGGAAGAAGACTATCCCGAGCATGATTGTCACGGCGAGCCAGATTGGAAGGATCGCCTTCGCCCTGCTGTCGATCGACTTCAAGGGGTTCAGGCTCAGCCTACCTGTTCCCACCAGGTGATGAGGCTCCTTCAGGGCAAGGGCCGCCACCAGGAATGCAGCGGCCACTGTGGCTCCGGTCACGTAGAAGGCGGCCCCCAAGTGACCCGAGAAGTAAACCTCAAGCCTTGAGCCGAGGGCGAGTCCGACGGCATAGC
Source organism: Nitrososphaerales archaeon (assembly GCA_035314985.1). Lineage (GTDB taxonomy): Archaea > Thermoproteota > Nitrososphaeria > Nitrososphaerales > Gagatemarchaeaceae > DATFYP01. The sequence continues at coordinate 2,723 of DATFYP010000102.1, forward strand.
CCCCCACATTCATGAAGTCGAAGGCTCCCATCCCCGCTCCCCTGTTCCTTTCTCCGGTCAGGTCCGTGATCATTGTCAGGGTCGAGACCGTAACGCCCGCTGCTGCCACCCCCATGAGCGCGTGCAACGCCGCCACGGCGTAGACGTCCCTGGTCAGCCCGATCGCTGCCATGAGGGCGGCCATCCCTCCCACGGAGACGACGAAGATCCTCTTCCTACCCCTTGTGTCGCAGAGCCTTCCCACAGGGAGGGCCGTGGCGGCTTCGAGGGTCGGGTACAGAGCAAGGGCCGCAGCCACTACCAGGTCGGACGAACCGCTCAGGTAGAGGGGGAATATGATGATGATCACGCCGAACCCCACCCGCGAGATGAGCATGGAGAGGTAGAGGACGACCAGGTCTCTCCTGGTGGAAACCTCGGCGTTCATGGCTTTCGGGCTCGCGTCATCTGCCTAATTAACCACTGCAACCTTGCTGTCGATGAGACGGGCCGCCTCTGTCTCGGCGGAGTCGCGAAACCCGAACCATCCGAATGGCGGCTGCCCTCGGCAGTCGTCGATAGGCGCCTATGAGGCGTGAGGCCTGGCGGTGTGTTGTGAACGGATGACTCGGAGGGGCAACACTTGTGGCTATCGACGTTTCTTCTTCTCGGCAGCCTTGAGCTTCTTCGCCTTTGCCGCTTCTCGCTTCTCCTCGTAGTTGCCGAGGGGCGCTTCCGATTCGACGTACCCGTGGTGGAGCTCTATCGTCCTTCTGACTATGGCTTCGTTCTCCTTGTCTCTCTCCGCCATCCTCACCGACAGGTTGCGCCTGTCCAGGACGACCGCTTCGAACCCCTTCTGCTTCTTGAGCTCTTCGGCTGCCTGCCCCATGGCGTACTCGTTCCCGAAGAGCCCTCTGATTTCCCAAGGCTTCCCCATGTCGCAGCGTGCCATCCAGGCCCGAATAAAGCCTAGTTCCCAGAGGCCAACTGCGACATCAGCTCCCGGGGTGTGCTCGCCGGCAGCTTGCAGGCGAAATTCTCGCAGACGTACGCCACTGGTTTCGCCCCTGGCTTCCGCCCCTCGAGGAGGGTCGAGACCGTCGAAAGCGAGTCGAAGCTTCCCCTGTCCGC
>DATFYP010000103.1:0-5581 GCA_035314985.1 Nitrososphaerales archaeon
GCCATCTTCACAAGGGTCTTGTGGAGCACCGTGGCGCCAACCTGGCTCATTACGTCGTCCCCGGCGCACGGCAGCTTGGCCCTGGCGAACCTCGCTGCCCACCCCGGGTCGGAAGCTATGAAGACGGGAATGGCGTTAATGAACGCGGCTCCGGCTTCAATCGCCGCCTCAGCGTAGGTGTGGGAGGCCTTCGTGCTCCCCACCGGCAGGTAGTTGACCAGGATCTCCGCCCCGGTCCTCTCCAACTCCTCAACGACGTTCGCCTCCTTCTGAGAGGAGACGGGCACCACGTCCTTCAGGTATTTGCCGAGGCCGTCAAGGAGGGGGCCCTTTTTCACCGAAACGCCCATGCTGGGGACGTCGAAGATCTTCACCGTGTTGTTGGGGGCTTGCAGGATGGCCTGCGAGAGGTCTTTCCCGACTTTCCTGGCGGAGACGTCGAACGCGGCCACGAACTCCACGTCTTCCGGCGTGTATTTTCCGACCTTCCAGTAGGTCAGCCCCTCGTCGGCGCCTCTCTCTGAGTAGTAGTGGATCCCCTGTACGATTGCAGAGGCGCAGTTCCCCACGCCGGCGATTGCGACCTTGATCTTCCCCATATGGAATCTACATCGCCATAAATATTGGGTATAAACCTTCGCCTGGGGCTCCGTCACGTCGGCCTCCGTCCTCTCGGCTAACGGCAGCCGCGCAACGGCCTCGAAGCGGAGCCTGTCGACCGCGCGTCAGGAAGCGAAGTGGTCGCAGGCGCACTCTCCCGCGTCGCAGCCGTCTCTGGACGCGCCCTTTGTGCCCTTGTGGGAAGACCGCGGGTGCCTGCAACGCGAACAGATGTCTACGCTGTCTTTGTGGACTCCCACGAATCCGATACGCGAATCACCTGCCCTATCAGCTTTTCCAGTGGCTCCGTTGACTCCCCCCGAGCCCCCGCGCGGAATCCTCCCGGCGCCAGCGAGCAGACGGAGAGGATTTCGGGCCCGGCTGAACACCAAACGGGTTACCAGGCCCCTCGCCTGGGTTCCTGCGACCCGGCCGATGCTGCAGGTCCTTCACGGAAGCTGCTGGCTATGACGGAAAACTAATAGGAGCGCCTAGGGAACCAGATTATGCATGGAGGAGCGCTCGGCGGGAGCGGTCGTCTTCAAGGGTTCGGCCTACGAAGGGAGAAACTATCTGCTCCTCCTCAACGCGGGCCACTGGGACTTCCCGAAGGGCAACAGAGAGAAGGGGGAGACCGAGCTCCAGACAGTGCTGAGGGAGGTGGCAGAGGAGACGGGACTCACCAGCATCTCCATGATTCCTGGCTTCAGACGCGTCATCGAGTACTACTACAGAAGAGAAGGAAGGAACGTCCACAAGCAGGTGGTGTATCTCCTCGCTGAAACCCCTGTGGGTGAGGTCAGGATATCGAAGGAGCACCAGGGCTTCGGCTGGTTCCGCTACGAAGAGGCGGTGCAGAGAGCGTCGTTCGACAACTCGAAGATGATTCTGGCCGAAGCAGAAGAGCACATCAAGAGCCTGGGAACCGGGGTAGGCTGAAAGAACCTAGAACTGGACCAAGGGGTGGGCCTGCATGAGCCTGACCACCTTGATGTAATAGAAGCCGTGCTCGTCGGTCTTCTTCACGAACGAGGTCTCAGCCAGCTTGTCCGGGGAGTACTTGACGAACCCCGACCGGGGCTGGTCTTCCATCTTGGCGTAGAAGAATATCGAGGCCTCCTCGTAGTCGTCTATCCTCGCGAAGGTTCCGATGATCCAGCCTTCCCCGTTCTTGAAGGCGAAGAGCGGAAGCGGGGGCTCCTCGAAGAGCATCTTGTAGGTCCCTACTTTCACCAGGCTCGGAAGGTCCTGGACTTCGACGGACATGAACTTGTCCTGGAAGTCCTTCTTCGGGGAGAGCGCAGGGGGCATCTTGTTGATCCTGATAACGGGAGCGTAGAGGTACGAGGCGTTGTTTGCCGAGGCGACGAGCTGCACGTCTTCGCCGTCCCCCGAATTCCTGTACGCGAGGAACTCCCCCGCCTTTTCGGAGTCGAAGAAGTAGAATATCGGCGTCCCCATGTAGAGGTCCGCCTGTGCGGCAATCCTGACAGACCCTCCGTGCTTGAACGCGAAAAGCGGGAAGGGCGCCCTTTCAAGCGCGCACGAAAGCCTTCCAAGCTCGACAAGGGAATCGAGCTCGACGAAGCAGGCTCCGCCCACCTTGTATTCCTCCTTCTTGGGCAACAGAGCCTTGCCGTCCGAGTGTGGGTTATAAGTCTGAATGGCTAAAACGTAAACCGACCTAAGAAAAGGCCTTGGCGAGCCGCGACCTTGGGTGACTGGAGAGAGGAGACGGAGTCCGACCTGAAAGATGCCGAGTCAAGACTCTCTGCGCTCGAGGACTCGCTTTCCGGCGATCCCACTGGTGAACAGGTGAAATCCACCTGGCGGGCCTACGTAGACGTAGAGAAGTCCATTGCCTTCATCAAGGTGGAACTGGACAGCGAAAGCCCGGGGCTCTTCGTGAACAAGGAGGTCTACAAGGTCCCCGACGAAAGGCAGGCGATCAGATTCGCGCTCGCCTATCTTCGAAGGGGGGCAGAGAGCTTCGCTTCCGGGGACCTCCAGAACTCCCTCAAGCAGCTTCGCGAGTCTAGAAACTACCTAAGGGTGCTGCTCATAGGGGTGCGCAGGTCCAGAGCGAAGCGCAAGAAAACTGCTGGTCGAGGCTAGCCTTCACTTTCGGCCTTCTTCTTCCCACGGGGCTTCTTGGTGGACGCCTTCTTCGGCTTCTCCTCTTTGGGCTCTTCCTTCTCGGGCTCGGGGGCCGGCTCCTCCTTGGGGGACTCCTGCCCCTTGCCCCCCTCCTTCTCGGCCTTCTCCTCCTCCTCTTCCACCTCGATTTCCTGTACTGTCAGTTCCCTCCCCTTCACGAAGACCCTGTACTTCTTCCTGACCCCCTTCATGAAGAGGAACCGCTTGATGTACGTCTTCACGTCGCGGGGCTTGACCCCCTTCCGGATACCGTCGTCGTCTATCTCCACCGAGTCGCCCGAGATCGAAGGTTTGACTCCGACCCGAGGCTCGAGAAATGCAACCAGGTCGTCCCCCTTGTCCTTCAGCGTCCCCAGAGTGATCTTCATTCTTCAAAGCCCCCCCGACCGCCCATCAGTTATAACGGTTTGGAGCGGGAACAGGCGGAAAGGGCCGCGTCGCGAATAGCAACGGCCGAACCACGGGCCGATTCCTTTACTCGGCCGGCCTCGCAGGACCCCGTCCCCTGTGGACCCAGGACATGAGGGGCCTGGGGGCTCCGACCGCGCCGGCCAAGGTCAGGACGCCAGACGCCGCCAGCAGCGTCCAGTTGCTCAGGACGTCGGTGTGGTTCACCGTCAGCGTGGCTAGGAAATCTGTCGCGTGAATGGAGATCTCCTTCCAGTCGAACAGCAGGAGCCCCACCGAGAACGCGAGGGCGGCGGGGGCGACGACTCGGAGCACTGCGTTCCTGAGCCCCACCGCCACCGTGGCCCCGACCGCTGCCACGGCCAACACGAGGGTGCCGAGGATTCCGAAGCCCTGGTTGCCGAGGCCCCCTTCGGCCCAGGTGATCAGCAGAAAGGCGACGCTCGACCTGTCGCCCGTGTTGGCGTAGAAGATGTCCGCGGCGCCCAAGATGAGGAAGACGAGGACCCCCCCGGCGAGCGTCGCTTCCCCCCAGCTCCTGGCAGTCTGATTGGAGGTACGAGCGTCGCTCGCACCTATGGCGAGAAGAACGAAGGCGAGCGAAACCGCGGCGAGCGCCCCCACCCCAAACTGTGCAAGGCTCCTGGCCATGAATGTCGTCCTTCCGTATTGCAACACCATCTCTTGGAACTGCAGGCTGACGGCCACCCTGGACGTGCAGTTGGCGCACATCTTCACCGCCTCGTCGTACGTCGGGTACGGCGGTCGGGGGAGGAGATAGAATCCCAGCCAGATCAGAAGGAGGGAGAAAAGGGCCGAAGAAGCGCACGCCAGAGCGAACCCACGCGTTCGGAATGCCGTCCGGGTTGCCACAACGTCGAGTCAGGCGGGGTTCGTTTTATTTCTGCTTCCCGCGTGCTGCGGCGAGCGCGGGCTCAGCCGCCTCACCTCCCCATGCGGCGGGTGCGCCTCTGGTACGTCCTGATGGCCCGCAGAAGGTCGATGTAGCGAAAGTCCGGCCAGAAGACGTCCATGAACACGAGCTCCGAGTAGGCCCCCTGCCAGAGCATGAACCCGCTCATCCTCTCCTCCCCGGAGGTCCTGATTATCAGGTCCGGCTCCTGGTTCGGGAGGAACGACGTGTACAGCTTCCCTGCCACCGTCTCCTGGGTTATCTGGTCCGGCGACAGCTTCCCGCTCTGCACGTCCTGCGCGATTGCCCTCACCATGTCGGTGATCTCCGCCCTTCCCCCGTAGGCGACGGCTATGTTCAGGTAGTGGTCCCCGTACCCTTCCGACCTCTTCTCGATCTTCGCGAGGACATCCCTGACGGGCTGGGGGAGACGCTCGATCTGACCGATCGCCTTCACCTTCACCCTGTACTTCGGAATCCTCGCGTCCGACAGTAGCCTGCCCAGTCTTTCCTCAAGGAGGGAGAGTATCTCCTTGACCTCCTCCGGTTCTCTCGTCAGGTTCTCCATGGACAGTATGTAGAGGGTCACCGTCTTGATCCCAAGTTCGTGGCACCAGTCGAGGAGGTCTTCGGCAACGTTCGCTCCCTTCAGGTGCCCCGCCCCGAACGCCAGCCCCTGGCTCGTCGCCCATCTCCTGTTCCCGTCGAGGATGATGCCGATGTGCCCCGGCACCCCCATCGACTTCACCTGTGACTTCAGACGGCTCTGGTAGACCCTGTAGACCCCTAGGAGTCGCAGTACCGACTCTTGCAACCGATCACTCCTTCTGAGGGATTTCCTTCGTCCTTACCCTGGGGTAGATGACAGCGGTGAGCACGAAGATTGCCGCCAGGCCGATCAGCACGTAGTCGATGAGCAGGTAGCTCTCGACGGCCCCGCCCTGGATCAGGAAGGTAGAGAAGGTGTCGACGGGGAAGAAGAGCAGCGCGAGCATGACGATGACGAAGGCGTCTCGCCGCCACCTGACGCTGTCCCTGGCCACGTGCGAGAGGAGCGCCCCCGTGGAGTAGATTGCCATCCCAGCCCACACGAGCACGATGCTCCCGTTGATGAGGCTCCCTATCAGCAGCCCCCCATACACGAAGAACTGTGAGGGGTTGCTCGTGACTGCCTGAAGGGCATTCATCCCGCCGGGGAGGATTGTCTGCGACGCCTTCTGCAGCATGTACCCGTAGCCGGTGAAGACCCCGACCAGGAAGATCAGGACGCTGGTGACGGTCGCGAACAGCCTCATGTACCCCGTGGGCCCCCTGTGGAGCAGGTCGGCGATCGTCCTGTCCACGTTGAACCCCCTGATGAAGAACACTCCGCCCAGAATCAGAAGCGTGGCCAGCTCGGCGTCGAACACCTGTCCGGAGATCACCAGTATCCCCGCCAGGAGGAAGATGACCCCTGGGACCCCGAGCGTCCACTTCGAGTAGCGCTGGTCGAAGATGAGCATC
>DATFYP010000104.1:0-2866 GCA_035314985.1 Nitrososphaerales archaeon
CTGGTCGACAGGATGGAGAAGAAGGGCTACGTGAGGCGGATGAGAGACGAGAACGACAGGAGGCTCTACGTCATCGAGCAGACCGTGAAGGGGGCTCACATCTTCGCGAGCATATCCGGCAGATTCAGGCAGTATGCGGGAAGCCTCGGGTCAACCCTGACCAGGAGTGAATTGGAGTCCACGCTCGCCGCGCTCAGGAAGGTCAGGGCCGAGATGAAGGAGCCGGCGGAGCTCTAGGTGGGCCAGTTGCAGTACAAGTGGACCGTGCTGACTGTGACGACCGTCGGCGTCCTGATGAGCGGCCTCGACGGGCGTGTGCTGATAGTAGGCCTCCCCACCGTCGCGGCAGCGCTGCACGCCGACGCCGAACAGGCAATCTGGTTCACGCAAGCCTACACGATAGGCAGCACGATCGCCCTGCTCTTCATCGGCAGGATAAGCGACATGTTCGGAAAGGTCCGGATCTACGCCGCTGGTTTCACCCTCTTCACGATCGGGTCGGTCCTGACAGCGCTTTCGAATAGTCCGGACGCGTTCATCGCTGCCAGGATCGCGCAGGGCCTCGGCTCGGCCGCCCTGTTCGCCAACAGCGCAGCGATAATAGCTGATGCCTTCCCCGCGGGCGAGCTGGGCACCGCCCTGGGCATCAACCAGATCGCCTTCAGGGCCGGCGCGATGGCGGGGCTCACGGTCAGCGGGGTCATCCTCAACTTCCTTGCCTGGCCGTTCCTCTTCTACGTGAACGTCCCCATCGGCATATTCGGCACGGTCTGGGCCATCAGACGCCTGAAAGATACGGGGACGCGAGGGAAGGCCCCCCCGATGGACTGGCCGGGGTTTGCAACCTTCACCTTCTTCATCTCATCTCTGCTTCTTGGCTTGACCTACGCTGCCTACGGCATCGGTGACTTCTGGTTCTCGGCGGGGCTATTGGTCGCCTCGCTGTTCTCCCTGGCCCTGTTCGTCCGCATCGAGCTGTCCAGGGAGCACCCCCTCCTTGACCTGGAGCTGCTCAAGATCAGGGAGTTCACGGGAGGAATCATCACCCAGCTCCTGAACGCGGTCGCTTGGGGGGCGTTCATGCTGGTCGTCAGCCTCTACCTTCAGCTCGTGGAGGGGTACTCTCCTTTCCAAGCCGGGGTGGCGATCCTCCCGTTTGACGTGGCTTTCCTGATAGTTGGGCCAATCAGCGGGCGGCTCTCGGACAAGTACGGCACGCGGCTGTTTGCTACAGCGGGCCTGGTCGTCATGAGCCTGGCGCTGCTTCTGTCCTCGACTCTGGGGGTCTCGACGCCCTATTGGACCTTGGCGGCATACCTGGTCCTAGGGGGGGTAGGTCTCGGGATGTTCGCGTCCCCCAACATGAGTTCGGTGATGGGTTCTGTCCCGGTCAAGAGAAGGGCGGTCGCCTCGGGGCTCCGGGCTACCTTCTTCAACGTGGGCTACACCCTCAGCCTCAACCTCGTCATCCTCGTCATGACCTTCAGTCTGCCTTTCTCTCGGATCACCCAAATCATCGGTTCGTTGAACCCGACCGCGCTGACGCTCGCCGAGCGGACTGCTTTCGCGGCGGCGATCAGCCGCGTCTACATTCTGATGGCCGTGATTGACATCATCGCCATCGTGCCGTCCTTCCTCAGGGGGCCCCATGCCTCCGCAAATTCAAATACGAGCGAGCAAGGCATGGCAGAGCCAGTCCAAAATGCCGCTTGAGAGCGTCGACAGAATCAAGGAGAAGATCCAGGCGCCGACGGGGCGTGCGACCATGTTCAACCTCCTCAAGCTCGAGGAGATGGGGTACGCCGTGGGTCGCCTCCCCTATTCTATCAGAATCCTGCTGGAGAACGCCGCCAGGCACTCGGGGGTCGTGCAGGGCGCCCTGGAGTCTGCGCACGCTTTGGCCGACTGGCCCAGGAGTGTGGGCGGGGAGATCCCTTTCATGCCCTACAGGGTACTGCTCCAGGACTACACCGGGGTCCCTCTCGTCGTGGACCTTGCCGCGATGCGGGACGCTGCGGCGGCAGCGGGTGTCGACCCGGGTCGCATCAATTCAAGGGTCCCCATCGACCTCGTCATCGACCATTCTATCCAGGTGGACGCCTGGGGGACAGACACCGCATTCTCCACGAACCTAGACAGAGAATACGAGAGGAACAGCGAACGCTACTCCCTCCTGAAGTGGGCGCAGTCCTCCTTCAAGAACATGAGAGTCTTCCCCCCGGGAAAGGGGATCTGCCACCAGTTCAACCTGGAATACCTCTCGCAGGTGGTCGCCACGAGCGACTGGGCGGGCGAGCTGCAAGCCTTCCCCGACACGCTCGTCGGAACTGACTCCCACACGACAATGGTCAACGGGCTAGGCGTGCTCGGCTGGGGCGTCGGGGGGATTGAGGCTGAGGCGGTGATGCTCGGAGAGCCCTACCAAATGCCCATACCGAGAGTCCTTGGAGTCAAGCTCACAGGGAGCCTGCAGGAGGGCGTCACGACGACCGACCTGGTGTTGACGGTCACAGAGGTGCTCCGGGAGAAGAACGTCGTAGGCTCCTTCGTGGAGTACTTCGGAGACGGCTACGGACGCCTCTCAGCCCAGGACAGGGCGACACTCGGCAACATGTCGCCCGAATACGGGGCGACGGTCGGCTACTGCCCGGTGGATGCTGCCACGCTCGCATACCTTGCGGGGACCGCGCGGCCGGGGGCGCAGGTCGAATTCGTCAGGAAGTACACGGCTCAGGCCGGACTCTTCGTCGGCGGAGAAGAACCAGATTATTCGGAGGTGGTCGTGGTCGACCTCGACAGGATAGAGCCCTCGGTGGCGGGCCCGCGCAATCCCGATGAGCGCCGACCACTCAGAGGCGTCGCCTCA
>DATFYP010000105.1:0-2449 GCA_035314985.1 Nitrososphaerales archaeon
GCACTTCGTTTGCGGAGCCGCGACCTACGTGTTCAGCGACTCGGAGAGGAAGAGGATGGTGCCCCTCCCGGAGTTCGTAGACATCGATGGGCTGATGGAGTACCTCGAGGAGAAGCAGGAGGAGATCCAGTCGGGGTCGAACCGCTACGTCGTCGCTTCGAAGGTACTTGCGAAGATTCAGAGCTTCGTGACCAAGGAGAAGCAGCCCCACGGCCTGAGCTTCGCGAAGCTGGTCACGGACGCGCTGATCAGGCACGACTACCAAGCCATTGGGCAGTTCCATCAGAAGTCGATGCTCCTCGGCCTCATGCACTTCCAGGACAAGTTCAACTATGATGTGGAGCGGGTGCAGCGCTGCGACATCCACTACCTGACCCCGGACCAGAGGATCATCCCGTTCTGCGCCTTCAACGTGGTCCCCGAATGGTACCGCGACAGGATCCAGCAGAAGTACGGAGTGCCCGTCGAGCAGTGGGAGCAGAAGACGGGGAGGAAGCTGGAGGCCGACCTGTACTCAGGGACCCTAAGAAGGGGAGGGCACGCCCCCGGGTGCGGGTGCCCAGCGGGAGCACCCCTATCAGAACCCCAAATCGCCCCATGAGCCGTCCTAGGGCGGGGTTTTCCGAAGTCGCCCCGACAGGCTTTATCAGTGGCCTGTCGCGTCAGACCCGACATGGCAATCCTGACGGAGCTCGCGAAGAAGTTGATAGACGGGAAGAACTTCGCAAGCGTAGCGACAATCATGCCGGACGGGTCCCCCCAGGTCGCCGTCGTGTGGGTCGAGCGAGAGGGGGACGTCGTGGTGATTAACGCCACCACCAAGAGGCAGCGCTATAGGAACCTCAGGAGGGACCCCAGGGTCGCTCTCTGCGTCTTCGACATGGCCAACCCCTATTCGACGGTGATGATACGGGGGAAGGCAATCGAGATTACCAAGAAGGACGCCGAGGAGGGGATCGACAGGCTCTCGATGAAGTACAACGGGAGGAAGTATCCCGCCCACAGCGCCGACCAGCCGAGGGTGATAATCAGGATCAGGCCGGAAAGAGTCGCCCAGATGGGCTGAACCAGTGGGCCTCCCAGCGCTCTCCGCGACGGCAGAGATGAGACTCAAATATGGTATGACCCCGCACCGGCCGAGAGCAAGATGGAACCCATAGCCGAATCAAGGTCCCTGGCCGAACTCGCCAAGGAGTACTGGGAGTCGCGAATGGCGGACGAGCCCCTGTACGCGACAGTGTTGGGAGACAGGCGCTTCGACGACCGCCTGACGGACATCACGCAGAGGGGGCGCTCGCGAAGGGAGAAAGACTACGGGGCGGTCCTCAGCCGGTGCAGAGAGATCAATGAAGGGCCGCTGACCGGCGCTGACAGGCTCACCCGGACGGCCCTCTTGGTGGACGCGCAGGCACAGCTGGACTACTCCTCATGCGGCCTTGAGGAGTGGACCGTCGACCCCCTCGGTGGCCCCCAGGTCGAGTTCCAGAACACAGAATCGTATCAGCCGGTGAGGACCCCGGCCGAGGGCAGGGCCATGGTGAAGCGCTGGCGCGCGATGGGGCTGTACCTTGACGATCACGTTTCGAACCTGAAGCGGGGGGCGGCGAAGGGCAAGCTGCCAGTACGCATCTGCGTGGAGAAGACCCTCGACGAGCTTCAGGATCTGCTCTCGAAGCAAGACGAGGAGTGGCCGTTCGAGAGACCCCTGGCCCAGGCGCACAGGGACTGGCCCGAGGCCGACCTCCGGGAGTTCAAGGAAGGGCTGACGGCTGCAACGAGGGAGTCTATCAGGCCAGCCTTCTCCAGCTACCTGCAGTATCTGAAGTCGGATGTGCTTTCACGCGCACGCCCCCAGGAGCGCCCCGGAATCATGCATGTTGCCGGTGGGTCGGAAGCCTACGCCAAGCTGATTCGGGTGCACACCTCTCTCGACCTGACGCCGGACCAGCTTCACCAGACGGGATTGAAGGAGGTGGCCAAAATCAACGCGGAGATGGAGGAGCTCGGCCAGAAGGTGTTCGGGACAGGCGACAGGGCCAAGATTCTCGAGCGCCTCCGTACCGACCGTTCGCTGTACTTCGAGAGCCGGGACGAAGTGGCGGCCACGGCAGAGGCTGCCCTCTCCAGGGCCAAGGCAGCCATCCCGAAGTGGTTCGGCAGGCTCCCCAAGGCAGACTGCGCCGTAGTGCGAATGGAGGAGCATGAGGAGAAGCATTCCACAATCGCCTACTACCGTCAGCCGGCGGCCGACGGGTCTCGGCCCGGGAGCTACTACATCAACACGTCAGCCCCGGAGACCCGGCCCAGGTACGAAGCGGAGACGTTGGCGTTTCACGAGTCAATCCCGGGGCACCACCTCCAAATCGCAATAGCACAGGAGTTGGCTGGCATCCCCGACTTCAGGAGGTACAGCGGGGTGACCGCCTTCGTGGAAGGGTGGGGGCTCTAC
>DATFYP010000106.1:0-18465 GCA_035314985.1 Nitrososphaerales archaeon
AGGTGCGCTTCCTCGATCGCCCTCCCCAGTCCCTCCTTCCTTCCCACGAAGGGGTTCGCTATCACCGCGTCGACCCCATAGGTGAGGAGAGAATCCACGATGTTCAGGTTCGTGGACTCGATGTCGTTCATCTTCAGGTCAGCGATGATCGGAAGGCCCCCTGCCTTGCATGCGGAGATGATTCCCTTTGCTCCCTCCAGCCCGAAGGGAAGGAGCAGGTGGTGGTTCAGCTTGACCGCTGCCAAATGGCCTTGCGTTGCCCCGAGGACCCTTTCGGCCCGGGCCAGGCGTTTCTCGAACGGGCCGGAGAAATCGAGCGCCAGGACTATCCTGCTGCGTCTTTCCTCGGCCGAGGAGAGCATCCTTTCGTTGAACCCCTTCAAGACCCCACTCCCTTGTCTTGGCGGGCTGGGCCACCCCCGTTCCTGTGGGCGGCCCCAACCAGCTCGCTCAGGGTTCGCATCCCCTTCCTCTCCATGTATTCTAGGACCCCCATGTTAATCTCGTTGAACCTGTCGAACCTCTGGAGGGTCGCCGTCCCTATCTGCACCGCGTCGGCGCCCGCCAGGAAGAACTGGACCGCGTCTTCCCATTTCGACACCCCCCCGCACCCCATTATCGGCACGTCGAACTTCTCGCTTAGCTCGTACACGCACCTGAGTGCGATGGGCCTGATTGCTCCCCCTGAGAGCCCTCCGTAGACGTTGGAGAGCGCGGGCTTGCCGGTCTCGATGTCCACCGAGATTGCCCTCACGGTGTTTGCCGCGGTCAACCCGTCAGCCCCGGCTTCGACCGCTGCCCGAGCCACTTCTACGAGCCTCTCGGTGTTCGGAGATAGCTTGGCGAAGACCGGCTTCTTGGTGGCTGACTTTACTGCCTTCACTACCCTGTATACCACGTCGGGGTGGTGCCCCACCTCGGTTCCCACTCCTGCGACATGGGGGCAGCTTAGGTTCAGCTCGTATGCCATGAAGTCGTTGCCGTCGAGGGCCTCTGTGACGGCCTTGAACTCCCCGCCGTCGCCCCCGAAGATTGAAACTATGACTGGAAGGGACCTCTCGCTCAAGGCAGCGAGCTCCTCAGAGAACCTCACCGCCCCAGGGTTGGGGAGGCCTGCAGCGTTTACCATCCCGGAGTCCACTTCAGCCAAGGTCGGCTCAGGGTACCCTTCCCTCGGCTCCGGCCCGACCGACTTGGTAACCGCTGCCCCCGCTCCGTATTTCAGGGCCTCAAGGACCTTCGAGAGCGAGGCTCCTTGCACCCCCGAAGCGAGAACCGTAGGGTTGGAGAGGTGCAGCCGTCCGACGTCCACGCGGATCGCCTCCGGGTTCATGGCGCCCCGCCCTCCACCTGGCGAAGGACGGCGTCGCGCTCCTTCTTCGTGACCTTCTTGGCCCTGTAGATTATATCGACCAGCTCCCTTACATCCGTGAAGGAGTGAAGTCTCACCCCTCTTTCTATCAGGTTTGCCGCCCCTCCTTCCTGCCTGTCGACCAGCACCAGCGCATCGTCGACCCGGCACCCGAGCCTTCGCAGTGCTTCGACTGCCGCGAGCATGCTTCCCCCTGTCGTTACGAGGTCGTCCACAACGAGCGCTCTCAGGCCAGGGCGGATGGCTCCTTCCACCAGCCTGCCGAGTCCGTGCCCCTTCTCCTCCCTCCTGACATAGACCATGGGCTTCTTCAACAGGAATGCGAGCGGAGAGGAGAAGGTCACCCCAGCAGTCGCCACGCCTGCTATCACATCGAACTCGGACTTGCCCACGCCGCTCGCGAGGTTCTTGTACGCCCGGACGACGATTGAGTAGACATCGGGGTAGCTGGGGACGACCCTCATGTCAAGGTAGTACGAGCTCGTCTTCCCACTGGCTAGGGTGAACCTTCCGAAGCGGAGGGCTCCTATCCCGAAAAGAGCGCTGGCGAGCACCGCCTTACTCATCCGTGGCTCAGACAACAGAGACTTCGCTCCGCACCAGGCTCGACCGTTCTTCACTGGTTCACATATAAGCCTTGGGCGTTGTAATGATGGCCTGAATAGCTCGACGCTCTTCGCATGTACGTTTCCGGGTCGAGCTCCTCCGTCGTCCCCGAATCCACATCGACGACGAAAATCGAGTGCACCCGCGCGCGCATCAGTTCAGGGATGGTTATGGGCGGCTTGCTGTAGTAGACGTCTGTGAGCGTCTTGATTCCCTCCGCTTCGATGGAGGTCCTGAGCCCCGCCGGGGTGATGAAGAACGGAGGGATGTCCAACACGTATGAACGGGCGGTGCCCAGGGCGAACTTCCCGGCAAACCTGCTGTACCTGGCTATCTTGCTGGCTATCCTGCTCCTCGCGTATGCCGCCGGCTGCAGCGCCGCCTCAGGGGGGATGAAGCCGGTCTCGATCTCCACGATGAGCGTGCCCTCACCCTTGGCCCCGAAGACGTCGCACACGAGCGACCCGTCCAGCCTGTGTTCGACCTTAACTTCGTAGCCCCGCTTGATGAGGTTGCGGGCGCACACCAGCTCCAGCGCAGAATGGTTGATCTTCACCAGGTTCTTCTTGTACAGCCCGACCAGGACGTCGGCTGTCGCGAGGACCTTCGTCTTCACCTCGTCGCCGTCCCCGATGCAGGCCCGATGGGCGAGGGTGCGGAGGTCGCCCCTGAATCTCCTTACGTCCAACCGAAGGCCCTTTTCGTTTCTTCGTATTAAAGGGCTGAAGCTCAGCGGCGCCCCGCCCTGCGGCCGTCCAGGATTCGCCTGACTTCATCGTCGTCAACCTGCTCGAAGTCCCCGTAGAACTCTCCTATCGAGAAGAAGGGCCCGGGAGTCTCGAGGCAGACCACCCGGTTTCCGTCGTCAGTAAGCGTCTCGACGGCGTCGGCCGGCGCCACCGGGACGGCTACCACGATCTCCTTCGGTTTTAACTTCTTGAGCGACAACACCGCCGCCCCCACCGAGCTCCCCGTAGCTATCCCGTCGTCGACGATGACGACCACTTTCCCTTCAAGGGAGGGAAAAGGCCTGTTCCCCCTGAACTTCTTCGTCCTGTCCCTCACCTCCTCCCTCTTCTTGGCAATCTCGGCTTCAATGTAGTCGCGGTCCGCCCCCAGAGACTCGGCCGCCTGCCTGTCCATTATGACCTCG
The DNA here is from genome assembly GCA_035314985.1 of Nitrososphaerales archaeon. Classification (GTDB taxonomy): domain Archaea; phylum Thermoproteota; class Nitrososphaeria; order Nitrososphaerales; family Gagatemarchaeaceae; genus DATFYP01. The sequence goes on from DATFYP010000106.1 coordinate 3,132, forward strand.
CCTTCCTGCGTGACCGCTCCCAGGGCGTACTCCGGTTCGCCCGGGGGAGAGATCTTCCTGGTGACAATCACATCCAGGGGAGCCCCCAATGCGTCGGCGACCTCCTTGGCCACCACCACGCCCCCCCTGGGAATGGCTAGAACTACCACGTCCTTCTTCATCGTCTTCTTCAGAGTCTCTCCGAGCTTCTTCCCCGCATCGACCCTGTCACGGAACAGGACCCTGTTCAAGCTTCCCGCGTTCCGGTACGAAGAGTGCTGCTATTGTTTGTTTGCCTCGCCCGGCTCTCAGGAGGGATGTGGCTTTCCTCCGACGGTGGTTTCGTAGCGTACCTTCATCTCCACCGCCCCGGTTTGCCCTCGGTTTGGCCTTCGTGAAGTCCGGGTTTCCCCGTCTCTACGCGTGCCACCATCCCGCTCGCGGACTGGTACCAGGCGCCCAGGCTTTCCCGGACACCTTTTCTTTTCCGCGAATCCATCCTTTTCCTGGCCGGACGAGTGAAAGTGATAAAGTGCGGAGCGATATATATCAGTTATGGATTGGAGACGACGCCCGTTCCTTGCCGGACTTACTTGCCACTCGCTCGACGTGCACCGGTAGATTCCCATGCGCTTGCGTTTCACCCTGCCCAAGCCGTCCAATCTTGCAGATCGGCATTTCACCCCCGAGTACCCAGACCTCCCATTGATTCCTCAGCCCGAGGTCGACGGCCCGAAGTCTCCCCTGTGGGACTGCCAGGATCCGCCGAATGGACCCGGTCTGGAAGAGGAACGGCTGGAACCACACGCTCGAGAAGTTCTTCGCCCGGAACCTCCTCATGCTGGGGTGAGTCTCGCACTCTGCAATGACGAACTCCTCTTCGCCTCCTTCCCTACGGTGGCCCAGGAGGTCCGGCCTGTAGGCGGACCAGGACACCCGCCTTGTCGGCGGGAAGAGGGGCTCCTCCTGCACGGCGTAGTCCTCCCGCTCGAGTTCCCTCCTGACGATCGACTTCATCCTCCGATGAATCGCGGACTCAGCCACGGCATCCTGCTCCCAGTAGGGGCATTTCTGGCGGAGCCTCGACAAGTTTAGAGCAGGGGTCAACAACCGACGCTTCTCCCGCCGCTCGCGCTTCAGCGCAGAGAATCTTCTGCACATCTTCAGTCTCGTGATAGGATGGTCAACAGAAAATTCGTTACTTGTCAGGAAGGGGAGCCAAGCTAGGATAACAGCCCCGCGGGGCATTGCTCGTCCAGCTCTCTCGCTGTTGGCAGGGCAAAAGTCAGGGAAGGCTACCCGCGACGCCACCGGTTACGCGCGAAGCCGGGAATATTCCGGGACGCCACCAGGCCCAACGCCATGCCTCGAGGCCGTGAGGGCCGAGCATGGTTCGACGACCATCTCTCAGGAAGGTGAGGGACCCTTCCTCGAACGAACCGGGCTGATTGCCCTTCGCCGAACGGAGGAGGTGCGGAGCGCCTTGCTTAGCACCAAGGCCGGCCGCCGATGAGCACGAAGGCTCCCTTCGTTCGATGAAAGGTCCGAGACCTGAGCGAGACACGGAAGTTGAAACACGCAGGGCCCAACCGGACTGACGTGAACAGCGAGGGGCGGCTTTGTTGCTTATTAGAGCCCCGCGAAGACGCCAACGCAGGCATGCGCAACGGGGGCCTCATTCTGCTCGTTTCTCTGCTGGCTGTCCTTCCCCAGGGCATGCTCCAGGGATACACGGACTACTCCTTCGTGGGCCTGATCTCACGTGGGCTGGACCCGCAGGCGTACTCCTCCTTCGTTCTTGCGTTAGGCCTTGTCGGAGTTGCCATGAACCCCCTGCTGCTCTTCCTTTTGGTGTACGTGATTGGCCGCAGCCTCGACCTGAAAGGCGAGTACCTGGCGGTCTGTTCCTACCTGTTCCTCGGAGCCTTCGTCGGCGGGTTCACAGGGCGCGCGGCGATCTACTACATCTCCCCTGCTGGTGCGAACAGCTTCGCGACCGCAGCTTCGATCGGCGTCGAGAGCATCGCCTCTGCGGTATCGGCTGTCTTCGTAGGCTTCACTGCGGCTGCTATTGCCTTCATCAGACGTGCGGGCCCCAGTGAAGAAGCCCAGTTAGCGGGGAAGGCGTAATCGTTAAGACCGCCTCAGACTGCCTCGAATACATTGAGCGAGATATCGGCCCAGAACGGTGACGTAGTCTCCGTCCACTATGTCGGCAAGTTCCCCGGAGGGAGAATCTTCGACACCAGCATGAAGGTCGAAGCCGTGAAGGCGGGGCTCTTCAGTCCAGCCAGGGACTACAAGCCGCTTCAGGTGACGCTCGGCGCTCACCAGGTCATCTCAGGGTTCGAGGAGGCGCTCGCGGGGATGAAGGTCAACGAAACCAAGGAGGTCACCCTGGCTCCCGAGAAGGCATACGGACGGACCGGTAGACACCCGATGGCGGGCAAGACCCTCCAGTTCAAGCTGCTCGTGACCAACATCAAGCGGCAGTAGCATCGAGGTTCCTGACAAGCGGAAGAAGCGGGCATCACGGCCTTCAGGTGCGCGCCCGTCGTCGCGTATGCCATCGATGACCTTCAGGCGTCGAATTTTCATCACTAGTGCTTAATTAGCACTGAGAACGAATCCGCCATCGATGGCCAAGCGGGGTTTCACGATAGACATCGGTACGGAGAAGATCGAGGTCGAAGGGCATGCGCATCAGAACGTAGCCGTGAAGTACCTGATGAAAAGGAGGCGGAGCCTGATCTTCACGAAGGACCCTGCAAAGGTCGAAAAACTCTTCTCGGAGGTGCCCAAAGAGATCAGCATCATAGGGGCGAACGTCACCAAGAAGTACAAGGTGAGTTGGGAGCGGGTAGGGACCGGCGAATTCCCCGGAGCCCGTTTCACCTTCACCCTCGAGGAAGTAGAGTAAAGCAAACCCTTAGTAGACTGACGAAGTTCCTGTCGGGCCGTGAGTCCTGGCTACGGGCGGAGCAAGTACAACGACGCGATTGAAAAGGTCAGGTCTCAGCACCAAGACAAGATTGCCCCAGCGCGCTCGACAGTCGAGTGCCCGAGGTGCGCGACCAAGCAGGTCATAACCGACGCGCCAGGAATGAGGCGTTGCATGAAGTGCGGGTTCGAGTTCAGGCCGCGGTCCTAGGCGCCTACTCCCGCGCCACCACTCTGAAATCTCCGGTCTTCGAGTCGGTCCAAGCGACGTAATGTGTCCTACAGGAGGAGCATACGAACCGCCACACCGCCATCGGCTTGCTCGATTTCTCTCCTCCGACCCATTCCTTCCCCGGGGCTGCGTTCTCGGTGCCGCACTTCGGGCAGCGGGAAAAAGGGGGCCGAGAGTCTGGTCCTTCTTTCCTAGTCTTCTTTGCTTGTCCCAAAGTGCTTCTTCAGCGGCTCCCAGTAGTAGTCAGTCCATCCCTCTGCGTAGTTCCCTGCCTGCTCGGCCGGAACCTTCGAGTGCACCATCGTCAGCTCAGTCTTCTTGCCCTTCGGCTTTAGGGTGAGCTTCACAAGAGAGGGTGGATACCCTGCTGGCCATTCCGTCGTCTTCCACTCGTGCACTACCTTCTTCCCCTTCTCCAGCTCCAGGAACCTCCCCGAGATGTAGCCGTCCCAGGCTGTGAATCGCCCACTGATCTTGGCCTTCCCGGTAGCAGGCGAGCCCGTAAACTCTGAATGCTTCCCCGGATCAGTGTACGCTTCGTAAACTTCGTCGGGCGTCGCGTCGATCACTATCGTCTGTTTGATGGTCTTGAACTTCATCTTACAGGTGCACTCTCCCCGATGAAACCAATTACCATCGAGTTAAACTCTTGGGGGTTCTCTACGTGAGGGAAGTGCCTGGTTCCCGAGACTGTCCCTCCCTCCGCCATCGGGATTGAGCGCCTGAGCAGCGCTCCGATCCGCCGCAGCCAGAGCGGGCTCGATTCGCCGTTCACGACCAAAGTCCTGCAGGCTATCTTTCTCGCTTCGGCGGCCGTGAAACCGGGGAAACTGGTCCTGAGCTCTCCAATCGTCCTTCCGTTCTCCAGCATCATCTTCCTGACCTCCTCGGGGAGCCGGGCCAGAGCTCCTGGGGCGTCCTGGACCCCTTCTACGTTCAGCTGGACCGCCCTCTGAATGTCCCCCCGGTCTAGCGCCTTCAGGGAAGGGTGCAGAGACTTTGTCTGGAACCTCCTCGCAGATAGCGCCACAGAAGGACTTCTTACGAGGAGCCCAAGCATCTGGGTCCGGCTTGCGGGGTCTGACACGAGCATGGTCGAGACAGCAGGCTCCACGAGGACCAGGGAGCGGACCACCCCGGGGTGCTCAGACGCGACCAGCGCAGAGATGAAGCCCCCATAGGAATGCCCGACAAGGTGCACGGGCGCAATCGAGAGCTCCTCGATCAGCCCTACAAGGTCGGCCGCGTTGTTCTGAACGGTGGAATCGAGCAGGTCCCCCCGCCTATCGTTCGGCGCCGCATATCTCCTGTTGATGGCCAGGGCTCTGAACCTCGAGGAGAACGGCCCCATTTGGGACGCCCAGGCCCTATGGTCTGTAGGAATCCCGTGTACAAAGACCAAGGGCTCGCCAGAGCCCTTCTCCTCATAGTAGAGGTTGACCTCGCCAACCTTCTTCGCTGGCATTCTCCGTCCTGCGCCGGAACCACTATTTGGCCCTGACTAGCCCTTCTTCTTCCACGCCTGGGCCCGCTCGCAGAAGTCGTCCGCCTCGTCCATCGCCTTCGGACAGTGCTTGTAGTGGTTGATGACCTCTCTCAACGCTTCCTCCACCGGGGTTGGTGGCCCCGGACAGAGAGAGTCGAGCTGCGCCCTCACTTCCATCAGCGGCTGCCAGACATCTGGGGGTATGTTCAGCGGCACCCCCTGCTTGCTCGTCGCCATGGCTGACAGTTTCAACGGGGTCTATTTCTGGATTGAGAAGCCCCTGCGCCTTCGGAGGCAGTCGGTTCGGTCGACCTACAGTCCGATGCTGTTGATCACGCCGCCCGAGTTTGCGTCAAGCACGAGCACAATCTTGTTACTCTTGTGCGCGTACCTCGCGAACCAGACGGGCGCGTGAAGTAGCTCAGCCTCGCCCACGTCCGACTCGGTCGAAAGCTGCTGGATCATGTGGTGAGCCGCATGGGCCTTCTCCGACTGGAGTTGGTCTACCATGGTCTTGGCCTGGTTCTTGGCCATGTCCTCCCCGACGTCGCCGTTGAGGACCTTGATTCCCTTCACCTTCGTCTCGTCGAATAGGGTGCGCTCCTCGAGCTTGAACTGGTAGTCCTTAGGTTGGTACTCTGTCAAAGCCTTGAGGGCGATGGTCGGGAAGTTGTAGTCGTTGTCCAGCTGGTACGCCCTCCTGGTTCCCTGCCCTCCGCCCATGCCGCCTGTCATCATCGTCCCCATCATCATCCCCGTGAGCAACCCTCCGCCCCCGCCCCTTCTCCCGCTCATCGCTCCTCCCATGATTCCCGCAAGGGCGGCCGTTGTCGCAATCTGGCCCGCCTCAGCCGCCATGTCCACGGCGACCAGGGACGTTCTGGCCGAAACTGGGACAAGCCAGTAGGGGACAAGGGCTAGGTTCATCTCCTCAAGGGTCGAAGACTCCTGCAGATGCCGGTGAAGGAGACCCTTGTCCATCATCTCGTGGACTAGCTTCAGAGCCTCATCCTGTCCGCCTGTCTTCACGGGGAGCATGGTGTGCTTGTTAATGCTCTTCCACCCTTCGTTTCCGAGGGAGACGCTACTTCCGCAATACTCGCATGTTATCATCATCTCCCCGAACTTCGGAGATATCGGAGCCCCGCAGCTGGGGCACTTGAGCTGGGTCGCACCCATGGGTGCAATGACCGCAGGGCCGGATGGCACCCCACCCTGTTGTCCCTGCGTCACCATCTTCGCGCCGCACTTGTAGCAGAAGGCCGCGTCGTCAGGAAGCTGGGCTCCGCACTTTGGGCAGAACATCTGCACTCACCCTAGAGCTGCTTGCCGCAGTTGGCGCAGAACTTCGTCCCTCCGGCGACCTGGTTCCCACAGTTGGGACAGAACTTGGGCGTCCCGCCTGCTGAGGGGGGTCCCTGCGGCTGTGACTGCTCCGCCCCACAGTTGGGACAGAACTTCGTGCTGATCGGAATCAATGACCCACAGTTGGTGCAGCTCCTGGTCTGCGCTTGCCCCATGCCTTGGGCCATCTGTCCCCCAATGGCGTAGCCGACCCCCAGCCCCGCACCGAGCCCCGCAGTCACTCCAGCCCCCCCCGAGGGGTTCTTGGCGGCGTCATCAATAGCCTTGCCTGTCTGGTATTGCATGTAGTTGACGCCGAGGACCGACATCTCCGACCTGGTGTCGATGGCCTTCTGTACCTCGTCGGGGAGGCTTACCGTCAGTCCCGACAGCTTGTTGATTTCAATCCCGAACTGCCCCAGGTGGTCGGGTCCGGTCGACAGGACGACCTGCTCGATGTTGGTGAGGTTGGCGGCCAAGTCCGTCACCTTGAGCCCCTGTTGCTTCATCTTCCCGAGGGCGTTGTAGACCAGGATCACCATCTGCTCCTTCACCCTGTCCTCCACGTCCTCTGAGGTCTCGGAGTTGAATGTCCCCACGAACTGGTTGATGAACAGCTCCGGGGATGAAATCTTCCATCTGTACTCGCCGAAGACCCTGAGGTTCACGATCCCGAATGTCGGGTCGGTGAACTGGTAGGGCTGCGTGCTACCGAACTTGCCGTCCATGTAACGCTTGGGTATGTAGAAGACCGCCGCTTCCTGCTGGACTCCGACGAAGAACTTTAGGAGGTTCTTCACTATCGGCGCGTTGATGTCGGTGAGGGCGTACCTGTTGGGCTGGTCGAAGTAGGTCAGCACCTTGCCGTCCCTGTAGAAGACCGCGGTCTCGTCCTCTCTCACTATGATGTTATCGTTCATGCGGATGTTCCGGGGGTACCTGTAGAGGACGCTCCCCTGCTTCTTGTCATCCTCCCAGTTGATGGTAGTGGACCCGAACACACTCCCATCCTTGTTGGTCGTCGCGTCAGGTTTCTTTCCAAACATCTCAATCACCGCTACTTGAGGGCGATCCCCTCTATCGCCTCCATCCTGATGGACCACTTCTGCCTGAGGTCGATGAGGCTCCTTGAGAGCTGGCCAAGCGTTGCTTGGATCGAGTTGGGAGCCGAGCCGTCGTAGTTCAGCTTCCCCGGCGACGTGGCTTCGTCCAGCTGGAGGACCGAGCTGACAAAGGAGAAGTCGTAGTCGTAGAGCTTGTTCAGCTTGTCCTCGTTGATAGTTATGGGCGCGACCCAGCCCGCGTACCCTTGGGCTGCATGCCGCACTTCCCCGCTCAAGCCCTGCGTCTGGGAAATGAGAGAGCCGATTCCCGTCAGATTGGTCAGGTCGCCGGCGCCCGTAGCCTGCTTGCGGAGCTGTTCCAGGTTTCCCTTGACTTTGTCCAGCCTGTCTGCCGCCTGGTTCCTCAGGAGTTCGTCCGAGACCCGGATGTCCTCCTTGGTCCTGTACCCCCTCAGGCCAGGAATGAGGAGCTGCAGCTTCTTCAGCGCGCCCCTGTTCTCCTCCACCTGCTGCCTTATGTCAGGATCTCCCGATGACAAACGTTTTCCCCCGAATCGGAACCGAGACGCAGTCTCTGATATTTAGACCTTGAGGCACCAAAATCAGTTTTCCGTCCCAGACCCGTCCGCACAACTCTTAAGGTTCGCACGCAGCCCCCGCTACGTTGAAACTGGAAGGACTGCGGATCGGCTGCAGCGGGTGGTCCTACAAGGACTGGCAGGGAATCTTCTACCCCAAAGAGCTTGCGGCAAAGGACTACCTGAGGTTCTACTCCGGCGTCTTCGACTGTGTGGAGATAGACTCGAGCTTCTACCGGGTACCGAACCCGTTCATGATAAACCAGTGGAGGGCCAACACCCCTTCCGGGTTCCTCTTCTCCCCCAAGCTCCCCAAGAAGATAACCCACGACAACAAGCTCGAGAACTCAGAGTCGGCCCTCGTCTACTTCTACAGCGTCCTCAACAAGCTGGGCCCCAAGCTCGGGCCGATCGCGATTCAGCTCCCCCCATCGGTGAAGCTTTCGAGCCACCTGGAAATCCTGAAGGAGTTCCTCTCGCGGCTCCGCCCGGAGTTCAAGCACGCCATCGAGTTCAGGCACAAGTCCTGGTTCACACCTGAAGTCTACGGACTCCTGCGCGAGAACAACGTGGCGATGGCTTGGTCCCTTAACCAGTACTTGGAAACCCCGCCGGAGGTGACTGCCGACTTCATCTACCTCAGGCTGGTCGGGGACAGGGAGCTGACGGAGTTCACGGGGATACAGAAGGACCGCTCGGAGGAGCTGAAGCGCTGGGCGACTACGGTCGAGGAGAAGGCAGGCAAGTTCGAGAGCGGATACGTGTTCTTCAACAACCACTTCGCTGGCTTCAGTCCGGAGTCCGCAAACGAGTTCCGGCGGCTGTTGGGGCTCATGGAGCTCGAGTGGAAGCCGGCGGGTGATAGGCAGCAGACGCTCTTCGGGGGCTGACTGATTCTTGCCCAGCGGCCAGAGGGTCGTATTCCACGTTGACCTTGACGCCTTCTACGTCTCGGTCGAGACTCGGGAAGACCCCAAGCTTCGGGGCCTTCCGGTGGTCGTGGGAGCGGACCCCGAGGGTGGCAAGGGGAGGGGGGTAGTGGTGGCCTGTTCCTATGAGGCCCGGAGGTTCGGCCTGAGGTCGGGGATGCCCATCTCACAGGCCTACAGACTCTGCCCCGGCGCCGTCTACATGAGGCCCAACTGGGCTCTCTACGAAAGGGCCTCCGAAGACGTCATGGCGACCCTCAAGCGACTGGCCCGGAAGTTTGAGCAGGCGAGCATCGACGAAGCCTTCCTCGACGTCAGCGGCATGGCAACGGACTGGAAGTCCGCTGCGGCGCTGGCGGAATCGGTCAAGGAGGCAGTGAGGAGGAACAACGGGCTGACCTGCTCTATCGGCGTCGCTCCGAACAAGTCAGCCGCAAAGATCGCCTCAGACAGGAACAAGCCAGACGGCCTGACCATCGTCCCGTTCGACGGCGTGGAGGAGTTCCTTGCTCCTCTGCCCGTGTCTGTGGTCCCCGGGATAGGCAGCAAGACCCAGGAGTTCCTGCGGGAGAAGGGGATTGCGACGATCGGGGAGCTCCAGCGGGTCCAGGGGGAGCAGCTCCTTTCTTGGTTCGGGAAGAATGGGGTCTGGCTGTGGGGGGTAATCCACGGCCAGGAGAACGTGGAGGTGAGGCAGCAGGACATGCCCAAGTCCCTGAGCGTGGAAAGGACCTTCAAGGAGGACGTGACCGATTTCAGGACGGTGCGCGCTGAGGCGGCGGACGCGGTCGCCGAGCTGATGAGGAGGGTGAAGTCGGCAGGATACCTCTACAGGGTCTGTGGCATCAAGATCAGGTTCAGAGGATTCGAGACCCACACCAGGGAGAAGAGCCTCACGAGCCACACCGACAGCGAGTCGCCCCTGGCGGACGCCGTGGAGACTCTCCTCCGGGAGTTCGAAGAGGAGGGGAGGCCCGTCCGACTCGTGGGAGTGAGGGTGGCAGACCTTCAGCGGTCATCCTCGGGGCCGTCACGGCTCGACGACTACCTGAAGGCCTGAACCCTGTTCGCTTCTTCCGGGAGCTTCGCGTCCTTGAACATGAACCAGAACGTGCTGATCCCCACCACGTAGAGCACCGTCGCGATGTAAAAGGGGAGCCCGAGGTAGCCTGCCCCTATCAGGACGAACCCCACCGACGTCGACAGGGAGTTCGGCAGCCTCCAGAGCGCGGCAGTTATCCCGGAAGCCATCCCCCGCTCGTCCGGGGAGACGAGACCCATGATGAGGGACTGCGTCAGTGGGCTGGATAGGTTCATCAGGAACACCCTCATCATGTAGATCACTGCCGCTATCGCGAAAGTCGGGGACGAAGGAATGGCGACCATGAAGACCGTCGAAGCGGCCTGGGTCATGACAGTAGCCCTTACCAGCCCGAACCTTCTCGCGAGCTTTGGCGTGATGAACACGATCCCCGCGGTGACGAGGTTGGTCAGGCCCAGGACGAGCCCGCTGGTCTGATCGGGGACTCCGTAGGCTGCCTTGAACCAGAATGCCATGAGCGGGACGAAGAGTCCAGCCCCGACCGCTATGGTGACGCTGTAGGCGACGTACTTCTTGAGCACGCCCCCAGATTTGCGGGGGAGAATCTCGCGCCTGTTCCTCGTGATCGAACCCTCTTTGATCTTGAACAGAAGCGGCGTTATGGACAGGCTCAGCAGACCGATGGCGACGTAGAGGGCTACGTGGGCCTCCCTCACGTCCAGCCCCACGTACTGGAAGACCACCACCGAAGAGACCGAAATCCCGCCCAGGGAGATTGCAATCCAGCTGAGGAACGACTGAAGTGAGAACGCCGGCGTCCTCTTCACGTCCCCCGCCTTCTCCGCCAGGAGCGCTCCCACCGAGACCGCGTAGGCGGCTTCTCCAGTCCCCTCCAGCACCGCCACGACGAAGAGCAGGGGGATCGCATCCGTCATCGCGAATCCTATCAGGCTCAGGCTGGCGCAGAGGTTCCCGAGGACCAGCATCTTCTTTCTGCCGTACCTGTCGGCCAGTATCCCCATCGGAATACTCTCAGCGACGAGCGTCATCCCCATTGTCGTGATGATGAGGCCCGACCAGAAGGGGCTCACGCCCTGGATGGTGGGCAGGAAGTAGGACAGGTCGATGTAGATGAACCCGATGGCGATGAACGGGATGAAGCTAAGGTAGATGAGCAGCCTCGCCTCCCACGGGATTCCCCTGTAGTCGCTGAACATGCCGCCCCGTTCCGGCGCCCAAAGGCAGACTGTATAAAGAGAAAGGATGGCTCTCCGTCCTGAGAATTGTCTCGAAGGTCTCTGCCACTTGAAATCGGCGTCGACGTGGGTGGGACATTCACCGATGTCATCCTCTCCGACTCCGATGGCCTGCACGTGGAGAAGGTGCCGACCTCGTCAGACCCGTCAGATGCGATCCTGCAGGGCATCTCCCGACTCGGTCCCAGGGCCATCAGGGCGGCCCTATTCTCCCACGCCACAACGGTCGCAACGAACGCCCTCCTGACCCGGTCGGGCCTCGCCAAGACCGCGTTCGTGACCAACAGCGGGTTCAGGGACATCCTGGAGATCGGCAGGCAGCGGCGCCCCGAACTCTACAGCCTCCGGGCAAGGAGGCCTGTCCCCCTGGTCAGGAGGCGCGACAGATTCACCGTCAGGGGAAGGGTGAGCGCCGGCGGCGCGGTGATCGAGCCCCTCGACCGTGAAGGCGCCTCGGACGTCGCGGCGACAATCGCCAGAGAAGGCTTCGAGTCTGTCGCTGTCTGCTTCCTGAACTCCTACGCCAACCCTGTCCATGAAGTCGAGATGCGCAAGGCGCTCTTGAGACAGGGGTTCCGCGGGAACGTCAGCCTTTCGTGCGAGATTGACAGGGAGTACCGGGAGTACGAGCGCTCCAGCACGACCGCCGTGAACGCGGTACTCGTCCCACTGATGTCCGGCTACCTCTCTCGGCTTGAGCGCTCCCTGAGGCGGAAAGGCGCCTATGCCCCCCTGTACATCATGAACTCAGACGGAGGGATGAGCACCTCCAGGTTTGCAGCTACCCACCCGGTCGCGGCTGTCGAGTCTGGGCCTGCCGCTGGGGTTCTTGCATCGAGACAATTGGCGAAGACCCTGTCACTCGACAAGGTCCTCACATTCGACATGGGAGGCACTACGGCGAAGGCGGGAGCCGTGGTCGGAGGGGAACCCGAGGTCGTCGAGGAGTTTGAGGCGGCGGGAAGGACCCACAGTGGGAGGTCGATAAGGGGGAGCGGCTACGCCGTGAGGGGTTCGTTCATCGACCTCGCGGAGGTGAGCGCCGGCGGAGGAACGGTGGCGTGGATTGACGAGGGCGGGGCCTTGGCGGCGGGGCCCCGAAGTGCGGGGTCGAACCCGGGGCCAGCGTGCTACGGCACTGGCGGGACCGAGCCCACCGTGACCGACGCGAACGTGGTCCTGGGCAGGCTGAACCCGGAGCACCTGCTCGGGGGAAGGATGCCCATCAGTTCCTCCCTTGCCCGGGAATCCCTTGCTAGGCTCGGCGAGCGGCTGGGGACTGACTCAGAAGGGGCGGCCGAGGGGGTCGTCCGGCTCGTAAACAACAGCATGGCAAAGGCCATGTCAATAGTGAGCGTAGAGCGGGGACGGGATCCAAGGGAGTTCGTCATGATCTCCTTTGGAGGATCCGGCCCAGTCCATACATGCGATATCGCTGAGGAACTGGGGGTCAGGGAGGTCATCGTCCCCATACACGCGGGGATGTTCTCGGCGTACGGTCTTCTAGTGGCTGACCTCACGCGGACCTTCGTCAGCCCGGTCATGGGGGCGGCAGACTCGCTTAGCAGGCGGTTCAGGGAGCTGGAGGCACTCGCCTCGGAGGAGATGAGCAAAGAAGGACTGGGCGGCTTCACTCTCATGAGATTCGTTGAGGCCAGATACCAGGGACAGTCTCACGAGCTCCTCATGCCATACCGAGGAGAAGCGGCGCTCAAGAGGGCGTTCGACCGCAGGCACAAGGAGATCTACGGCTACTCCACGGACGATCGGCTCCAGGTAGTCAACGCCAAGGTCAAGGCCGTGATCCGCAGAGGCGATGTACCGTCCATCGATTCGGCTTCAGGCGGCCGGGGGTATTCGGCGGGCCGGCGCAAGGCTTGGTTCGCCGGGAAAACCGCGGCTGCCCCGGTATTGAACCGCGACGGGCTGCGGACCGGCGATGGCGGCACGGGGCCCTGCATCATCGAGGAGTACGACTCAACGCTCGTGGTGAACCCCGGATGGAAGTGGAGAGTCGAGCCCTTCGGGACGAGGATGAGGAAATGAAGCGCGACGACGTGACCATGCAGCTCATCAGCAGCTCCCTGGCCTACGCCAGCGAAGAGATGGGCCTCGCCCTCAGGAACGCGGCCTATTCGCCCAACATCAAGGAGAGGATGGACCACTCCGCGGCCATTTTCGACTCAGAGGGGAGGCTCCTCGCCCAGGCCGAGCACATCCCGGTCCACCTGGGTTCGCTTCCTTGGGGGCTGAGGAACCTGATCGAGCTGTGCAAGCGCAGAGGCCCCACGTTCGAAGAAGGCTCGATGATAATGTCGAACGACCCCTATATCTGCGGGACTCACCTGAACGACGTCACCGTCGTGTGTCCGGTGTACAGCTCAGGCTCGCTCGTCGCATTCGCGGCGAACAAGGCTCACCACGCCGACGTCGGAGGCAAAGTCCCCGGGAGCATTTCAATGGGATCGTCGACCTTGTTCGAGGAGGGCACGGTCGTGGAGCCGACCCGCTTGACCACAAGGAGAGAATTCGTTCCCAAGACGCTTGAGGAGTTCTCTTCAGCCTCACGGACCCCGGGGGAGAGGCGAGGGGACCTGCGGGCCCAGGTGGCCGCAAACCTCACCGGCGAGAGAAGGGTCCACGGACTCATCGCGAAGTACGGCCTAGGCGCCTTCAGGGCAGCGGGCAAATTCTCCTTCGCCCACTCGGAGACCATGATGAGGAGACGACTCTCCGCAATCAGAAGGGGTCTGTTCACGGCAGAGGAAGTTCTCGAAGGTGCAGACGGCACGGACCTCCGGCTCAGGGTCGCCGTGAGAGTTCTCGACGGGGAGGTCGAAGTCGACTACGCCGGGACCGCGGTCCAGGTCGACTACCCACTGAATTCGGTGTTCGGCGTGACGATTTCAGGGGTATACTACGTCCTGCGCACTCTGACCGGCGACGACATCCCGGCGAACCACGGGGCGTTCGCCCCCATCAGGGTAAGCGCCCCGCCCGGCACCATCCTCAACCCAACGTCGCCTCATCCCGTCGGCGGCGGGAATGTCGAGACCAGCCAGAGAAACGCCGACCTGATCTACAGAGCCCTCTCCAAGGCCGCCCCCCGACTGGTGCCCGCCGCCGCAGGGGGCTCAATGAACAACGTGATGGTGGGCGGCCAGTTCAGCGGCTCCCAATGGGCATTCTACGAGACCATGGGAGTGGGCCTAGGAGGCAGCAGTGAGCGGGACGGCATCGACGGCATCCAGTGCAACATGACGAACACCATGAACACTCCCATCGAAGAGATCGAGCGCTCCCTTCCTCTGATGATCACAAAGTACGAGTTCCGGCCCGACAGCTCCGGAGCTGGGAGGTTCAGGGGCGGTTCGGGCCTGGTGAGGCGCTACCGGATTCTCTCTCCTGGGACCACTTTCACTATACTCGCCGAGAGGGAGAGGCACGCTCCCTGGGGGCTGCTGGGCGGAGGTACTGGCGGTCGCACCGAAGTCATCCTCAACAGAGGAGAAGGAGACTCTAGGATCCCTTCCAAGTCGACCCTCGTGCTTGACTGGGGAGACGAGGTCGAAATCCGGACCGCAGGAGGGGGAGGATACGGGAACCCGCTGAAGAGGCCGCGCTCTTCGGTCCGGGAGGACGTGGTTGACGGTTTGCTCACCCCCGTCAAGGCGCGGATGGACTACGGGCTCCCACGGCGACCCAGACGAATGTCCTCCGTCGCCTTCAAATAGCCATAGGGAATCGCCACTCGACGAGCTTCAGGTTATCTTGCTGACGAAACGGGGGGACTGGGAATTCTTTGTGGCGAAAGCGCCGGGGCCTCTGGGCCTAGTGATAATTCACGAGATTTTTGGCTACTCCCCCTACGTCGAGAAGGTAGCCACCGACATCTCTGCGAGGGGGTTCACGGCGGCGGCCATCGACCTCTACAAGGGCAAGAAGGCGACCACTCTGGAAGAGGGCTTCAAACTGAGAACCTCAGTGACGAAAGAGTCCCTCTTGGACGGGATCTCGAATGGAATCGAGCTGCTAAAAGACAAGGCGGGGGTACGGAAGGTCGGAACCTTGGGGTTCTGCATGGGAGGCGGCCTCGCACTCCAGGCGGCGTGTGACCTCTCTCTCGACTTCTGCGTCGACTACTACGGTTCCATCGAGAAGGAGGATGACATCGCGAAGCTGCGGGGTCCGATCCTGCTCGTCCTTGGCAGCGACGACGAGAGGGTCACCCCCTGGGCATTCCAGAAGTTCCTGCCAGCTGCGATGAAGTACAAGAAGAGGGCGGAGGTCCAGCTCTACCCCAACGCCAGGCACGCTTTCCACAGGCCCGGTTGGGAAGGGCACAACCCGCAGGCCGCCGCCGACGCCTGGGAAAAGACCATCAGATTCCTTTCCGCCATCTGAGCCCTGTTGAGGTGTGAGTTGCGGCGGAAACCGAAAGAATCGCAGTTCTATAACTAGCGTTAAATAGCATATTCAAGACG
>DATFYP010000107.1:0-3579 GCA_035314985.1 Nitrososphaerales archaeon
GGCCACGGTTTCCAGCATCAGGATAAACCACGGCTTGGCATTTCTGGCGTTGTCCTCTTTCATGATAAGCTTCTTCGTGGCACGGATATTCACCACTTTGAACCCGGACACGGTGATCGTAAGCGGAGGAATCCACTTCCACCATTTCTGGTATGGCCTTGCGATGGTGGTGACTGCGGGGTGGCTGGGAATCGTATCCGCCCATCCCGCATTGAACAGAGTCTATGCGACCGTCTTCGGCTTTGGGGGTGGCCTGATTGGCGATGAGGTCGGGTTATTGCTCACGTTTGGCAACTATTACTCCCAGCTTACGTATGAGTTCTTCGTGGGATTCATCTGCGTCTTAGTCCTCCTCGCTCTTGTGGTCAAGTACAGAGAAAGACTGGAACGCGACGTGATGGCGTTAGATAGAGGGGAAACGACGATCCACATCGGAGTTGTCGTCGCAGCTTTCTCGGCACTCGCGTTCTCGTTCGGTTTCGTGGCAATCGGATCGGGCGTTGCTCTCGCGGGAATCATCGTCGCCCTCGCGGGAATTGCACTTAGGCGCAGGCCTTGACTCTCCTGATCCCCCCTAGAAAAGGAAGCAAAGAGGCTGCCGACCGGCGGGAAGACTGGCTCCTTCACGTAAGACCAAAGCGTTATCCTTATTCCAAGACAGAATGTTGAGCCCAAGATTTGGCGGAGTTTGTCAACGGGCCACGTGGGAGTCGAACCCAACTGTTAATCGTGACTCCGAACAGTTCAGATTGGGCGATTACGGCGAGATAGAGTTCATTCCGAGCTTAGTTTCTCGCGGGCCCGACGGGAATCGAACCCGTTTAGGGGCTTCCGCTGACCCTCGGGTTAAAAGCCCGATGCTCTGCCTGGCTTCTCTCCGGTGTGGAACTAAGCTACGGGCCCGCCGCAAGCTTCGACCCCGCCTCGGTATTTTACGTTGAGCCCCTAGGCCATCAGACGGCGGACGGTAGCGAGGCTCTGCTTCATGGCCCTCGTGTCAGCGAACGGCGTCTCCATGATAAGGGGCCGCTCATGCATTCCGCGGTAATGTAGTATCGCCTTCATCCCTCGAGCGCCGATCTTGCCCTTGCCGACGTTTTCGTGCCGGTCAAGGTTGCTCCCGACTGGTCCTTTCGAGTCGTTCAGGTGGACGACCTTGAGTCTGTCGTAACCGACGCACTGGTCGAAGAGGGACATGGTCCCCTCTACGGCGTCCTCACTGGCGAGGTCGAACCCCGCGGCGAATGCGTGGCATGTGTCGAAGCACACGGCCACCCTGTCGGTCTTCTTCACCCTGTCAAGAATCAATGCGAGCTCTTCGAACCGCGCGCCTACGCAGTTCTTCTGACCTGCCATGTTCTCCAGCAGGACAGTGGTCTCCCCGTCGCTTCCTGAATGGGCCTCATTCACGGCATCCGAGATGTTCTTCACCCCTGTCATTGTGCCGCGCCCCAGGTGGCTACCGAGGTGGATTACGAGGTAGTCGATTCCCAGCATGTCGCACCTCTTCATCTCTTCACTTAGGGATCTCCTGCTCGCCTTGATCGTTCCGCTTTCGGACGACGCCAGGTTCGGAAGGTAGGGCATGTGCGCCACGACCCGGCCGAAGCCCGAGGCCGCCCTCTTCTCGCGGAAGGCCGTCACGACATCAGAGTCGAGAGACGTGAACTTCCACTGGTTTGGGTTCCGGGTGAATATCTGGAAGGTGGTCGCGCCGACTTCCTGCGCGCGGTCGAAGGCCAGGTCAAGGGACCCGGCAGCAGAGACGTGGAGGCCTATCAGAGGACTTTTCATCAAGAAAATGGGCAGAGGGTGGGTTTATGGGCGTTTCCGACCGAAACCCACACTCTTCTCTTTCGTCTCTTGCTTAGCGTTTCTTAGGGCGTGTGCTGCGCGTTGACCGGGAGGCGGAAGCGCTCCTTACCGGAGCGGTCCTTCGCCTGTAGGTCCGTGTCGGCTTCCTTGCGACCGAAGCCCCGAATGATGCCACCGAGGGCGGCGAGTAGGTGACGGGCACTGGTGAGACCTCCGGCTGCACGTTCTCGTAGAGCGCCGGGGGAGGGGACGGGGCTGGCTCTGGCTCTGCCGCCGTGGTAAGCACCTCAACCGGAGGCACTACCTGCTCATCTGTCTGAGCAAAAGTCATCTCGACCTGCTCCAGTGCAGCGCCAGACTCTTTCTTTCGCGGATGTCCGAGGTAACCCCTTGGTGCAGCGTACAGCACTGCGATAGCGCCTATGCAGACGCCAAGCAAGACCGTCGCGACTTCAAGGACCATATTCAGACGTAACAACGGCCTCAGGGGGCAAATCTAATGCAGAGTCAAACCGAATGCACAATTACATCAGGTAAAGTCAACAAATCCGAGCGGTCCGTGCCCTTGCGGCGGCACCCCGAACCCTCCCGTCGCCCTTATAACATCGGACGGCGTTGTGCTGAGGAGAGATGCTGCAGGCGGGATTCGAGAAGGTCTGTACTGAGATATTCAAGTTCGACAGGCGCGTGAGGTTCGCAGCCGTGCTCGACCGTACTGGGAGGCAGATCGCCGGCGGTATGAAGAAGGGAATCCCGTCGCTCGAGCCGGTGAGCGAGGACCTCAGGCTGATCGCCAACATAACGATCCAGCTCAGCACAGACCGCACCTGGGACCAGTACTTCGGAAAGATTCAGTACACGTTCATCAAGAGGGAGAAGGTGAACATCCTGACGTTCCATCTCGGGGATAAGCTGGTCTTCGTTTCAACCGAGCCCGAGTTCACCCTGCAACAGGCCCAAGACGTAAGGAACCAGATAGTAACGAACCACTCGGCAGAGTTCGGATAAAGAAAAAAAGGAGTTAGGCCTAGTTAAGACCTAGCTCAGGGAACTTCGCTTGGACAAGCCCGAGTTCGCCCTGTAGGGTCCGGATACGCTCGGCGTACTTCTTCATGTCTGCCACGTTCTTCTGCACCTTGGCGACCTTGTAGCCTCTCCAGGCCTTCTTCAAAGCGCCCCAAGTTTGTCCCTTACTGAATTGAGACGTCGCGTTTCACCTAATGGAAGGTTCGCGTCTCATGCTATTTAACGTTGATGCGTCTCATGACGCACTTCGAAGGGGACCTTGTTGCCGTTGTGGTCGAATACGCCGATGCAGGAGTCGTTGGCGTAGGGATAGCCCATTATCACCATGATCCTGCCTGTCGCGTGCAGCAGGTCCTCGTGCGAAGGGACCGCGTACCCAGAAGGGTGGGAATGGGCGACCCCGAGGTACGACATGTCGAGTGGGAGCATCCACCAGTTGAAGGAGGAGTAGCTGCGGGCATGGACGGCCGCCGGAGGGAC
Source organism: Nitrososphaerales archaeon (assembly GCA_035314985.1). Lineage (GTDB taxonomy): Archaea > Thermoproteota > Nitrososphaeria > Nitrososphaerales > Gagatemarchaeaceae > DATFYP01. The sequence continues at coordinate 3,322 of DATFYP010000107.1, forward strand.
GGCTACGCCCGTGACCTCGACCACCCCCTTCTTGGACCTCCCCCGGAGAAGGAGAATCCCCTCGTCGGGGTAGGCCATCTTTGAGTAGGACAACAGGCTGTCGACGACCTCTTGCGCGAAGATGACGTTCGTGACTGGCATTTCATTCGCCTAGGACAGCAGGCCCACGAAGTTCCCCACGACCCTGTTCCCCTCGGGGTTCTCCGATGTGAACCGCTCGGGATGCGACTGAACTCCGTAGATGGGGAGCATTTCGTG
>DATFYP010000108.1:0-33326 GCA_035314985.1 Nitrososphaerales archaeon
CCCGCCCCGCGCCGAGGCAGTCATCCAGGGGCTCGTCCTCCTCCAGGAGAAGATCCGCAGGCTCCCGAGCCTCAGCGGCAGGTGAAATCGCCGACGAGCCAGACGCAGCCCCCGCCTCAGGCCACCCCCGCCAAACCCCCGGCCCCGCCGCCGAAGCCGGAGCCGGTCAGGGCGAAGGAGATGGCCGCGCAGATCACCCGGAGGTTCCCCGACGTCAAGGTCGACCACATGAGGGAACGGCGGCTCAAGGTCACGACCACGCCGCCCGGAGTCAAGGACCTCGCCCTCTTCGTCAGAGACGAGCTCGGCTTCGACCACATCAGCGCGGTCAGCGGGGTCGACTGGATCGCCGTCAACCAGCTCGAGATCGTCTACTTCGTCGGCTCCGTCTCCAAGCCCGGCTACGAGGACTTCGTCGTCGCCATCGCGGAACGGGTGGCCCGGGACGACCCGGTCGTCCCCACCCTGATCGGGGTCTGGCCGGGGGCGGAGTACCACGAGAGGGAGACACACGAGATGTTCGGCATCAACTTCAAGGGGCACCCGAGCAACGCCCACCTGATTCTCCCAGAGGACTGGAACGATATGCCGCCGCTCCGCAAGGACTATGTGTCTCCGGGGCGATGACATGACGGCGACCGAGGCCGAGTTCACCCCCGACAGCGAGAGGATCATGGCTGTCTCCCTGGGCCCCCAGCACCCCGGCGCCGGCCACTTCCGCATCCGGCTCTGGCTCGACGGGGACTACCTCGTCCGCTCGGAGCCCGACCCTGGCTACGTCCACCGGGGGGAGGAGAAGATGGGGGAGTACCGGAACTACATCCAGAACGTCCCGCACCTGGAGCGCCCCGTCATCCTCGACAGCTCCAACATCCTCCTGCCCTACGCCCTCGCAGTCGACGAGCTGATGGGGAACGTCGTGCCGCCGAGGGCACAGTACCTCAGGGTCATCATGTCGGAAATCAACCGCATCATCTCCCACATGTACTTCCTTGCGATCTTCGGCTACTTCGCGGGCCACACCACGATGATCACCTGGGGGATGGGGGACAGGGACTTCTGGATCGACCTCGCCGAGAGGATCGGGGGCGCCAGGGTCACCTTCGCCTACACGATCCCTGGAGGGGTGAGGAACGACATGCCCGCCGGCCTCGTCGAGAAGGGGCTGAACACCTGCGACTGGTTCGACAAGCGCATGGACGAGTACGAGAAGATCTTCTACAGGAACCCGCTCGTCCAGCAGAGGACCAAGGGGGTCGGGGTCCTCGCGAAGGAGGACGCCATAAGGCTCGGCGCCACCGGGACCGTCCTGAGGGCCTCGGGGGTCAAGCACGACCTGAGGAGGGACGAGCCCTACTGCTGCTACGACGACCTAGACTTCGACGTCTCTTCCCTCGGCTCCGGGGACTGCTGGGACAGGGCCTTCGTCGCCCACCTCGAGATGCGAGAGTCGGTGAAGATTATCCGCCAGGCGCTAAAGCAGATCCCCCCCGGCCCGGTCAGGCTCAAGCTCGGCCCCCAGCCACGCGTCCCGCCTGGCGAAGTGTATGCCCGCACGGAGGCCGCGAGGGGCGAGATGAGCTACCACATCGTGAGCGACGGCTCCCCCCGCCCCTACAGGCTCAAGATAGGGACCCCGAGCTTCAAGAACCTAGCCGTCCTCCCGCACCTCCTGCGCAACGTCCACGTGGCCGACATCCCCCTCATCTATTGGGGATTGAATTATTGGCCAGTAGAGAGCGATAGATGAGCAAGTTTCTGGTCAATAATCAACAAATATTCTATGAAGCTGCCACAAACTGCTCATCTTTCTTACCTGTCTCCCTGCCCGGTCTCTGCGCAAGCATTTCTCTCGCACGCCCGACGAACTCCGAGCGGCCCTCCTTGATTGAGTCTGTCAATTCACGCCACTGGAGCTGGAATTCGTCCGCCTGGGTCACGTTAGACAGGAGGGAGAGAATGAGTTTCGATTTTCTCACTTTCTCTTCATGCCGCAAAGCGAGACTCTCCAGAGCGCTCCTAACGTCAACTAGTCTCCAGATGGCAAGCTTTCGGATTTCGCTCGCATTTGTATGAGGAATCCTGTTCGCAGCCTGGAAACTGTGTTGGATTACCGAATGAATCCCCTTCGCAGAGAAGGACTCTTGCATCAACCGCAGCAAGGGGAGGTCAGTGTTGGTCACTTGAAGTTCGGGGCTATCTCGTTCGTACTTCTTGTGCACGTAGACTGTCCCTTCCGCATCGAAAAAGCCAGCAAGGAATGAGTCAAGTTGCGTCGGCGGAAGATGTCTCAAGTCCTCAACTGATGGTTTGGCCAGGAGAAACTCAAAGCTGACATCAAGGTCACACTCCAGCGTCCATTCATGTCCAGCGAGTTGATCGGTCCTTGGGTACTTCTGCACGTGTCCGTACCTAGAGAAGCTCGAGATGAACAGGTCGGCCATCGCAGGGTGCGTCGTGCTGAGCCTTACCCGGATCGCTCTGCCGTGTCTGACGACGTCTAGGTCTCCGTATCTCAGCCCCATCAGGTAGCACTTCTCGAGGTTGTCTCCGGCGAAGGGCTTCCTCTCGTACTTGGTCACCGTTTTGATCTGCGCATCGACCTTGTCTCTGAGTTGGACTCCTCGGTCCCTGAGATGGTTCCAGACGGTGACCGCGTCAATCTCTCCTGCTGCAATCTGCTTGAGGGACTCCCCACTTTCGTACCTCCTCACCCATTCATCGGCCAACTGCGGAGTGACTTTGCGGATATGTTCTGCCGTGTCGCGACGTCTGATTCCGTTTCTCTTCAAGTGATAGAGTACGGTCGACTCGGCAGTCTTCGGGCTGGCGTACTTCAAACCGTACGCCTGGGCAATCTTCATGGCCGAAAGATGCTGTTCGAGATAGAACCTCTGCAGGTCCTCCTTCCTCGGCGGCCAAGAGAGGGTTTCCGACAATCATCCTCAGAGGGGGAACGGCGATTTAACGGCCAACGCTGTTCGGCTCAGAATTATTAACGAGAGCCGCCTCTCCTCAGGGGATGGCCTCGATTCTCGGAGCGGGAATCCCCGACATCGTAGTCCTGTTCATTGCGCTCATCATCGTATGGGTCATCGCGTCGATCCCGGTCTACATCGCCGGCAAGCTGGTGACACGTGGTAGGGCTACCTTTGGCGCAGCGATGGGTGCGACTTTGGGCGGCATAATCGTCTATTTCATCGTCGCATTCGGGGTCTCGTTCTTCCTGGGCGCCCTCATCGGGCCCTCAGCTTACATCTGGGGGCTCATCCTCGGGTTCATCGCCTTCATCGCGGTCTACCGGGCGGCCTTCGACACCGGGTGGCTGGGGGCGATAGCGATAGCCATAGTGGCGGTGATAGTCGCGGTGGTGCTGAGCCTGCTCCTGGGCGCCCTCTTCGGGATTAGCCTCCCTCCGACGCTTTCTTCCAGCGTCAACATCTAGCAGGAAAGCAGGCCCACCCCTTAAATCACCCCTGCGGAAACTGGTGCCGTGTCCTCTAACGAGGAAATACTGGCTGAACTAAGGAAAATAAGAGAGCTCCTCACGCCGAAGCCCACACCTCCTCCGCCGCCTCCACCCAAGGGGATTTCTCAGGAATTCTCGGACTTCTTCAAGCAGTACAAGGTCCTTGGCCTAGCAGTTGCCTTCATCTTAGGTCTCTACTTGGGTAACCTGGTCAAGGCGCTCGTGACAGACCTGATTCTGCCAATAGTGGCGCTGGCGTTGCCGCCAGGGACCAACATCAACACTATCATGGTTGGGCCCTTTGGCATCGGCGATTTCGCCAACAACGTCCTGACATTCATCATCGTCGCGTTCGTCATCTTCCTGATAGTCAAACTCGCGAAGCGCTACAAGATCGACTGACCGTGAGGAGACCCCCCATTTCTTCGACGCCTCCCGTCATCCACATTTGTTAAGCAAGTTTCACAACCACATCAAGTGTTCTTGTCAGCGTGAGTCATGTTCGGACCCGGCGTCGTATCATCAGAATATCACGATGAGCAAGTTCGAGAAGGATTGGAAGGCCCAGGAGAAGGAGAGCTTCGGGAAGAACGTACGCGAGACCGTACGCGGCCCCAAGCCGATGCGTCCTCAGATTCAGAAGGCGACCCAGCAGCTGACTGGCGAGATTAACCGTCTGGACCAGGCGATGAACCGGCTGAAGCAGCGCGAGACCTCCATCTTCAAGAAGACCGTGGCAGCCGTCCAGGCTCACGACCAGGAGTCGGGCAAGGCGTACTCCAACGAGCTCAACGAAGTCCGCAAGATGGAAAAGATAGTCACGCAGTCCAAGATCGCCCTAGAGCAGATCACGACGAGGCTGCAGACTGTCACAGACATCGGAGACTTCGCGGCTACGATCGCCCCGGCAATCGGGGTGATCAGGAACGTCCGGGCGACTCTGAGCGAAGCGATGCCTGACGCACAGGGCGCACTGGGAGAGATCGGAGCGCAGCTCACCTCGATCATGGCTGACGTCGGCCAGATAACTGGCACGTCGTTCTACCAGGCCGAGAACAGTGAGGAAGCGGACAAGATACTCGCAGAGGCGTCTGCCATAGCCGAGAAGAGGATGAGCGAATCGCTCCCCGAGGTCCCTACCTCGACCGGGCAGTCCATCTTCACAAGCGGATAGACACCAACGGGCGTTCGGCGCAAAGCCGAACGGCCCCCCTCTTTCTGTGCCGCCGATTTCTTGAATCTACTGCGTTGCTCCCCTATGCAGGTGAGGAAGTGTTCCAGAGCAGTTCCAGGAACTGCTTGAAGTGGCTGGCCACGGCCGGGCTGTCGATCCATCCGCAGGCCGAGTAATCCGGGAGCGAGATCAGGGCGGTCTTGTCATCCACCAGCAGGTCGACCGCCACAAGCGTCCCGGTCCTGATCTCCGTCCCCGGAGGAAGTATCCCGGGGGCTCCCTCGTCCCCCACGGCCCTGACCGACACTCCCTTCGCGATTGCGCCCTCCAGCGACTCCAGCAACCTTGCATCCTCAAGCCCCATCGTCGGCGCCACCAGGACGAGGCTCTCCCTCGCCCCGCCCACCAGCTCGTAGATCTTCGCCAGGACCTTCTCCCGCCCCCGGATCGTGTAGACGAGCTCTCCCTCTTCCGTCGGCTGCGGGTTGTACATGCGCTCGAGTTCGTCGAAGGCGGTTCCGATTCTTGAGGCGACCATGGTCCTCACGGAACGGGGCTTCCTGGCCCTGTAGGTCGCGGGCTTCTTGGTGACGAGTTCCGCCCAATCCTCCCGCGCAAGGGTCCTGAGCGCCCCGTAGGCGCTGGGATACGGGATTGAGGCGTCGGAAGCAACTGCGCGCGGGTTGGCAGGCCCGAGCCTCACGAGCGAAACGTAGCACTTTGCCTCGTAGCTGGTGAGCCCCAGCCTCTTCATCTGCTCGACGAGCGCGCGGACGTCCAAGCGCCATTGGCTGAGAAAGGCTCTTATATAGCATTTTAGTAGCGAACCCTACTAATGCCCACCATCGACTACGACGTCGTGATCGCAGGAGGCGGCATGTCCGGCCTGATTACTGCGGCCTCCATCGGCCACCACTCGAGGGGGAAGGCTAGGGTCCTGGTCGTCGACAGGAACGCCGAGAACGAACCCGGGCGGAAGACGCACAACGGCTGGACCTGCGGCGACGCCACGAGCAAGAGGAGCCTCGACTACCTAGCCGAGCACGTCGGGATCAGGTACGGCCCCCCAGAGCTCGAGCACCCGGTCAAGGGGGTCTACGTTTACTCTCCAGACAGGAAGACGAAGGTCCTCTTCGAGGGGGAGGGCTTCATCCTCAACAGGAAGCTGGCTCCTAGGCGGCAGGTCGAGGATGCAAGGAAGGTCGGGGTAGAGTTCATGTTCAACGCGACGGCCGAGGCTCTCCTCTCGGATGGGGGCCGCATAACGGGAGTAGCGGGGAGAAGGTCTGACCGCTCGCCCTTCAGCGTCGCCTCCAAGATGGTGATAGACGCCACCGGAGCCTCGTCGGTGCTCAGGCGGTCCCTCCCCATCCAGTCAAAGATCGAGAAGGAAATCAACCCCGACGACGTGGTAGTCACGGGGAGGTACATCCTCGAGTTCGACCCCGCCAGGGACTCGCGGGAGTACTTCGACCCGGAGTACTGCATAATCCATCTCGACCAGTTCATGGCGCCGGCGGGGTATGGCTGGGTCTTCCCGAAGGGGAAGGCCAAGACCAACATCGGGCTCGGCGTGTCGAAGTCCGGACTCGAGAGGCGGAACAGGAGGTTCAAGCTCAACGACACCCTCCAGACCCTCATCGACAAGTACGTCGCTGACAACCCGGTCATCAGCAATCCGAGGCAGCCCGAGACGGACGGCGACTCCGGGAACACGAAGGGGAACTGGCAGGTCCCGGTCAGGCGCCATAACGACTGCATGGTCGCGAACGGGTTCGCCGTCGTGGGGGACGCCGCCTGGATGCCCAGGCCCATCGACGCCGGGGGGATCAGCCCTTCGATCTACGGCGGGAGCATCCTCGGGAAGGTGGTCGCCGAGGCCATCGAAGCCGGCGACACCGGCGAAGGCTCCCTGTGGAAGTACAACCTAGAGTACATGAAGACCCACGGCTACCCGATGGCCAGCTTCGAGGTCCTCAGGCGCTATCTGCAGACGGTCACCAACGACCAGATCAACTACGGCATGAAGCACTTCCTCTCCGAAGAGGACGTGAACGCGATCACCGAGCGGAAGCACCCGTCGTTCGACAGGGCCAGGTTCATGAGCCCGGCGCTCTGGTTCCGGGTCCTGGGCCAGCTCCCTCTGGCGAGGGGGCTCAGGTATACGGTGAAGAAGAGCGCGGCCCTCGTCGACATCAACCTCGGGTACCCCGAGTCCCCGGGCGGATTCGCCGATTGGCAGAAGGGGCTTTCGAAGGAGCTCCAAGAGACCGTCGAGAAGTTCAAGCCTCTCGACGCAGTGAACTAGAAATAGCCGCTGGAGTGGCCAAACGCCATGGCCAAGGTCTCTTTGGACAACCAGATCATCGACTTCCTGAAGGAGACGAACCCCTCGGGGGCCTACCTGGTCGGGTTCAACGACTACGCGGGGAAGCTGTTCATCGCCTCCGACGAGAACATCAGGGCTGCCCTCAAGAAGGTCAGAGCGCTGAAGGCCAAGGCCCAGACGGAGCTTCACAGGAAGCTCCTGGAGTCGCTCGAGGTTGCAATAATGTTCGATGAGCCCCAGCCCGTCATGGACGACATCGTGGGGACGATCTTCGTGCACTTGGTTAAGGAGGGGGTGAACGACGCTCACATGTTGTCGCTCCTTGATTACGCCATGAAGGACGTGGATGCCTGCAAGAGGCGATACGCGAAGAAGACCATTCCAGTCGCGGTAAAGGCGCTCACTCTGTACAGGCTCGGAGGGGTCCTCGAGATTCTTGACACCGTGAAAGGAGAGACCAAGAGCCCCAAGGTGAAGGCCGCCTGTGATGCACTGAAGGCGAATGTGGCCGACTACGTCAAGCTCTTCGAGCTCGAAGGGTTCGGAAGGGGGGAATTCCCAAATGTCGAAAAGATCTTCCAAAAGCAAGGGTTCGAGCTGGGGCGGCAGAAGTTCTACCCGAAGGCGCTGAGCAAGGCGCTGGACTACAGCGAATCGCCCGCCGAGCTCGAGAAGATGGCCATCGCCTGGATCGAGGAGGAGCTTCCCAGGGCGACCAAGATCACGGAGAAGTTGGCGAAGCAGTTGGGGTGCAAACCCACCTCCGAAGAGGTCGAGGCGAAGATCAACGCTAGGACCAGTTTGGACCCAAAGCAGCTCGTGAAGATAGCGCAGGAGATCCGGAAGGTGGTCCAGGCGTTTGTGAACGAGGACGTGTGCAACATCAACCCGAAGTACAACACGAAGCTTATCGAAACCCCGCCCTACCTGACCGGGACGATCCCGTCGGGGGCGGCCCAGTTCTTCGACACCTTCACGAACAAGCCGTTCCAGTACTTCTTCCAGACGACCGACCCCAAGCGCGACCCTGACAAGTCGGTGGCCGCGATGATTAACCTCCTCGTCCACGAGGAGTACGGGCACTGCGTCCACCACTCGAACAGCGCCGTGGGCTTCGTCGGGAAACTCCCGATGCTCCAGATGGTCCCCCTGGGCGCGCTCGGGGGGCCCATAACAGAGGGGCTCTCCTTCAACAGAGAGCTGGAGTTCTTCGAAGCCTCCAAGGCCCTTGAGACCAAGAGGAACCTAACGAAGGCGGAGAAGGATTACATCCGTGTCCTCGACAAGTACGGCGGACTCAAGCAGATCAACCTCGAGATAGAGTTCATGACCAGGCGCTGGAGGCTCATCAGGTTCCTCAGGGTTCTGGGAGACGTATGGGTGAACACTGGCAAGAAGGACCTCCTGCAGTTCCTCGATTGGGCCCACGAGCATACGGGCGTACCAAGGATCAGCATGTACTTCCAACTCTTCCCCGCCCACGAGGGGTCGTTCCCCGGATACGCGACCTCCTACGCGGTGGAGGGCCAGGAAATCCGGAGCATGGAGCGGAAGATAAAGGACCCCAAGAAGAGAATCAAGTTCTCGACATACCTTACCAGCATCGGCTTCCCGCCGAGAAGCATGTACAACAGGATGCTCAGAGAATACGCAGCCAAGCTGAAGTAGGCTTCAGGCCCTGAGCTAGGGTTTGGGCTCCATCGCCCTGAAGAAGAAGTCCGTCACGAAGTGGCTGTAGGAGTCCTTGTCCGACGTCTTGGAGAAGTGTATGTGCTGGAAGATCACCCTGTTCAGCATCCCGAGCAGGCAGTCTGCCGCCGCCGCGGGGTCTGCTCTCCTGAACTCTCCCGTCCTGATGCCCCTCTCTATGATTCCCGCGGCCATCTCGCGTATCCTTTCCAGGTCCCTGCTCGCCATCTCTGCGCTCAGCCTGTCAAGGCTCGCCGAGTCGCGCAGGTACAGCCCCGGGTAGAACGAGTGCTCTGGGAACGATGAAAGGTACTTTGCCACGAAGGAGCCTATCGCTTTCCTCGGGTTCTTGGTCTCAGATGTGCGCAACAGTTCCTCTATGAAATCCCCCATCGAGATTCCCTTCTTCGCGACTGCGTCAAACAGCCCCTTCTTGCTCCCGAAGTAGTAGTAGATCACAGGCGCGGTGGTCCCGGTCGCACGGCAAATATCGCGAATCGAGACGTTGGCGTATCCCTTCTCAGAGAAGAGGTCGGAAGCTGCTTTCAGAATCTTCGCTGAGGTGACCTTCTGCCGCCCGTCCCGCAATCTCGGCCCGCGAGGGCGTCAGCGGTATTAAGGGTTGGGAAAATCGTTGGAAGCCGACTCGCGCGGAATTGGCGAGCCTGCTTAGTCGAATTCTCCGCCGCCTTCGCCGCCCATTCCGCCCCCTCCTGGAGGCGAGGGCGGTGCCCTCGACTTCCCCGCGGCGATGACGTCGTCGATGCGGAGTATCATCGAGGCTGCTTCGGTGGCCGACCTGATGATCTGCAGCTTCACTGCGAGCGGTTCGAGGACCTGCCTCTGGTACATGTCCTTCACCTTCCCGTCCGCCGCCTCGATGCCGAACCACTTGCCGTTCTCGGCGTGCTTCGCCCTGAACTCCACCTGTGCGTCGATGGGGTCGAGGCCCGCGTTCTCGGCGAGGGCTATGGGTATGGACTCGAGGGCCTCCGCGAACTTCTGCGCGGCCAGCTGCTCTCTTCCCGAGAGCTTCTCGGCCCACTTCAGCACCTGGTAGGCGGCCTCGGCCTCAGCCGCGCCACCTCCGGCTACTATGGCCGGCCTCTCGATCACATCCTTCGTCACCATCAGCGCGTCGTGGAGAGAGCGCTCCCCTTCGTCGACTATCCTCTGGGTGCCGCCCCTGATCAGGACGGTGACAGCCTTCGGGTTCTTGCACCCTTCCACGAAGACCCACCTGTCCTCCTCGATCTTCCGCTCCTCGACCAGGGCTGCGTAGCCTAGGTCGTCGGCGGAAAGGTCTTCGAAGTTGTTGACGACCCTGGCGCCCGTTGCCCTTGCTAGCTTCGTCATGTCGCTTTCCTTGGCCCTCCTGACTGCGAGGATCCCGGCCTTCGCCAGGTAGTGCTGAGAAATGTCGTCCATCCCCTTCTGGCAGATGACGACTGTCGCCCCGACCTCTGATATCTTGTCGACCATCCCCTTGAGGATCTTGGTCTCCTCGTCGAGGAACTTCTTCATCATCGATGGGTCGTTTATGTTGAGCTTCGCGTCGAACTCAGTCTTCTCTATCTCGAACGGGGCGCTGATCAGAGCTATCTTCGCCTTCTCGATGCGCTTTGGCATCCCCGAGTGCACGACTTCCTTGTCCAGGACGATTCCCTGGATGAGCTTCGTGTCCTTCAGGGAGCCTCCGGGCTTCTTCTCGACCTTGACGTTGTCGATGTCCACTCTGTAGCCCTTCTCCCCCTTCTCGGCCACGGCGAGGGTTGCGTCGACCACGAGTTCGGCCAGCTCTGCCGCCTCCCTGGAAACCAGCTTCGTCTGCATGCTGGTCTTGGCGACCTTCACGAGCCACTCCCTGTCATCTGGAGAGACCTTCTCCGCCGCGGCCTCCAGCGCTTCGGCCGCCCTGCGGGCCGCCTTCGAGTAGCCGTCCACTATCACGGTCGGGTGCACGTTCTTGTCGAGAAGCTCCTCAGCCTTCTCCAGCAGCGCGCCTGCCAGCACGACCGCGGAGGTGGTCCCGTCCCCGACCTCGTTGTCGGTCGTCTTGGAGACTTCGACCAGCATCTTCGCCGCCGGGTGCTGGACGTCGATCTCCTTCAGCATGGTCGCGCCGTCGTTGGTAATCGTCACGTCTCCCAGTGAGTCGACGAGCATCTTGTCCATGCCCCTCGGGCCCAGCGATGATCTCACGATTTCAGCGATGAGCTTCGCCGCGGCGATGTTGTTCCTCTGGGCTTCCTTGCCCCTGTTCTGACTTGACCCTTCCCTCAGAATCAAGACGGGCTGCCCTGATGACGTCATAGCCGGAATAGCCTGTGCGGACATGAGTTGTCGCTGCCGGGTTGTATACCGATGGGCTATAAGTCTTCCACCGTCACGGTGAAAGCGACCGAGCTACTGGACGATCCCGTCGATTCCTTTGGCCAGTTCGAAGTCCCGGGCCGTCAGGCCCCCCTCCGAGTGGGTCTGAATCGAAAACCTGACCTGGGTGTATCTTACTTGGATGTCCGGATGGTGATCCAGCTCCTCGGCGACCCTAGCGACCCGGTTCAGGAACCTGATGCCGTCCATGAAGGTCTCGAACTCGAAGGACTTCGCGATGAACTTGCCTTCTCTCTTCCACCCTCTAAGCGCAGCGAGTCGCTTGACGACTTCTGCGTCGTTCAGGAGCTTGGGCACCATCGAAGATGAGCCTCGCTTGCTAATTAGTTTAGCTAAGCGGCAACCGCTCTTGACAACGGGCGTTAACCCGCCCTCCGGCCCCACGCGGCAGGAGTGCAGCCCAAGCGCGGGGAGAGGTTGGTTTCCTCTGCAACAAACTCGGCATCGAGGATCGCCCTCGACAGGGCAGGGGCTGCGGTATCGCTCGAGACGAGGGACGTGTCCCGAAGCGTCTACCGGGCAGCGAAACCAAGGTCCGCGATCGGGGGCATCAGGAAGCTCGGCGTCGCCCTCATTGCGATGCCCGACCCTGTCACAGGCGTTCCCGGCGTAGCCCTTCTCGCTTCGTCCATTGTGATGAAGAGGAGGGAGCCGGCCGGCCTATCTGAACTGGCGAAGGAAGCGAGGATGATTCGGCGGGAATTAGAATCTCTTAGAATTTAAGTAACCCGAGGGGCGCCGAGGCACCGCTTGGACGTCAAGCCGTCGAAGGGGCTCAAGGTCAGGGTCAACGCCCATAGAGAAGCTGTCTTCGGGGAGGAATCGGTCGCGGTGAGCAAGGTCTCAATGCCCGACGACGGCAGCAGGATGGGCGTCCTGACGGGGACGACGCTGGCCGGCTTCTGCGAAGTCCAGATGCCTGCGCTCGACGGGAATAAGCATTGGTATCCGTTGGAGGAGCTGACGGGGGAGCACGGGGAGGCAATCGTGGAGGACGAGGTCCCGATTGAAGAAGAGGCAGACGGCGAAGAAGACGGCTCGGAAGAATAGGCTGACCCTTCATGACGGGGACCGAAGGTGGCGAGATTGCTTTCGTGGTAGACGTGACCTCGTTCACCAAGACCGGGTTCGTGGGCACCACAAGCTTTGTGGGGGAGCAGGTTGGGATTGACTTCGACGACAAGGGCACGGGGGTGTTCCTGAGCGCAGAGATGGCCCGGAAGGTCGGAGTCAGGAAGGGCGACCCCCTGTTCGTCATCGTGGAGGACAAGGTCCACACCTTGGCTCGGACCAAGGTCGCAGCGGTGGGCAAGAAGGTCCGCATCTCGGACGAGAAGGCGTACTACGCAGTGGGCAGGGAAGGAGGAGCGGTCGTAAGAATCAGGAGACCCTAGCCGAATACTGAGTCGCCGTCCGACTCAGGCAGCTCGTACCAGCGGGCCTTCTCCCCAATCCTCGCCCTCATCTTCCACGAGAAACTCTTGGGGCGCGACTCCATCATCTCCAGCAGCCTGCCGATTCTGGGGACTATCCGCTCCCGTTCCTTGCTTTCGAGGAGCTTGGCCCTCGCCGACGTCGCCTCCATACTCTTCCTGAAGGTCGTGTACATCCCCCAGTCCTTGGAGCAGAGTTCTGCAATCTCATCCCCCCTGATCCCCCCTGGCCCGTCCGTGACTGGGAAGTCCCTGAAGACGGCAAGGATGTCGAGGTACTCCTTGTCAGTCTTCTCGACTACCTGGAGTTTGGTCATGACCAGCTGGGTCACAGGGAGGGTGTAGGTCCCCGCGAGGATGCTTTCCTTGAAGTTGAACTTGTGGCACATGACGAACTCATCGAGGAAAATGTCGACCCTTCGTCTGTTGCCGAGGTCGTAGTAGATCAGGCGCTGCCCCATGTTGAGCTTGTTGAACACGTCGCGGGGCTTGTAACCAAGCGTTTCCAGAGTTTTCATTATCTCCTTGGTGTCCTCGCGTCTGCCCATCAGGTCGATGTCCTTGTTCTCTCTGAAGTACCGCGGGTCATTTGCGCTGGGGCAAAGGCTCTTGAACGCGAGACCGCCGAGCAGCCTGAGCCGCACCCCCCTGGATTCCGCCATGTCGATGATCTGCACAGCGGCCTCCAGCCCGTTAGCCGGAAGCACCACTACGCTCTCCATCCGACCGTCAAGGTCTCACGTTCAAATTTAAACTGTGTTGGCGTATTGCCGATATTTGACAGGTTCGTGGTAAGGAACCCGGTGCCTACTTGTCGGGATGCTCGCCCGGGCGCTCCGGTCCTGAGGCCCTCAGGAGCGTCCATCGGGGCCTGAGCCACGTCTCTTCGCGGCCTGAGGCACTCCGCACGACGAACATCCTCCCGTCGTCGCCGAGAGCTTCCGTCGCGGGAGCCGATGCCCGCAGCCTCGAATACTCGCGGTCGGACAGCAGGGAGCTCTTGGGCTTCCGGCCGATTATCGCGTGCCAATCGGCGTTCGCCCCGTCCAGAGAGAAGGAGATCGAGGCAGTGCCCGCCTCGAGGTAGACCTTGGCGTACCTGAGCCTCCTAGGCAGCGCGTGCTCAAGCCTGAACCTCACGAAACGGTCCGGTGGGGCCCCAACTATTAACACGTTCTGGCTTTCGGTGTCCCATCGTATGACTGGGGCTATTAACTGGCAGCGCCTAACAGCGCGGGGCAGATGTCGGCCAGGATAGCCGAGGAACTCTCCAAACAGACTCGCGAACTTGTCTCCCGGTTCGAACAGCGGGCTAACGGCTTCAGGGGGAGGGATGACCTGTCGCGGCTGATTGTCCCCGTCGACGTGGCGCGGGCGGAAGAGTCGGCGAAGGACATCTTCGGCGAAGGGGAGCACACGGCCACCGGCATTGACGGCTCGATGGACTTTGACGAGCGGCTTCAGATGATGCTATTCTACTCCAACGCCACCGCCTACAGCTGCCCGTTCACCGTGGGCAGGCACCTTCGGTTCGACCTTGCGGCGGCGCACCGGGAAGAAAAGCTCGCCGCGTCCGCGGCGGTCCCCCTCTGGGCTGAGGACGTGGCAACAGTCTTCAGTCGAGAGCCGGAGCTGGACATAGAGCTCGAACATTCCATGGACCGGATACCGAACTCCTTCATGACTCTGGGCGAGCTCTACTTGGCGCTCAAGGCGGTGGAGAAGTCGGAGGTAGTCTTCCTCGACCGGCCGCTTTCAGGCACCTTCTCGACTCTCTCGAGGGACGCGAGGAACCTGCTGAAGCGGGGTGAAAGCAGGTTGGCGGACTGGAACGGGGGCCGCCGCGTCTCCATGCTCGACCTCGAGTTGGCCGTGAGCATAGGGTCCCCCGCGACGGCGGTGCCGACAAGGCGGCGCTTCCTTCCCCTGGCAATGATCAAGCTCCTGACGCATGGACCCATGGGCCCAGGGGAGCTCGCGAGGTCCCTGGGCGTTGGGGAGGCTGACGTCAGGAGGTCAGCCAAGGCCATCGGCAGACTCGACTCAAGGTATGGGAACGCCCTACTCGCCGACTCATCTGACTCCAGGCTCAAGCTGAACGAGGGTGTGGCGGGCTACTGGGAGCGCGTTTCCGCGTTGTCGCTTGACTATTCGAAAGAGGTCTTCGAAGGGGAGAAGCACCCGCTCGCCGTCGGAGGGGACCAGTACCTCACAATCCTCGACGTCAACACGGTGGCGCTCTTCCTGCTCTGGGTGCTCTGCGAGAAGGCGCAGAAGGCAGGGAGCCTGCTCATCGGGATCGCCAAGGACACCACAGCGACGGACATCACCAGGGCCGTCCTCCCATTCGCCTCCTCGGCCGGCTTCGTTAAGCTGGCTTCGCCTCCCCCTAGGCTCAAGAACGACAAGGCCTTCCTGGCCATTCTCAGCTCGGAGAACCCTTCGATAAGGACGCCCTGGCGGACCGTGGGCTACGATTCATCCTACTCTACCATGGTGGAGATAGACGGGAAGCTCGTCGGGGCCCGCAAGGTCGTCTCGCGGGAGAGGCTCTTCGCGCGCTCCTTTTTCCAGCTCAGGACACTGAAGAGCGACCCCGCAGTCCGTTCTCAGGTCTTCCTCTTCGACCGGATGTACGACGAAGCGCACGACTCCAAGGACGTGCGCAGGTTCGAGGTATTGGAGCGCGTCGGAGAGACCACCATCGACGCCTACTTCGAAGGCGACGGCGGGAGCGACCTTTCAAACCTGGTTCTGCACATCCTCTCTTTGAACGACAACCCTGAAGTCTTCGAAGCCTACGGCCACAACCAACTCCTCTACCTGGCGGACAAGGCGGTCAAGGCCGACGTGAGGATGCTGCGGAGCTCCCTTCGGGGGGTCGCAGACCTGAGAGTCGGCGGGGTCTCGCGGCGTCGGAAGATCTTCGGCCTCATCACTACTTATAGGCAGCAGAGGGCCGAGGCAGAGCACGCGAGGATGGGGCGCTAGGTCAGACTCATGAGTTCATCGCATTGGGCGTTCGACACGATGGGAGGCGAGTTCGATGCCCGCCTGAAGAGGAACACGATAACCTCCCGCACTTCAAAGAGCGACGGAAGGGAGTTGACCGTATCCAATCCTCTTGCGATCGTCGAGGCGAGGTTCAGCTACAAGGTTCTCGACAGGCTGTACTTCCCGAGCTTCATCGCCATAGAAAGGAGCGTCGACGGGTCCCCAGTGTACGTGGTCTACGAGGTCGTCGGGGTGAGCCCGACCCACTACCAGCTCTCTGGTCTGGATTCGTCGATGCCCACCCTCCTTAGGAAGGAGTACCTTGACACCATCAAGGAGAGCTGGGGCAAGTCGCAGGAGACCTGGATCGACCTGATGGCGATTCCGACATCCTACGTCGCAAAAATTGAGGGCCAGAGCCTCGAGTTCTCCAGGGCCCCCCACGCCCCCCTGCCTGGGGCACAGGCCTTCCTCCTGTCGAGGGACGCCGTCGAGCGCCTGGTGTGCGTGACGGGAGGAGAGCGGATAGGCACGATGGCCGGGTTCAACCTGCCATTCACGGTAAACATGGACAACCTCATTCGGTATCACTGCGGGTTCTTCGCGTTCACGGGCTCGGGAAAGTCCAACCTCACGAGCGCTCTCGTCAGGCTGGCCCTAGCGCGCGACCCGTCCCTGACCCTAGTTGTCTTCGACATCGCCGGGGAGTACGCGGTGAACCTCCTTGACAGGCTGGGGGAGAACGCCAAGGTCATGTCCACCGAGTCCTTCGACAGCGAAGACGAGTTCGTCAATTCCCAGGCGATCCCTGAAAGCCTGGAGGAGTCGGTGGGGAGAGAAGCTATCGAGGCGGCGCTCAGGAAGGTCTACTCGCGGGGGGTCGAGAGGGTCTCCCTGCAGGAGGCCGGCGGACTCGACCTCAATTGGATACAGCAGCTCCTGCAATCGACCGTCGACAATGCCCGGGCCGGGGCCACTCCTGCCAAGCTGGGTCTTACGAAACTATCGGCCGAGTTCTACGAGAAACGGGGGCTACGGCAGAGCACCAGGCTCACGGAGCTCGACGAAGACGCGAGGAAGGAGCTCGCGCTCCTGCTCAAGGACATCAACGCGAAGGTGAACGAGAGGTCGGGGCTCAGGTCCGACCTGGACCTGATCATCGAGATGCTCGAGTCGGGAGACTTCGGCTCCTCGGTTTCGCCTCAGCTGACCCCGGAAAAGCTCGCCGAGCACCTCGCGAAGGGGACCGCCGCGAGGCTGAACGTCATATACATGCCCGACCCACTCCATGCCAGGGCCACGGCAGAGCGGTTGATCAAGAGGCTCCTCTTCCTGAAGAAGAAGCTGGGGAACAGGCAGAGGGTCCTGGTCGTCTTGGACGAGGCCCAGGAGTACATCCCCGACGAGCACACCGACAAGGAGTACACTACCCAGTCCAACCGCGCCGTCGAGCAGCTGCTGAGGCAGGGGAGGAAATACAGGCTGCACTGCTGGATGGCGACCCAGCGGGTCGCCCGGCTCAACGTGAACGCCCTTCAGCAGCTGCACAGCTACTTCGTGAGCACCCTCCCCAGGATGTACGACAGGATGGTGATCGCCGACGCCTTCGCCCTCCCCTACGAGGTCCTTGAGCGCTCGGCTGACCTCGGCACCGGTGAGTGGCTCTTCGTGTCGTTCAAGGCGACGAAGCAGAGGAACGTCCCGGTCTTCCTGAAGACGGAGAACAACGAGGGATTCGTCGCGGCCTCTCTGAAGAGAGGCTAGGCCCAAAGGCGACGCTGCCCGGTCAGAGTATCACCGCAAGTGTCACGGCCGCTACGATCAACGCCCCCCCGGCGAAGTCCCGCATTGATGGTGACTCCTTGCCGAGCGCCTTGGAGAGGATCTGGGTGAGGAGCGGGGACAGGCTCGTGAGTATCACCGTCACTGCGACCCCGATTACGGAGATCGAGTAGACGTACAGGAGGGAGCCGAGGGCGAGGTCGCTGACCGCGATAAGGGCCAGGAATCCGTACTCTCTCTTCGTGAAGCCCTTGGGCCAGGCCCTCATCCTGCCAGTCGCGATGACAGCCGCAGCCAGAGCGAGCGCCGCCGCAAAATCCCGGCCGAAGGCTACAACTACGACGTTCCCTCCGGCATTGGTTGCGACGCGGATCAGGTCCTGGCCGGCAGTCCAGACCAGCCCCGCAGAAATCCCGAGCGCTATCCCCTTCGCCCTGGGCTTGGACCCTCCCCCCCGGGAAATGAGGAAGACCCCCGCGACCACCATCAAAGCGGCAAGCACGTTGGCGGCGGGGACCGTCTCCCCGACGGTGGTCGCCGTAAGCTGAACGAACAGCACGTAGGTGTAGACCACGGGGGTGGCGATCGACGCGCCCATCTCCCCGATCGACAGCAGGAAGAGGCTGTCCCCCACGGCCAGGGTGATCAGCCCGCTCAGCAGGGCGTAGCCGGTTCCGGTCCCGAACCCCAGGAGGAGGGCAGGAACGGCGAGGGCGGC
This sequence comes from Nitrososphaerales archaeon, assembly GCA_035314985.1. Classification (GTDB taxonomy): domain Archaea; phylum Thermoproteota; class Nitrososphaeria; order Nitrososphaerales; family Gagatemarchaeaceae; genus DATFYP01. The sequence continues at coordinate 17,983 of DATFYP010000108.1, forward strand.
GGCCCCGAGCGACGTCCTCATGAGATTGAGCTGAAGAAAGTCGAACTTCCTCATGAACGCCCTGTAGTAGATCGGGCTGAAGGCCCAGATGAGCGAAGCCACCAGTGCGTATGCAGGGTTGGGCAACCGCTAGGAGTTCGGCTCCCTTCCGCTAGTCGGCGCGACGCCCCTTGCCAGTGGGCGAGGACGAAGAGACCTCAGCACGCAGCCCGTCCGGCACAGGCCTGCAGCCGCAGTTCTCTTCGTGCCCCCGATGCCATTCGACGCGTTGCTGCCTGGTCGGGTTCTCCGGCATGGGATGGGCCCTGTGCCACGTGTTGTTCGTCTCGAGCTCTCCTCCAACTACGCGGAGTCCCCCAGCATCTGGTGCTGGGTCCTCATGCAGGCGCTCATTACGAAGTCGACACCGTTCGTGGCGAGAATCCTCTTTGCCTCATCGTTCTCGAGGCCGAGCTGCGACCAGAAGACGAAGGGTCTCCCAGTCTCTTTCTTCATCTGTGCAACCTGGGCCGCTACGCTCGGCAGCTCCTCGGACGGCCTGAACACCTCAACGACGTCGACAGTCTTGGCAAGGCCGCTCGGAACGTCGGCTAGGCTCGGGTACGCCTTCTCTCCGTGGATGACGTCGGTTGTGGGGTTCACTGGGATTATCACGTAACCATGCTCCTTCAGGTAAAGCGGGACCGTGAACGCATCCTTGCCGGGGGTCTTCGAAGCGCCCACAACCGCGACCACCTTGTACTTGCGCATTACGTCGGCGGGCCGAACGGTCCACTTGGGCATGCGCTCTGACGTCCCCTCGGCGTTAATATGATTTGCCCGGCGACCCTCTCGTTTGACTCAGGCCGCGTCTGGGCAGCAACGTTTCTATAAACCCCCGCGGGCCGGGGGTGGAAAGTCGTCTTGACTGTGCAGGCGCAGAGTGTGTTCAGCAACGTTTCTCCGGGGACCGCCGACGTGCTCTCGTACCTGATGCTGGCGGTCGTAGCCGTCTTCCTGCTTTCGGGGCCCGCCATCTACTACATCTTCAGCAGGAAGGGCAAGAAGGCGAAGCCGGTCGAGCCCGCCGTTCATTCGTAGGCCGCCTCAGCATCGCCCACCCCTGAAGTCTCGGTGATGAATCCGACCGCGGATTTCCCGCCTCGACATGCGGCCGTCCTGTTCTATGGATGAGAACAAACGCCTTAATCCATCGAGAACGTGCCCCTTCATGACGTGGCCGAGGCCAAGGAAAGGGACAGGGTCGACTACGAGCTCAGGGGCAAGACGCTCCAGGTCTACATGTACCTCCTCAGGCACGGGAAGGCGGTGGGCGTACGGGAGATTCAGAAGGAATTGGGGTTTTCCAGCCCCAGCGTAGCATTTCATCACCTTGACAAGCTGATCAACCTGAGAATCATCGAGAGGGACGAATACGAGCGCTACGTCCTCGTGAAGAAGGTGGACACGGGAATCCTCCATTCATTCGTGAACGTGGCGGGCCTGACCCTCCCGCGGCTGGGGTTCTACGCTGCCTTCTTCAGCACGATTGCCGTGGCCTACCTCATCACAAACAGAGGCCTGTTGGACCTCTACGCGCTGATCGGAACCCTGGGAGGCACCTGCGTCTTCTGGTATGAAGCATGGCGGGTATGGAGGAGGAAGCCGTTCTGATGGCTAGAACTATCTACGGGCTGATTCCCATGGGATGGACATGCGAGCGCGGTTCGGGTTAGGACTGGGCGCCGGGGTGTTGCTGGGGCTCCTGATCGTCGGCTCCACGTCTTTCTACCCCACGGGCCAGACTGCCCAGCAGTACTCCCAGATGGCCCCGTATGAACTCGCCGTCAGGGCTTCCAGCACGCTCCCATCGGTCTCCTCGGCCTCGACCGCTACGACTATCGCCGCCGGCGCCGCCGCGCCCCCCAGGGCCATCGCCAACGTAAGCGTGGCGGGTGTAACGAGCCCCCAGGGAACGTTCGACACCCTCGCCGGATCGGCCGCTTACGGCAACGGCTCACAGGAACACGCGGTTCTGGCCTCCCAGGTCGGCAGCATGGCGAGACAGCCGCTGGTCATTTCCCTCGCCGCCTTTCTGCCGGTCGTGGCCGCGGTTCTCTTCGGCGTCGTGCTCTACCGCGTGTCAAAGACGCGTCAGGACGAGGCCCCTCCAGCCCCGTAGGGCTCCCTTCTGAAAGGAACTTCCGGACCATCCTGCGAGTGAACATCTCCAGCCTCAGGTTCAGCGCCCGCCTCGGGTTGACCCATTCGTAGCTCTGAATCTCCACGCCGTCAACCGTTGGCCGGTCGCTCCTCGCCCTGCAGACGAAGTCGAAGAAGATGAAGTGCCTGGGTCGAAAGAAGTCCTTGCTGAAGATTGCCTGCTGCACCATCAGGAGCCTTAGGTCTTCGATTCCAAGCCCCACCTCCTCCCGGATCTCTCTCTTGAGAGCTGCCTCCAGAGTCTCTCCAACCTCCACGTGGCCCCCGGCCACTGTGAACCTGTCTCCCCACTTGGGGGATTTTACGAGGAGCATCTCCCCTCGGTCGTTGAGTATGAGGGCGCCCACGGTCGGCTCTGGGTATCGCTGTTTGTAGGTCGGAACCAAGGGGTTTCACCTCTGTTGAATGGCATAGAAGAGGGTTCGTTTGGCAGGTCGGATCAGGGATCCGGGAAGTGCGGCGAACTGCTGCGGCCGGGTCCGGGCGACTTCACTTGGAGACGAGGAACTCTCTGCTGTTGGGCTCCTTCCCTGCCCAGCGCTGCGCCCACTTGGCCAGGTCGCCGAGTATGGCGTAGACCTCGTGCCCCTTGACGGTCAGGGAGTACTCGATTCTGGGATGCACGTCAGCGTACACCTTCCTCTGTATGACCCCGACCTTCTCGAGTTGGGTCAGCCTTTCTGCCAGTGACGTGGCGCTTATCCCGTTGATTCGCCTCTTCAGCTCGTTGAACCGGGCGGGCTCCTTCAGCCCCAGGGCATGAATCGTGGGAAGAGTCCAGGTCCTAGTGATCTCGTTCCAGGCCGCATGCACCACGGCGCAGGAATTGATGGTCCGCTGGTCAAGCTGGACTGACTTGCTCATGCTATTGTTACCTGATTGGTAGCAGTTTACTACCACATTAATAAAGATGACTGACTAGCCGCTCTGCATGAATTCGGCAGTGAAGGACGAGCCATTTGACGGGAGGCTCGCAACATTCTCCGACGAGGAGGCTGAATATCTCGCTGAGAACGTCCTGGGGAGGTTGGCCACGGTCTCACAGGGAGGGCAACCGCACGTGGTCCCCGTCGCTTTCAGGTTCGACGGGACCGAAATATCCTTCGGAGGCTGGAACCTGCGGAGGTCACTCAAGTTCAGGAACCTCGCCGCCAACAGCAAGGTAGCGTTCGTGGTGGACGATGTCGTTTCGACGCGCCCTTGGAAGGTAAGGGGGGTGGAGGTCAGAGGGGTGGCTCGCCCCTTTGAGGTCCAGGGCGGCGCCCCGATGGTCAGAATTCGGCCGGAGGTCGTCAGGAGCTGGGGCCTGGAGGAGTGAGAGATATGGCGCTATCAGGGTTCGAGAACTACGTCACCCAGGCGGTCGAAAAGGTCAGCGAGAGCCTCGTGAGCGTCAGCAGCATGCGCCTTGAGCGCCGGTTCTTCGGGATTGTGCCTCTCGAAGGCCAGGGCTCGGGGGTAATCATCGACTCGAAGGGCCTGATCTTGACGAACAACCATGTCATCGACGGCGCGACCCGGGTGCAGGTCAGCCTCAAGGACGGAAGGACCTTCGTTGGGGAGGTCGCCGGGTCAGACGAGGCGACCGACATAGCGGTGATTAGGGTTGACGCAAACAATCTGCCCGCAGCAGAGCTCGGGGATTCGGAGGCGCTCAAGGTCGGCCAGTTCGTACTGGCAGTCGGGAACGCCCTCGGGCTTCCCGGCGGTCCGACGGTCTCCTTGGGAGTGCTCAGCGCCATGGGGAGGCCGCTCCCGGGGGCTGACCTCATCTTCGAGGGTCTCCTGCAAACGGACGCGGCGGTGAACCCAGGCAACAGCGGAGGGCCTCTGGCGGATCTCCAGGGGAAGGTCGTAGGCATCAACACAGCGATGATCCCGTACGCCCAGGGGGTCGGCTTCGCCATTCCCATCAACACCGTCAAGCGGATTACGAACGAGATCATGGAGAAGGGCCGAGTGGCGAGGCACTGGATAGGCGTCTCAGGGATGGACCTGACGCCTCCGCTGGCAAGGAGGTACGGATTGCGGGCGGAGTCTGGTTTCCTGGTCGCCGAGGTGGTCCCGGACAGCCCGGCCGATGCTGCGGGCATGCGGGCGGGAGACGTGGTCGTGAGGGCCGGGGGGCGCGAAGTTCAGCATACGAAGGACCTGCTCCTCGCCCTTTCTCAGGTCCAGTCGAGGGGATCCATACCCTTGGACGTCAACAGGATGGGCTCCGTGGCCACGGTTGTGGTGAGCCCTGTGGAGGCCCCACTGGCGCCCCGCTTCAGAGACAGATGACCTAGGGGCACCTCCAAAGAGAGCCCTGCCGCGCCCAGCTAGGACCCAGGCAGGGGGTCAACCTCCGACTCCCCCTGCCCTGGCGGCGGGAACCCGAGGCCTGCGTCGATCCGACACGTATTAAGCCGACCTCAGGTGGAACGGAAGTCGCGGCCCTTGTTCACCATCGGCGAATGCGGCCTGATGCTGGAGCCCCAGCTTGGGATGAGCATGGGGCAGCTCCTTGCGACCGCAAAGCAGGCAGAGGACCTAGGCTTCGGATACCTCTTCAGGTCAGACCATCTACTCCCCACGGACAACAGGCGCGGGATTGACTCGCCCGAGTGCTGGACGAGCCTGGGCGCCGTATCCGCTTCGACCAGGCGTCTGAGGTTCGGGCCGCTAGTGACACCTGTGGGGTTCAGGAACCCCGCCCTCCTTGCCAAGATGGCCTGCACGCTCCATTCCTCCTCGGGCGGGAGGCTGCAGCTCGGGCTCGGCGCGGGATGGTACGAAGCAGAGTACTCAGCCCACGGCTACCGTTTCCCCCCCTTCGGAGTGCGCAAGGCCCAGTTCGAGGAGGCGCTCTCCGTGATCCTCCCGATGCTAAGGGAAGGGAGGGTGGACTTCGATGGCATGCACTTCTCGGCGCACACCGACTGCCTCCCCCGCCCCGCGGGCCCCGTCCACGTAATCATCGGGGCCAAGGCCAAGGGCATCGTGAGGATGGCAGCCAGGCTGGCAGACGAATGGAACACGCTCGTCACGCCTGTCGAATCGGCCTTGGAGAACGCGTCGCTGCTCGGAAGCCTCTCGGCAGGAAGGAAGGTCGGGCTTTCCGAAATGGGACCGTTCCTGGTCGGCAAGAACCAGTCGGAGCTTGACTCTCATGCGAAGCTCCAGCTCTCGAAGCTCGGCCAGACAGGGACCCCCGACGAGCTGTTCAAGCGGCTGAAGGCGAGGGGGGCCCCATGCGGCACGCCCGAAGACCTTGTCTCCGTCATCGAGAAAGAGCTCGAGGCAGGGGTTCAGAAGTTCTACTTCCAGGCCCTCGTGCCAGAGAACACAGCCATGACGGAGCTGTTGGCGGACACCCTGAAGGACAACTTCGGGTGAAGGGGCCGCCTCCATGTGCCCTCTCAATAGGAAACCTTCATAACCACTTCGCGAAAGGGAGAACGGAAAGCCGAAACAATCTATGCCGAAGTTCAAGACGACCGCCGAGGCTCTGAAGCTAGTCCATAACAGGGACCAGATCCGCAACCTGGGGATCATAGCCCATGTCGATCATGGGAAGACCACTACCTCCGACTCCCTTCTCGCGGCTTGCGGAATGCTGAGCCCTAGTGTGGCAGGCCAAGCGCTAGCCCTAGACTACATGGAGCTCGAGCAGCAACGCCAGATGACGATAAAGGCCGCAAACGTTACCCTGTACTACGAATACGAAAACAAACCGTACGTCATCAATCTCATTGATACGCCTGGGCACATCGACTTTACCGGAAAGGTAACCAGGTCACTGAGGGCCGTTGACGGCGCAATCGTCGTCGTCGATGCCGTCGAAGGCGTGATGACGCAGACCGAGACTGTGTCACACCAAGCACTGGACGAGCGCGTCCGCCCCGTCCTGTACATCAACAAGATCGACCGCCTCATCAAGGAACTCCGCTTACCTCCGGACAAGATGCAGGATTGGCTCTTCAACATAGTCAAGGACTTCAACCGCCTGATTGACACCTGGGCCGAACCCGAGTACAAGGAGAAGTGGAAGGTTTCGATTCAGAACTCCCAGGTCGCCTTCGGCTCCTCCAAGGACAAGTGGGGGTTCAACTTCGATATGCTGAAGGCCGCCGGGGTTTCCTTCAAGGACATCATCAATGCCTACAACTCCTCCACTCCTGAAGAGTTGGGCAAGAAACTTCCCCTCCACGAATCGTTGCTGAGCATGGTCGTGAAACACCACCCTCCTCCGCACGTAGCCCAGGCATATCGCATCCCCAAGATTTGGCCCGGGGACCTGAACAGCGACGTAGGCAAGGCGCTTCTCGCATGCGACGAGCACGGCCCCACCGTCATGATGGTCACGACCGTGGTCGTGGACCCGGCGGCCGGGCTGGTCGGCGTCGGCAGGCTCTTCTCGGGTAGCATCTCGAACGGCGATTCTGTTTACCTCCTCAACTCCAAGCGCGAGGGCAAGGTGCAGTCGGTCCAAATCTTCATGGGCTTCCAGAGGGAGATAGTCGACACCCTCCCCGCAGGTAACATCCCCGCCCTGCTCGGCCTGGACATCAGGTCGGGCGAGACGATATCCAACTTGAAAGGCGTAGCGCCGTTCGAATCGATCCACTACGTTAGCGAACCCGTGGTCACAGTTGCCGTGGAGGCGAAGCACCCCCGGGACCTTCCCAAGCTCGTCGAGGTGATGCGCAGGCTCAACATCGAGGACCCGAACCTCATCATCACGATCAATCAGGAGTCGGGAGAGACCCTGATGGCGGGCATGGGGGTCCTACACCTTGAGATAGCAACCACCATGATCCAGCAGGCGGGCCTCGAGATTATCACCTCGCCGCCGATAATCAACTACAGGGAGACCATCCGCCAGAGGGCGGGCCCTGTGATGGCGCGCTCGCCCAACAGGCACAACAAGATTTTCATCGAGGTGGAACCTCTGGAACCCCACGTCGTAGAGCTAGTCCGTAACGGCACCATCAGCGAGAACATCGAGAAGAAGCTGGTCGTGAAGCTCCTGCGCGACGAGGGCTGGGACCCAGACCAGGCGAGAAACTGGCAGGCCATCGACGAGAGGGGGAATATCATGACAGAGCTTACCAAGGGAGTCCAGTTCCTCCAGGAGTCAATGGATTCGATCAGGTCCGGCTTCGAAGACATAATGAAGAACGGGCCGCTCGCCTACGAGTTCACGAGAGGTGTCAAGGTCGTGCTCACGAACTACGTGCCCCACGAGGACGCCGCCCACAGGACCTACGCGCAGCTTATGCCCGCATCAAGGCGGGCCATACTCGGGGCGCTGCTTTCTGCCAGCCCGACCCTTCTGGAGCCAATACTCGGCATTGAAGTCAAGGGTCCGTCGGACCTCATCGGCGCAGTGACTGGAGTCATCAGTTCCAAGAGAGGGAAGCTCGTCAAGATAGACCAGAGGGAAGTGATGACCATAGTCGAAGGCGAGATCCCTGCCTCTGAGACCTTCGACCTGAGCGAGAAGATGCGGGGAGCCACGGCAGGCAAGGCTGTCTGGAACACCCACTTCAAGACCTGGCAGGCGGTGCCCCAGAACATGCTGTGGGGGCTCGTCACCGAGATTAGAAAGCGCAAGGGACTTCCTCCCGATCCTCCGAAGGCTGAAGAGTTCATCGACAAGGAATAGAACACGTGCAACCTTAAGGCCTCGTCCGCCGCGAGCGGGGGGCGGGGAAAGATTCCTTGGAAATAGACTCCTACGACATCGACCTGGACGTTGACTTTCCGAACGCCACCGTAGACGGCACCGTGACGATGCAGCTTAGGCGGGGAGAAGTCCCCTTCGTCCTAGATGCTGTCGATCTTGAAATCCGGAGCGTGCGGGTTGACGGCCACGAGGCTCTCTTCAGCCACGACAAGAAGGCTGGGGCCCTCAGGGTGGAGGGAGTCCCGCGTGGGGAGTCCTCCGTCAGGGTGGATTACCACAAGAAGGTCTCCGACGATGTCATCTACGGACTCTACAAGTCCAAGTACGGCAAGGACTACTTCCTCGCCACCGACCTCGAGCCTGCCCAGGCTAGGACGGTCTTCCCGTGCAAGGATCATCCAGCCTTCAAGGCTGTCTTCAAGCTCGCGGTCACGACGCAAAAGGGTCTTACGGTAATCTCGAACACTCCCGCGGCGACGAGGAGAACTACGGGGAACAGGGTCAGGTTCGGCTTCGAGCCTACCCCTCCGATGTCCACCTACCTTTTCTTCCTCGGCGTAGGCAAATTCGAGCAAATCAGCAAGAAGCAGGCAGGGTTGGAAGTCCTCGTGGCTTGCCGCCCCGGGGAGTCAAAGAACGGCAGGTTCATCCTCGACATCGGCGCCGGGGCCCTGGAGTTCTATCAGAGTTACTTCGGAGTCCCATACCCGCTGAAGAAGCTCCACATGGTGGCGCTGCCGGAGTACCAGACCGGCGCCATGGAGAACTGGGGGGCCATCACTTCGCGAGAGTCATGCCTCGTCAACGAACGGTCGAGCGTCTCTGACAGGCAGGGCGCCGGCCTCGTGATGGCACACGAGATTGCCCATCAGTGGTTCGGGGACCTCGTGACAATGAAGTGGTGGGATGACATATGGCTGAACGAAAGCTTTGCAACCTTCATGGAATGCAAGGCCATCGAGAAGCTCCACCCCGACTGGGACCCCTGGACCTTCTTCCTTAGGACGGCCACCTTCAGGTCCCAGGCCACCGATGCCCTCTCCACGACTCATCCGATACAGGTCGAGGTCAAGTCCCCCCAGGATGCGGGGGAGGTCTTCGACGCGATCAGCTACGGCAAAGGCGCGTCGGTGCTCCGGATGCTGGAGTCGTACGTGGGCAAGGAAGCCTTCCGGAGGGGCGTGTCCTCCTACCTGAAGAGGTTCAGCTACGCAAACGCGGCAGGCCAGGACCTTTGGCAGTCAGTCCAAAAGGCGTCAGGGCTCCCCGTCTCCCGCGTGATGGGCCAGTGGATCACCAAGCCGGGTTCACCTCTGGTCAGGGTCGGCTACGGAAAGGGGAAGCTGACCTTCTCGCAGCGTCGTTTCCAGCTGGACGGCAAAGGGCCTCGCGACACCTGGCCGATCCCTCTCACCTTGGAGCTGAACGGGGTACGAAAGACCATGCTTTTCGACAAGCCGGAGATGCAGCTTGACGCTCCGGGGCTTGAGAGCCTGAACGTCAACACTGACCATTCAGGCTTCTACAGCGTCCTGTATGCCCCTGAGCTAGAAGAAATGGTAAGGCGGGGATTCAGCCGGCTCAGCCCATACGACAAGGGGGGATTCATGAGCGACCTCTTCCTGTTCCTTCAGGCAGGCCTGGTTGACCCCCGGGAATACTACCGCTTCGTATCCCTGTGCGCGCGCGAGAAACACCCGCTCGTCGTCGAAACGGTTGCCGACCAGCTATCTCTGCTTCGGGCAATCGCTGGCGAATCTGATGCCCTGCGGCGCTGCGCCGTGACGTTCGTCTCCGCCCAGATCAAGAGGCTCGGGCTCTCGCCGAAGAAGGGAGAGTCTCCGCATGACAGCGTCGCACGAGAGCTAGTCTCGGCCTTGGCTTCGAGGCTGGACACCGACTACACGCGGAAGCTGGCGGCGATGTTCAGCGACTATGACAGGGTCGACCCGAACCTCAGGGGCGCGGTCGCGGTTGCATTCGCCCGCACGAGCGGGGGTTCGGCCTTCGAACCGCTCGCGAAGATGGTGAAGTCCATGAAGAGCGAGGTCGACCGCAGCCGGATCTATTCTGCCCTCACTTCTTTCACGGACCCAAGCGTCGTAGGGAGGGCCCTCGAGTTGGGGCTGAGCGGCGCGATCAGCAGGTCCGACTCTGCCTACACCATGACAAGCGCCTCCGCCAACCCATTGGCCCGAGATGTGCTCTGGAAGTGGATTCAGAAGAGGCACGACAAGCTATTGAAGCTGTACGCGGGCTCACAACAGCTAATGCTCTACTACGAAGTAGTCATCCCGAGGTGCGCCGTCGGCAAGGTGGACGAGATCAAGAGGTTCTTCTCGGAGAAGGATACGAAGAAGGGCAAACTCTTCGTGAAAAGAATCATCGAGACGGCAGAGATACGCACCAAACTGCGCGAGAGCCTGCTCGCGTCCTGAATCGCCCGCCACCCTGCACGCACTGGCATCGGTCTCAGCCGGCCGCCTAGCAAGTGAAGGGGGCTCGTGGTCTCTGCCTGGCCCCATGCGCGCACCTCAGCTATCGCCCTTCCGCGCGTCGCGCTTTTGCCTCCGGGCGGCCATCAGCTTATCTAATCGTGGGCGCCCCGTTTCGATAATGAAAGTAGAGTTCTCGAAGCTGCACCGCCTCTTCTACCCTCAGGTCCCACTCGTGCTCTCAGCTCGACACAGGGACAGAGTCTCTGCCATGCCCGTCGTCTCCTACGCCTCGATCTCCGACAAGCCACCCCTACTGGGCGTTGCCTGTAACCCCTACGCATTTACGTTCAGACTCGCCCTCAAGGCTCGCTGCTTTTCGCTTAGCCTCCTCGACACGAGCGAGCTCAGCTGCATCGAACGCCTCGCCACCATAAGCGGCGCCAAGGTCGAGGACAAGCTGGCGGAGGCAGGGCTGAGGCACACGCCCGGCACGAAGGTTGACGTCCCGGTGATTGCCGGCTCTGCGGCTACGATCGAATGTTCGCTTCTGTCAAAGCGCAAGATGGGAGACCACATCCTGCTAGTGGGCAGGGCAGAGGCTTGCTACGCCTCGGAGGATTTCTCAGACTTCTGGGGATTTGCGAGGTACAGGCCGATTCTGTATACGGGATGGAAAGATGGCATGACCACCTATCCCCGGCCATCGGTCCGACGCAGATAAGTCCTCGCGGACGCCGAGCCATGGGCCGAGCCCCCGGCCCACAGTCATCAGCGCGAGACGAACTTCGTGCTGAACTTGGCGACCCCGTTGAGCATTGCGGCGTTGAGGACCATGACGGTGAGCCTTTCCACCGACTCCGCCTGCGAAAGCGGTCCGACATACAGAGGCCGCATTCCCTGGATGCTGCGGACAAGGCCTGCAGTCCTCTCGTAGGCGTCCTTGGTGCTCGCGGCGACCAGGATGTCCAGGCCCTCCTTGGGAGGGTTCCGCACGAAGGCGGCAGGCACGTTGTTGAAGGCCGTGGCCACGGAGCTGCGGGGGAGCGCTTGGGCCACCAGTTCGGCTGCCGAGAGCCCGCCCGACGCGTACTGCAGCACCGCCCCCTCCTTTCTCAAGGGGTTGATGATCGAAATCACGAGCTTCCCAGACAGGGCCTTGGCGAGTTCCCTCAGAGACTCGACTGCGGAGAACGGGACCGCCACGATGGCTGTCTCGCACCAGAGGGCCACGGCCTCGTTGCCGTCCCCCACGACTCCTGCGATCCTGGTGGCCGCCGCCCGCGCCCTCGCGGCGTCCCTGGATCCCATTCGCACTTCATGCTTCTTCGAGAGCTGCTCGGCAAGCCCTGAGCCCATCGCACCGGTCCCCCCTAGGATTCCGACCCTCATCATTCCAACCGCGTCTGCGGGTGTGTCTCCTCCCTTCTTGAGTACTTTGCGTCGAGCATCTCCTTGATCTTCTCGGCCCGTTTCCATCCGATCCCCCCAGTCATCGCGAGCTCTCCAGCGGTCAGATTGAGCACCCGCCTTGGAGAGCCGTATTTGAGCAGGAGCCTCTCCGCGATCTTCCTCCCCACCCCGGGCATCGAAGACACAAGGTAGAGCTGCTGCAGGGACACGTTTTTCGCCTTGGGAGCAGCCTCGGACGGCATCCTCGAAAGAGGCTTTGCCCTCGCATGATTGAGCAGCTCGGCTATCGCGATGGCGGTCTCCCTCTGGTTCGCCGTAAAGAGGACCCTCAGCCCATAGGCCATCGTAACGTTGGCAATCGCCCCGTAGTACGACTTCAGGTTCTTGGCGAGCTTCTCGACCTCCTTGGAGTCTCCCTCCACGAGCAGGTAGGGTTTCGCGAAGTTCGCCGCCATCCGCGCCGATTGGTAGAAGAGCCTCGAGTCGTACACCGAAGAGACGAGGTCCCTGACCGTCTTTCGTTCGACCGCGACGTCGGGGTTGAGGACGTAGTCTCCCACGGGGAGCCTGCCGAAGTCGACGCGCACGTTTAGCTTCGAAAGCTCCTCGGGGACCCCACTGGCCCTCTCCCTCTCGTCCACCACGACCCGGGTGGGAATCACGGCAGGTACGTCGGCAGCACGAAATAAAAGGAATAGACCCCGATGGCGAACAACAGGACCGCGGCCAGGGCGACCGCCTTGTCTGCCCCCCGCGCTCTGTATTCGACGAGCGAGGTTGGCCTGGCGACAGCGCCGTAGGCCCTGGACTCCATCGCCTCAGCCAGCTCCCCGCTCCTGATGACCGAATTGACCACGAGCGGGATGAGGACTGGAATCATGTTCCGGACCCTGCGAAGCAGATTCCCTTTCTCCAGCTCAAGTCCCCTCGACTTCTGGGCGTCCATGATCTGGAGCGTGTCCAGCATCATCACCGGGATGAACCTCACCGCCGTCACGAAGGCGAAGACAACATCGCGCGGGAGCCTGAACGTCTTCATCACTTGTTCGAGTTCGTCCGGCGATGCGGTGATGAAGAACAGGCTCGTCGAGACGACAATCGCTATGAACCTGATGGCGTAGACGGCCGAGGTCTCGAGATTTCTCGTGAACAGGATGTTCACTACGAAGATGAACGCGGAGAAGGTAGCGGTGAGCAGCATTGTCCTGCCCACCCTCCTCAGCACTCGAGCCGTCGCTGAGATTGCCATGGCGAACGCGATTACCAGTGCGAGTTCGAAGATTGACCTGACCAGCAACGTCGCCGTGAAGAGAAGCGCGGAGATCAGCAGTTTGACCCTCGGGTCGAGCCTGTGGTATGCCGAATTCCCCTTCCTGAATATGAACCCGCCGCTGAGCCACATCATCTTACGAAACCCACCTTACGACCTCCAGCGGGTCGACGAAGGGTGCCCTCGGCCTCCTGGCGAGCTCTTGGTAGAAGGTTACCAGCTGGGGCTGGGATACCCTCGCTTCCTCCAGCATCTTTCTCTCGAGCATCAGAGAGGAAGCCGGCCCGTCCGCGACGATTCGGCCGGACCTCATTACCACGACTCGGGGCTGGATTGGCCAGAGGAACTCGATGTCGTGCGAGACCACAACTATGGTCTTCCCCGCGGAGCCGAGCTGCTTGATTGTGCCAGCCAGCCGTTCCTTCTGAATCGCGTCCTGCCCCACCGTCGGCTCGTCGAGTATGACGACGTCGGGGTCCCACGCGAGGATGCAGGCGAGCGTCAGCCTCTTCTTCTCACCCCCGCTCAGCACTAGCGGGGAGGAGTCCCTGTACTCCTCCAGTCCGAACAGCTCGAGCCCCCAGGTCACCCGATTCTCGACGAGCTGCGGGGAGAACCCGAAGTTCCGGAGAGCGAAGGCGATTTCATCGTGCACGCTCTCCGAGAAGAGCTGGTGGTCAGGGTTCTGGAACGCGATTCCGACCGTCCGCGAGAGCTGCGCCGTGCTCGCCTTCGTCGTCTCGGTCCCCTTCACGGTGACAGTCCCCGAGGTCGGCTTCAGCAGCCCGGTGACGTGCTTGACCAGAGTGGTCTTCCCGGCCCCGTTCTCTCCGACGATGGCTATGGTCTCCCCCTGCTGGACCTCTAGGTTCACCTTGTCGAGCGCCTTCAGGCCGTTCTGATGAACGAAGGTCACGTCGCTGAACTCTATCACGTTCCCGCCCCCCCAAGCACGTCCGCCAGCTCTTTCGCTGACAGCAGTCTGTCGGCAGGCGCTCGCCCTTCCCTGGCGAGGAGTCTCTGGGCTCGGGCAATCGCCGGCACTGATATTCCGTAGCCCTCTGCCTGGTCGCCAAACAGTACGTCCCTCGGGGTGCCGTCTAGGACTTTCGTCCCGTCGCTCATGACGACGATCCTGTCGGCGACTGTCACCAGAAGGTCTAGCCTGTGCTCGACGACCACCAACGTGGTCCCGTTCTCCTTCCTCAGCCTTTCCAGGAGCTCCACAAGCTCGAGGGCCGTCCTGGGGTCGAGGAGCGAGGTCGGCTCGTCAAGGATGATCAGCCTCGGGTTCATCGCGACCACTCCAGCGAGGGCCACCCTCTGCTTCTGCCCGTCCGAAAGCTCGTGAGGGGCCCGCGCTGCAAGCTCGGTGATCCCCATGAGGCGCATCGCTTCGTCAACCCTCTTTCTCATTTCCTCCCTCGGGACCCCCAGGTTCTCGAGCCCGAAGGCAACGTCTCTTTCCACACTGAACATGAAGATCTGGTTCTCGGGGTTCTGAAAGAGGAGTCCGACCTTCTGGGCGAGGTCGCTCATCGGGGTATCGGCGACGGGCCGGCCGTCGACCATGACGCTCCCTTCGGTCTGGCCGACGTACATGTGCGGAATGAGACCGTTGACCGACCGTAGCAGGGTGGACTTGCCGCACCCGCTCGGTCCCGCGAGCACGACGATCTCGCCGCTCCCGACGGTGAGGTCAAAGTTCCTCACTGCCCACTTCTTTGACTCGCTGTAGCGGAAGCCGTAGTTCTCCGCCCTGACGACCTCCACCATTTTTCCTTCCCCAGTGACCTCTGGTTACTGCGTTCCGCCGGAAGAGTCTCCCATGGGTTCACTCGCCTTCGTCATCTCGCGGCCTCCTTCGACTTCGCCCTTCCAACTGTCATGGACACGAACCAGGGGGCCCTCCCTCCGATCTTCAGGTTGGAAACAGGAGGGAACCGAAGCACAGCGTAGGAAAGCGCGACGACGAAGACCAGCTGCAGCACGTTGAAAAGGGCTGTGAACGCAAGTATCCAGGTCAGTGCGTTCGCACTAGTCAGGCTGATTCCAATCAAGGCGAAGGCGCCCTTCAGGAAGGCTTCGATTCCAGGCAGGGAGTACAGGACGATAATGACGTAGTAGTTTGGAATCGTCATGGCGACCGCCCTGAAAAGCGATCCGAAGAGGACGCTCAGTGCCAATACTCTGGCCACGGTCAGCGTTTTGAACGCGAATGCCACCCTTGACCCGAACCACATGCCTCCGACCGTCGAGAGGAGGGCGAAGAGCTTCAAGATGGGTCCCACCGGCACGTTCTGCCCGAAGACCATCAGCGCGACGAATTCCACAACTGAGGAAGCCACGGCCG
>DATFYP010000109.1:0-9460 GCA_035314985.1 Nitrososphaerales archaeon
GGTTCTGCATGATAAACTGGGCGGTCGGGCCTGGGGCCCCGCCTGTTTCCGGAGGCGATGCGCCACGCCTGCGTCTTCCTCGGACAATGAACACTGACCCCATCGTCGCCAGGGCGACGACGCCCACAAGCCCCCCGACGACAGGGTAGTTGGGGACGAAGATCGCCTCGACGGTGGTTGGGGATGAGACGACTACGGAAGAGTCAGTCTTCGTCGAGTTCACGGCGCCCCTGTATCCGTTGAACACGAACAACACCGAAGAAGGCGCCGCAACGACAGAAACATTCATGCCCACTGGCACGTAGAGAGTCCCTGACCCTGATCCTACGGTCTGTTGCCCGCCAGCCCACGTGCCCGACACTCCGCCATACCCTTCGTCGATAATGACCAGGCCGGGGTAGAATGTTGCGTTCTCGATGAGAGGGGACCCCAGGTCAATCGACGTGTTGCTGCCCCTGCCGGAATAGGAAGGAACGCCGCCACCCATCCAGTTCTCGAATTGCCAACCCGGATTCGCTTTAGCGAGCAGTTCCACGGACCCTGGAACATCGTACCATCCGCTTGTAGGTGACACAGTCCCACCGTCTTGAGGGACGGGCCGGACGACGGCGTAGACCTGGTGCTGATAGGAGACCATTACGGTGGTGGGGGACGTGATGTTTCCGGAAACCGAGGTCGGCGAAGCCAATCTCTCAGCGGCAGTGGAGCCGTCGAGGACCTCGAGAAACGAGTAGGGAGTGCCGAAGTCACCCCAGACCGACGCATTGGCATTCACACTGGTCCCGTTGCCGAGAGAGACAAGACTCACGCGCGGGGGAGAATATCCGGAACCACCGCCGAGCACGGAGAAGTCGAGGTGCAGGAGATACTGGTGGTAGAACACGAACACATGGCTGCTGGCCGAAATCACCTCCCCTGCGCTCGGGAGGCTCGTAGCCCACCGTTCACTCGCTGTCGAACCCTGCAACGGATTGGATAGGGACCACTCCGAGCCAGAATCCATCCAGTATGGGATTTGGTTCGCAGACAACGTGACGTTCGCCGTGGTCCCAGCGTACCTGTAGCTGACCGTAGGGGCCCTGTACCCGGTTCCACCCCCCACGATCAGATAGGAAAGAGCGAGCGAGTATTGGTGGTAATAGTTTGTCGAGATGACCAGGTCTGGCGTCGCCATCCCTGAAGTGCCAGTTGCCGCATAGAGCCTCTCCACGCCCGATACGACAGGGTCCTCAAGCGTGTAATTCGAACCTGCGTCAAGCCAGACCAGTCCGCCGAGAAGTTGCTTGCTCGTGAAGCCGAATGAGGTCGCAGTGATCTCGGGCGCGAGGCCGCCCCCGGCGCCGTTGATCACCGAGTAGCTTGCCGTGACAGCGTACTGAAGGTAGTAGGGGGCGACGACGTCAGTTGCGGAGGTGACCAAGCCCGTCGCCTGCGAGGAGGACCATCTAACGCTCGACGTGGATCCGGGAAGCGGGTTCTGATACACGTACTGCGAGTCTGCGTCGGCCCAGACTTGGATGCCGGTGGAGGCCGCCTGCTGAACACCGAACTGGTAGTAAGAAATGTATGGTGGGGTGCCTCCCGAGCCTGAAATCCGATAATCGAAGGCCTCAAGATACTGATGAAAGTATGAGAAGGCAACGGTCTGCGATAGGCCTCCCGTTCCGCTGGTCTGCTGGTTGGTCTCCCACCTCTCGTTCGCGTTCGAGCCTGGGAGGGAGACCGTAACGCTCCAGGTGGTGTTCGCGTCTACGAGGTAGGAGGTCGGCAGCAGGCTCAAGGCCGTGGACACAAGCGAGCCGTTGGACACGTACGTGAAGACGGGCGACGAGTATCCCGAGCCACCACCGTTGACCGCGTAGCTCAGCGTCATCCTGCCGATTGAAATAGCGCCAGTGACGAACTCATAGGCGTCGCCGGACTCGTGTGCCCCGTTGGAGGAGAACGTCTGAAGCTGCGATGGGTTGGAGTACTGGACCGGGGAAGGGGTTGACGAGCTGAACAGGCTTGTCATGATCGAGCAGGCCGTGCCGGAGCATTCGAACTCGTCGATCCACATCCACGCAGACGACAACGCGAAGTCCGTAGAGTACGTCACCTTCTGTTCGTCCCCGTAGTACGCACCAGGATGGTACCACTCGGTCATCAGGCCTGTGAAGAAACCATTCGAGTCCGAAAAGCCGAACGGCGAACCCACGAAGTAGGTGGCACCCTCGGCGCTGAACTCTCTTGATGCGAATGCCCCGGTGTTCTGGTCCTTGGCGAGCATCACAACCTGGCTCGAGTTCGTGAAGTACAGGTTCAGGGCGACGGTGTCACCCTGATTGACGGTCCCGGAGAAGTTGCCGAGCCCTCCGCCGAAGAGTGGGAAGATGGAGTTCCCGGCCGTGTCAAAGACCTCGTAGTTCATGTAGAAACCGATGGAATGCCCACCGTCGAGGCGAGGCCAGTCGTAAGACAACCCGGCCTGGTACCAGTAGCCTGTGTTGGAGAGGCCGTTCAGGAAGTACGCGGGCCCGGCGCCCGAAGCGGAGTCTGTCTGCTCAACCGCCGTCACGTTGTAGAGGATCGCCGTGAAGTCCTGAGTGAATGTCGTCCCGAGCTGTTCGTCGTAGGTTGGGTCCGATGACGTCGAAGGCGGGACACCGGGGGATCCGGGGACCTTCGAGACCAGGTTGGAAGGCGGCCCACTCGGAGGGATGGCCAACTTGGTTTGGACGGTGGGGAGGGGCTGGGCTTGAGCGTGGACACCCCCTGATAGCGGGGCAAAGACAAACGCGACGACCACAAAGGCGGATATGGCTAGGAGAGCGGTACTGGCCACTCGCGAATCGGGCGACATCGCACTGGCATCGAGATTGAAAGGCTCACATCTTAAGCTTGGGGCATGGGTACGACGTCGCCGGAAAGGGTATCTCAAGTTGGCCCCGTGGGATGCGCTTAGAAATTCAGGCGAATCCTGACACATAGGAAGGCAATGCAAAGGTGTCATAGCCCGGCTAGGATTCGCATCGCCTAGTTCGATTTGCCACTAGCAGTCAATCGAGATTAGCAGCACTCTTGAACGTGAAGCGGGCCCGGTGGGATTCGAACCCACGACATGCTGGTTAAGAGCCAGCCGCTTTGGACGAGATGCCTCTCTAACCTGGCTGAGCCACGGGCCCGCGAGCCACGCCCCTCGATGCGACGATATTTACTTTATTGACTTATAGCCGAGGAGCAGCCCCATCTCTTCAATGGGGAGACTGGTCTTCGTCGGTCTAGGCCTGGGCCCCAAGGGAGTGAGCCAAGAGGGCCTGGAGGAGTTGCGTGCCGCCGACGTCGCCTACATCGAGTACTACACCACCCCTCATGAGCCCGCCCTGCTGGCAGAACTCGAGAGGCTCACAGGGAGGAGGATCGAGGTGGTCGACAGGGGGTTCGTTGAGGACGGGAAGGAGATTCTAAGGGATGCGCGAGAAAAGAAGGTGGCGCTTGCAGTCATTGGGGACCCCATGGTGGCTACCACCCACGCCGAGTTGAGGACCAGGGCGATACTAGAAGGGACTGAGACGAGCGTCATCCACGCGGCGACGATAGGGACGGCAGCCGCCAGCGCTTCAGGATTGCACTACTACAAGTTCTCCAGGACAGTGACTGTCACTAGGGACGCCGTCGGAAGGCTCTCCCAGGTGTACCATATACTTCACGAGAATCTCCTCGAAGGCGCGCACACTCTCCTCCTGCTCGAGTACGATGTCGATTCGGGGGACGGAGTAAGCCCGCCTGGAGCCATCCAAGGGCTCCTCGCTGCGGAAGAGAACCTCAAGCGGGGGGTAGTCGGAAAGGAGACCTTCGCGCTGGTACTCTCGCGTCTCGGGAGGACCGAGCAAGCCCTGCGGGCAGGAACATTCGGCGAGCTCCGCGGGATGGACTTCGGGGGCCCGCCTCATTGCCTCGTCATCCCTGGGAAGCTGCATTTCACTGAGGTTGAATCAATAGCCGCGGTCTTCGGAGTCGAAAAAGGAGCTGTGCACAGCAATACGGACAGCGTGAAGAGAACAGCGCTGACGCTCGTTCCTAAGTACGTCGCAAAGACGAAGAAAGCCTTGGAGTCCGTTAGGCACAAGCTCGGCCCGCAGTACGCTCCAGTCGTCGAGAATGTCGAGCTCTACATGAAAGATGCCGAGAACTTCCTCGCCAATGGAGAAGACGAGATGGCGATGCTGAGCATCGGATACGCAGAAGGGCTTTTAGACTCACTGAACTTCGCGGGCGTTGCAAAGATAGACTGGTAGCCATTGAACGAAAAACGATTCCTCGGGGCCGTTTTCTCTCTGCAACTCTTGGGAGGTAGGGCGGTAGTCAAAGACGTCGCAGCAAGGACTGGCTGCGACATCCGCGAAGCGGATTCGATCGCTACTAGGCTCGAGCTGAAGGGACTGCTGAGGAAGGACGGGTCGGAGGTTTTCCTCACTGAGAAGGGAAGAAGGGCAATCAAGGTGGTCTTCATCGGCGGGGGATTCGAGATAATCCACCCGGGCCACATCTACACCGTCGACCAGGCGAAGGGGCTCGGCGACGTCCTCGTGGCCGTCGTCGCAAGGGACAGCACGATCAGGCGAAGAAAGGGGAGGGAGCCGGTCGCGGGGGAGGCGGACAGGGTTGGACTTCTTTCCTCTCTGAGGCAGGTCGACGCTGCGATCCTAGGAGTCGAGGGGGACATCTACAGGACATTGCAAAAGGTGGGCCCGGACGTGGTCGCCCTGGGGTACGACCAGCATCATGCCGAGTCGGAGATTCTGAGTGAAGCTGCTAGACGTGGGATGCACCTGAGGGTGGTCAGGCTCGACACCCACCATCCGAGGATAAAGACCACAAGATTGCTGAGAGAGATCTAGACGCGGGACCGTTTGTCGAGTCTCCGCTCCAGTCTTCTCATGGAGGAGCTGAGCGACTCTCGCCTGAGCTCTTCGGTCATGAGCCCCCGGGTATCCTCCACCAGCATGCGGGCCACGTCAATTTTCCTGCGGGCCCCGTTGGCCACGTGGTCATAGACCGCCAAAGGGGAGCAAGACGAGTAGAGCACCTCCATGGAGCGGAAGTGCCTGTCTGCTGTGGACGCGTTCCCCTTCATTATCGAATCCAAGACCAGCCTCTTCAGTTCCCCTACGGTGTCGAGCAGTCCCAAGAGGTATGCCTCCGGGGAGGCCCCCAGAGAAGCCCGCGTCGGGACGGGGTGCCCCTTGGCGAGTGCTAGGACCGCTGACGCTTCCACGTACTCCGTCTCGGGGGAGATCAGGTACCTGGAAAGAGGACCCCCACCCGACTTCCTAAGCGACTCGAGCTTTGCCTTGGCTGCGCGCAGCTCTCCGACTGCCTCTGCGCCCCTGCCGTTGTGCACGCTTATGATGGCCCTGGAGCAGGAGGAGATGACGTCCCGGCTCTCCCTCAGAAGCGTCTCCCTTCTCTCCAGCTGGTCAGAAAGGTGCGACTCGACATCCTTCAGCGACAGTTTCAGGTCATCCTTGGGCAAGGCACCGAAGCAACCCTGCGGGTCGTCATAAGCATTCTTCATGCTAACCCTTATCAGCCAAACGCCTTCCTCGGCCGCGTTTGAGGAGAGACGCCGCAGTTGCTCTAGGGCAGACTTCGGTGACCGCCGCATTGTGGGGGACATCGTTTCCTGTGATCTCGGTGGCGCTTAGGGAAGGCCTCAACCCCAGCGTGTTCGTCTTCCTCAGGTTCGCCATAGCCGCCCCCTTGATGCTGGTCTTCGCTCTCTCGACGAAGCGAGGCGTCATGACATTGATGAAGTCGAGGGCGCTCTGGATTGTGGCTTTCTTTGACGCCGTCGGATTCCTGTGTCAGTACGTCGGACAGCAGTATACTCCCGCCTCGGTCGCGGCGCTCCTGATCAACCTCTCGGTGGTCCTGGCTGCGGTGGGGGCCGCGGTCTTCCTAGGAGAGAAGCTGGGCGCCTACAAGGTGATTGGTGTAGTCCTCGCATTCGCGGGGACCGTGCTGATTGCCACGAACGGCGACCTTGGTGCGGTCGTGGGCGGAGAGCTGCTCGGGGATGCCCTCTACCTCCTCGCAGCGTTCTCCTGGGCCGCGTACATCGTCTACGCAAAGAGGAAGACCGACGAAATGGATTGGGACCCATACGCGGCGGCGACCTGCATAGTGTCGCTTACGGCCGTTTTCGTCCTCCCGGCAGCCCTGATAGCGGGGGGGCCCATCCCGACGTCGGCGGCGGCGTGGGAGGCGATCGCGTACACGGCGGTCTTCAACACCGCAATCCCGTTCGCCCTTTACCAGGCCGCACTGAAGCACATGACGGCGGCGTCGTCCGCCATAGTCCTGATGCTCGAGATCGTCGTAGCGGTGCTCATCTCAGTTGTGTTCCTGGGCGAGACGTTCACTTTGTTCTCACTCGTCGGCGCCCTGGGAGTACTTGCGTCGATCCTTCTCGTCTCTGGAGTAGAGCTCCGCGGAAAGAGCTTATCCGTCGGCGAAACGGATGCCAGCCCAGTGCGGGTTTCTAGCTAGTTGGTAGGGACCAGGTACCAAAGGGGAAGGGCTAAGGAATACAAGACGATGGCCATACTCAAGAAAGACGGGTTCAAGGTCTCCAGGAGCGCCGCATCGCACGGCGCGGTAGACGTCTTTGCGGCGAAGGGAGGGAGGATGCTGCTGATTCAGGTGAAGAGCGGCAGGGCGAGGGTGAAGAAGGAAGAGCTCGAAGAACTGATCGACTGGGGGAGGAACGCAAACGGGGACGCCGAAGTGTGGCACTTCAAGGGGCGGGGGAAAGTCGAAAGAAGAAGGGTGTACGCAGCCAAGAGGAGCCCAGATTGAAGCCAAAGTGCTTCTTCTGCGACACCGAGCTAGAGGTCGTGGCCCATACCTTCAGAGTGGGACCGCGCGAGGAGCCCGTCTGCGAGGAGTGTCACGTCAAGACCGTGAACCGAAAGAACGCGAAGGATGGGGGGGCCCTATGATGAAGCACAGACCCGCCTCAGCTGCCTAATCATCTCCGAGCACTCAGTAAACCTCTCGTCGTCCTCGCTCTTCCTGTAGCAGTCAGCCGCCTTCTCGTATTCGTCGAGGGCGTCCATCGCTCTCACGGGGGAGGGGGAGGTGGGCTGGGAGAGGATTATCTTCCCCGTGGCCTCATACCAGTTCCCGGCCTCTCCGTACTGCTCCAGCTGGTAGAAGCAGGTGGCAATGGACTCGCAGACTTCAACCTTCTGAGGAGCCGAAGCAAACCTTTCGAACTGCTCTCTCAGCTGGTAGAGCGCCGCGTTGCCGCTCCGCATCTTCTCGAGCCTGAAGGAGTCGGAGATGTCAGCCATACATGCCGGGAAAGCGGCAAGGATAGTAAGAGGGGAAGCTCTACAAATCTTGAGCCAGAGCTGAACCCGCCGGACTAGTTTTGGTCTTCCTTGAGGGCCCCGAGCTCTACATCCCGGAGCTTCCGGCGGGTCATGGCCTCTTTGAACCGGCGCCTCTCCATGGCGTTTGTCGGGCGAAGCTTCGGAATCCTCACCGGCCTGCGTTTGTCATCGATGCCCACGTAGGTAAGGTAGCATGAGCCTGTGTGCGTGAGCTTGCGAGTCGAGGGGTTCTGTGCCTCGATCCTGACCCCGATTTCCATCGACGTCTCTCCTACATAGTTCACCGACGCCTTTAGAATCAACACGTTGCCTACGAACACCGGCTTCCAGAAGTTCATCCTGTCAATCGACGCCGTCACGCAGTTTCTGCCCGCATGTCTCCAGGCGACTATCGCGGCGACCTCGTCCATGTAACGCATTATTGCGCCCCCGAACACGTTCCCCAGGATGTTGGCGTCAGTGGGCATCATGAGACGGGCGGTGGTGAGCGACGACTCGGAAGGCTTCTTCGCACGCATGGGCGGCAAGCGATTCTTTCGGGCAGGCTGAGGTTCATAAGCTTGATACCGAGCAGAAAGAGGCCAAGGCGGAGGTGTGAGGATTGGACGTGAAACGGATCGCCGTAGGAACGATGGCCAACTTCGTCTACTTGGTGGTCGACCCGGCGAGCAAGGAGGCCATGGTCGTGGACTCCGGGTGGGAGATCGAGCCCATAGTCCGGGCTGCCGATGAGGCGTCTGCCAAGGTCAAGTTCGTCGTAGCGACGCACGAGCACTTCGACCATACGACGACGCTGTCGGAGCTCGCGGGTAAGCTCGGGGCCAGGGTCGTCGCCCATGAGAACTCCCCTGTCGAGCATGACCTGACGGTAGTCGACGGGCAGGAGTTGAAGCTTGGGAGGAAGGGAGTGAGGGTCATTCACACGCCGGGGCATACCGAGGACAGCATCTGCCTCTACGACGGCAAGGACCTCTTCACCGGGGACACACTGTTCATCGGGACAATCGGCAAGTTCGAGAGGGAGACTGCGCAGGCGATGTACGACAGCCTCCATGGCGTAATAATGAAACTCCCGGATTCGACCGTAATCTACCCAGGGCACGACTACGGCGACGTGCCCTCGAGGACTCTGGGAGAGGAGAGAGCGGCCAATCCGTTCCTGCAGACCCGGGATCTCAGGAGCTTTCTGTCGCTTTTCGCCTGAGCACTTCCCGCAGGAGGTCTACCGAGATGTTGCCACCGCTCACGACGAGCACCATCCTGTCTCCCCTCTCGCTCTTCAGCGGGCCCCTGACAGCTGCCAGGGGGGAGGCTCCCGCTGGCTCAGCGAGGACCCGACCATCAGTCAGGAGCTCGTAGATGGCGTCCATTATCTGCTCGTCGGAGACCAGACCGATCTTGTCCACGTTCTTCGAAACGGCCTCGTAGGTAAGCACCCCCGGGATGGACGCCTGCATCCCGTCTGCGATTGTCCTCTTGGGGCTCACGTGGACCCTGCTCCCCTGCCCGACGGATTCGTACATGGACGGGATCGCCGTCGTCTCGGCCCCGTAGACGGCTGCGTCGGTCAACGACTTCAGCGCGATTGCGATCCCTGAAATGAGCCCGCCACCGCCGATCGCTACGACTGCGGAGTCGAGGTCGCTCTTCTGGCGGGCGATCTCCAGGCCGCAGGTCCCCTGCCCGGCGATCACGTCTTTGTCGTCGAAGGCATGGATGAAGGTTAGTCCTCTCTTCCGCGCCTCGCTCAAGGCGCGCTCGTAGGTCTCGTCGTAGCCGGAGCCCGCCTTCACAATCTCAGCCCCTTGTTCCTGAATCGCCTTCAGCTTTTGCGGGTTCACGTTGTCCGGGACGCAGATCACCGCCTTCACCCCGAACAGCTTGCTCGCGTAGGCGATGGCGAAGCCGTGGTTGCCGGATGATGCGGTGATCACCCCTCTCTTCAGCTCGCCGTCGCCAAGTGAGAGGAGCTTGTTCAGGGCGCCGCGGATCTTGAAGACCCTGATCGGCTGGAAGCACTCGAGCTTGAGGAAGACGTCGCGCCCGAGGCCCTCGGAGATTCTGAAGGAGGGCTCGAGGGG
>DATFYP010000110.1:0-3035 GCA_035314985.1 Nitrososphaerales archaeon
GCCGTTCCATCGGAGCTTCAGGGAGCCCGTCGTTGTCACCCATCCTATGGTCGCGTGGGGGACTTCGTACCGATCCAGGATCCTGAAGACCTCGTCCGACCTTTCGAGGCCGAGGACCAGGATCATCCGTTCCTGCGACTCCGATATCATGATCTCTCTCGGGGTCATGTCCGGCTCCCTTGCCCGGACCTTCGAGAGCTCGACGTCTGCTCCCGTCTCCCCCTTGGAGGCGATCTCCGAAAGCGCGGTCGACAGGCCGCCGCCCCCGAGGTCCTTCATCCCATGGAGGAGCCCCGTGGCCGCAACCTCGAGGAGTGCGTCCAGGAGAAGCTTCTTCATGAACGGGTCAGGGACCTGCACCGAAGTCCTCTCTGACTCGGGGCCCTTCGCCAGATTCTTGGAGGCGAAGGCAGCTCCTCCGACGCCGTCTCTTCCGGTGCTCCCGCCGATCAGGACGATCATGTCCCCGGGCCTTTTGGCCTCTCCCAAGATGACTGACCCCTTCCTGCCGACGCCGACGCAGGCTACGTCGACGAGGCAGTTCTTCTCGAAGGTCTTGTCGAACTCTATGTCACCGGCCACAGTCGGCACCCCGACGCAGTTGCCATAGTCTGCGATGCCGCGGACGACGTTCCTGAAGAGCCACCTGGAGTGGGCGCTCTGTTCGGGGTTGCCGAACCTCAGCACGTCCACGAGGGCGATGGGCCTCGAGCCCACGGAGATGATGTCGCGGAGGACCCCCCCGATCCCCGTCGCGGCGCCGCCATAGGGGTCGACGGCGGAGGGATGGTTGTGGCTCTCTATGTGAAGCGTGACGACGTAGCCGTCGCCGACGTCCACCACCCCGGCGTCGTACCCGGGCCCGAGGACGACCCGCTCCCCAGACGTGGGGAAGAGCTTCAGGAGCGCCTTCGACGACTTGTAGGAGCTGTGTTCGGCCCACTCGGCGTCGATGATGGCCCACTCCGTCTCGGTGGGCTCCCGCCCGAGAAGGGTGCGGACGGCCTCGACCTCGTCGTTGGTGAGTCCTGTCCTGGGGATGGGGGAGAGCAATCTACTCAATCCCCAGCATCGACCTGAAGATCATGGAGCCGTCAGAATCGCCGAATGGACTCAGGATCGCCTCCGTGGCCCGTTCAGGGTGGGGCATCAGCCCGACCACGTTGCCGCGCTTGTTTGAGATGCCGGCGATGTTGTCGAGGGTCCCCGTTGGATTGGCCGACGGGACGGGTTTCCCGCTGGCGTCGCAGTAGCGGAAGACCACCCTCCCGTCCCGCTTCAGCCTACTAAGTTCATCTTCGGATGAATAGAACCTTCCCTCGTTATGGGCGATGGGGAGGTGAAGAACCCCGCCCTTCTTCATCTTCTTCGTGAAACTCGTGGAGGCATTTTCGACCCTGACGTTGACCCAGCGACAGACGAACCGAAGCGACGCGTTCCTCAGCAGGGCCCCTGGGAGCAGACCGGCCTCTATCAGAATCTGGAACCCGTTGCATATCCCCAGCACCGGGAGCCCCTTGTCGGCGATCGAGGCTATTCTTCCCAGAGCGGGACTCCTCGCCGCGATCGCACCCGCCCGCAGGTAGTCGCCGAAGGAGAACCCGCCGGGGAGGACCACCGCGTCGTAGTCCGTAATCGCTGCGTCCTCGTGCCAGACCAAGTCGGCCTTCACGTTGTCCAGGGTCCTGAGCGCCTGCAAAGCGTCGAGGTCGCAGTTGCTCCCGGGGAACCTTACGACGGCGACCTTTGCTCTGATGTCGTCACACCTCGACCGTGACGGAATGGGCGGCTGGGTTGTAGATCCTCAGCTCGTCGCACATCTTCTGGACGAGCTGTTTCGCGCTCGAAGCGTTAGGTGCCTCCACCGAGACCTTGAGGAACTTGCCGGTCCTTATTGACTTCACTCGGGTGAACCCCGACTTGGAGACGAGATCTCTGTAGACGGTCTCTCCTTCGGGGTCGCTCGCCCCTTCCTTGTTTGAGACGACTACCTTGACGGTGTAAAGCTTGGCCAACGCTCAATTTTTCTCAGGTCGCCAAACGCTATTTAAATGGGTCTTGGCACGAACATGCTAATTGTCTACGCTTGGCGAAAGATTTCGTTAATTAGCCGGTAGGTCGTCGCGGGCCATATGTCCTCCGGGCTACACAAGGTCCAGACGGCCCTCGTCAGTGTTTCAGACAAGAGCGGCCTGCCAGAATTCGCAGCTGCCCTGGCGGGATTCGGGGTTGAAATCCTCGCTTCCGGAGGGACGTTCGCGGCCCTGAAGGAGTCGGGAGTGTCGGTGAAGAGCCTGCAGGATGACATGAAGCTCCCCACCGCGCTGTCTGGGAGGGTGAAGACTCTCCATGCTCCGCTGCACGCATCCATCCTTGCGAGGCGGACCAGCGATCACCTCGCGGAGCTGGCGGCCATGGGGGTCAAGCCAATGGATATGGTCGTCTGCAACTTCTATCCCTTCTCGGAGACTCTCCGGAAGGAAGGCCGGGTCGACGAGAAGCTGGTCGAGAGCATAGACATCGGCGGTCCGGCGATGGTCAGGGCGGCTTCGAAGAACTTCGAGAACGTGACCGTTGTGCCGACGCCACGGCTGTACGGCCCGGTGATCGAAGAGATGACCGCGAACGGCGGCTCGACCACCTTGGCCTTCAGGAGGAAGCTGGCCGTGGAGGCGTTCTCCCTTACCGGCTCGTATGACGCCGCGATCTTCAGCGGGCTGAGGGGAAGTTCCCAGGAGTTCCCTGAGAGACTGGTGCTGTCGGCCTCCAAGGTCAACGACGCAAAGTATGGCGAGAATCCGGACAGGAAGGCGGTGATCTACTCCATCGACGGATGGACGAGCATGTCTGAATGGAGGCAGCTGGCGGGGGACACCCTGTCCTTCAACAACTATCTCGACATCGGCAGCGCGTACGACATTGTGGAGGGGTATGATGAATCGGCGGCTGTGGCAACGGTGAAGCACGGTCAGATAAGCGGGTTCGCGTTCGCGCCGGCAGTCTCAGAAGCGTACTCTCTGGCCCACTCCTGCGAC
>DATFYP010000111.1:0-34144 GCA_035314985.1 Nitrososphaerales archaeon
GAGGCGGCTGAGCGGCCAGCGGGTCGCCTTCGAGGACAACGCTGCGGTGATAGTGACTCCGGAAGGGGACCTGAAGGGGACCGACATCAAGGGACCGGTGGCGAGCGAGGCGGCTGAGAAGTGGCCCCGCATAGCCAACCTGGCCTCGATCATAGTTTGAGGAGATTGAGATGAAATTCGGCTCCGGCCTTTCAAAGGAACTCCGCGAGAAGTACAAGCGGCGCTCTCTGACCCCCCGGAAGGGCGACTCCGTCAAGATCGTCCGCGGGGAGTTCAAGAACATCGAAGGAAAGGTCACCAAGGTCATACCGGCGGACGGGAGGCTCAACGTCGAGGGGGTGACGAGGGAGAAGCAGAAGGGGGGGACCGCCAATGTCCCCGTACACTCGTCGGACGTGGTCATCACCTCCCTGAATATGGACGACAAGCTGCGCAGGCTGAAGCTGGAGGAGAGGTCGTAAATGGGCAAGAAGGGCGGAAGGAACAAGCTGAAGCGGGTGGCCGCCCCCAGGTCGTGGGACATCCCGCGAAAGGGAACCAGGTTCGTCTACAAGCCGATCCCCGGAACCCATCCGATTGCCTCGTCCTATCCCCTGGGCGTCGTGATACGCGACCTCGCATCCCTTGCGGAACGCGGGAAGGAGATCAAGATGGTGGTAAAGACTGCGAAGGTGCTAGTAGACGGGAAGCCCAAGCGGTCGGCCAGCTTCCCGGTCGGGCTCTTCAACGTCGTCAGCGTCCCCTCGGAGGGGTTATCCTTCCGGCTGGTCCCCTCGCCGAAGGGGCTGCGCCTCTCCAAGCTCGCTGAATCCGAAGCGGACAGGAAGCTTTGCAGCGTGAACTCGAAGACCAAGGTGAAGGGGGGCCACATCCAGTACGGGCTCCACGACGGCAGGTCCATCCTGGACGACGGGCTCAACCTTTCGCCCGGGGACGCGGTCCTCATCCAGGTCCCGTCTCAGAAAGTGCTGGGGAAGGTCAAGCTAGCCAAGGAGTCCCTTGGGCTGGTCCTCACAGGGGATAGGGCCGGCCAGCTCGGGAAGATCCTCGACGTCAAGAAGGGGACAATCAGCAGGGAGCGAATGGTTAAGATATCCCTCCCCAGCGGGGAGGCTGAAATCCCATCGCGGCTAGTCTTCCCGGTAGGGCAAGAGCAGCCAATGACAACGGTGGGGGTTAGCACATCATGAGCCAGAGCGTAGTACAGGAAAACCCGATGAGGGCAATCAGGGTCGGAAAGGTAGTGCTGAACATAGGGGTCGGGAAATCGGGAGACGCCATTGAGAGGGGTAAGAAGGTCCTCGAGCAGGTCTCCGGCCACACGCCGAGCCCCCGGAGGGCCAAGAAGTCGATACGAGACTTCGGCGTCCACGAGGGGGAGCCCATCGGCGTCATGGTCACCGTCAGGGGAGCCGGGACGAAGGAGCTGATCGAGAAGCTTCTCGTCGCGAGGGAGAAGAAGCTGGAAGGGTCCTGCTTCGACCCGCGGGGCTCAGTCTCATTCGGGGTCAAGGAGCACATCGAAATCCCCGGGATCCGGTACGACCCGGCTATCGGCATCCTCGGGATGAACGTCTCAGTCCTGCTCGAGAGGGCAGGCTACAGGGTCGCGAGGCGCGGCAGGAGGACCTCCAAGGTGGGCAAGGCCCACTTCGTCAGCAAGGACGACGCCCTGGCCTACTTTCGGGACAACTTCGGGGTCACCGTCTTATGAAGGAACGGCACACAAAGCAGCGGAAGTACGGGAAGTCGACACATTACTGCAGGAGATGCGGGCAGTACGGCGCCGTGATACGGGCCTACGACCTGGTCCTTTGCAGGCAGTGCTTCAGAGAGGTCGCGCTCAAGCTCGGCTTCAGGAAGTACGACTAGGTGGTCTTGGTTGCCGGCAACTAACGTCCTTTCCAACCTTTTCACGAGCCTGCAGAACGCCGAGATGAGGAACAAGAAGGACTGCATGGTGATCCCGGCCTCGAACCTGGCGAGCGAGGTCCTCAGGGTGCTGCAGAAGAAGCGCTACGTAGGCGAGTTCGAGTTCATCGACGACGGGGTCGGGGGCAAGCTGCGGGTGCAGCTTCTCGGCAGGATAAACAAGTGCGGAGTCATATCGCCGAGGTTCCCCGTGAAGACCGCCAAGCTCGTGGACTGGGAGCACAGGTACCTCCCTGCGGTGGGAGTCGGGACTCTGATAGTGTCCACCCCCAAGGGGGTAATGTCGCATTCGGAGGCGCAGGAGAAGAGGCTCGGTGGGAGGCTGATAGGATTTGTCTACTGAGGCGCTCCAGCGGCAGCTCCTCGACGTCCCGGAAGGGGTGACGGCCTCCATGGCGGGAAGAGTGCTGTCCATCAAGGGGAAGCTGGGGGAAGCCAGGAAAGACTTCGACAAGGTCGGGATCAACATTGGAATCGAGGGGAAGAAGGTGGTCATCTCTCCCTTCTCCAAGAAGAAGAAGGACAACGTGATAATCAACACCGCGGTCAGCCACGTGAACAACATGATCACGGGGGTCACCAAGGGATACACCTACAGACTGAAGGTCGTTTACGCCCACTTCCCGATCACCGTAAAGACCAAGGGCGACCAGATCCTGGTCGAGAACTTCGTCGGAGAACGGTCTCCCAGGGTGGCGCAGATCGTAGGAAGCTGCAAGGTCAGCATCGAGGGGGACGACGTGGTGGTGAAGGGGGTCTCCATCGAAGACGTGGGGCAGACGGCGGCGAACGTCGAGCTCGCGACGAAGATCCGCAGGAAGGACCAGAGGATATTCCTCGACGGAGTCTACACCTACCAGAAGGAGGAGGGGTCCTAGAGTTGAAGCAGAAGGTCTCCGAGGAGAACAGGCTGAAGGCTCTCGTGAAGAAACGAGCCGAGATAGCGAAGGGGAGGCCTGAGTTCGTCAGGCAGGAGTCCTGGAGATACGTGAGGATTCATCCCGAATGGAGGAAGCCGAAGGGCGTGGACAACAAGGTTCGCAGGCAGGACAAGGGATGGCCGGCCCTGGTGAGGGTGGGCTACAGGGGACCCATGGAGTCGAGGGGCCTTCACCCGAGCGGGCACATCGAGGTCCTCGTGCACAGGCCTGCCGACCTGGAGGGGCTCGTCCCGGGTAGGAACGTCGCCAGGATCGGGGGGACCGTGGGGGCCAAGAAGCGCGAGCTGATACTCGCCAGGGCGAACGAGCTAGGGATCAGAGTGGTGAATCCGACGGGGTTGAGGATAGTTGAATCTAAGAAGTAAGAGGAGGCTCGCCGCGTCGGTCCTCGGGGTCGGCCTGGACCGGGTCATCTTCGACGAGGAATACGCGGACCTCATCCAGGACGCCATCACCCGCAGCACCATCAGAGGCCTCATCGGCTTCGGGGCCATCAGGGCCGCCCCGGAGAAGGGCCAGTCGAGGGGGAGGTTCAGGGAGCAGTCCAAGAGGCTGAAGCGCGGCAGGGGAGCCGGCTCGACGGAAGGCGCGGCCAAGGCCAGGAACCCGCGCAAGGACCGGTGGGTCACGAAGGTCCGGGCGCTCAGGTGGAGGCTGAAGGTCGCGAAGGACAGGGGGGAGATCACGCCGAAATCCTACAAGCTCCTCTACAAGCAGGTGAAGGGAGGCCAGGTCAGGGGGGTGAAGCACCTCATCGACCTCATGAAGGAGGCGAAGAAGTGACTTCCACGTACGTGCCCCTGATGAGGAGGAGAAGGGAAGGCGTCACCGACTACAGGTCCAGGAAGCGCGCCATAACCTCACGGGCTACGCTGCTGGTGGTCAGGATCTCCAACAAGAACGTCACGTCCCAGTTCATTACCCCCAAGGTCGGGGGCGACATAGTGGTGTCTTCAGCCCACTCAAGGCAGCTGAGGAAGCTCGGATGGAAGGGTTCGCTGAAATCCACCCCCGCGTGCTACCTTCTGGGAATGCTGGCAGGGAAGAAGGCTGCCGAGAAGGGGGTCAAGCAGGCGGTCCTCTACAACGGCGTCGAGCCGTTCATCAGGGGGGCCAGGATATCGGCTTTCGTCAAGGGGATCACGGACTCAGGGGTCGAGGTGCCCATGGGAGAGGAGGCGTTCCCTTCCGAAGAGAGGATCTCCGGCAAGGCCATAGCGGACTACGCTACGAAGCTCGCGTCCGAGGACAAGGGCTTGCACGATAGATTCTTCTCCGCGATGCTCAAGGACGACTTCAAGCCGGAGGACTACCAGAAGCACTTCGAAGCAGTCAAGGCATCCATAGCTGGGGGGTCAGGGAAGAGAGCATGAGCTACAGAGGTTCGAGAAGGGACGAAGAGCCCGAGGTCTGGGTCCCGAGGACCAAGCTGGGGACTCTCGTCAACGAGGGGAAGATCGCTTCGCTGGAGGAGATATTCAGAAACGGCCAGAGGATCCGCGAGGCGGAGATCGTGAAGAAGCTTCTCCCGGACCTGCGGAACGAAGTGGTCGGCGTGAGCGTGGTCCAGAAGCAGACCGACGCGGGCGAGCTGACCAGGTTCTCGGCCGTCGTTGCGGTGGGGAACGGGGCCGGCTGGTTCGGAGTCGGCAAGGGGAAGGCGATGCAGACGAGGGAGGCCATCGACAAGGCCACCAGCGCGGCGCTGCTGAACATCATCCCGGTGAAGCTCGGCTGCGGGAGCTGGGAGTGCAGGTGCGGCAGGCCTCATTCCGTCCCCTACAGGATCAGGGGAAAGGCCGGGAGCGTGACGGTGGAGATAATCCCAGGGCCCCGAGCGCTCGGGCTGGTCGCCGGGCCCGCCCTCAAGAACCTCCTGCAGCTCGCAGGGGTCAAGGACGCCTGGATCAGGACCTTCGGCTCGACCAACACCATGTCCTCCTTGGCGAACGCGGCATACGACGCATTCAGGATGTCGCACGGACTCAACGTCTAGGGTGAATGAGAAATGGGACTCCTCCTCGTCGTAAACCTTCACGGGACGATCAACTCGTCGGCCCCGGTCAGAAAAGCGCTGACGGAGCTGAAGGTAGAGCGTAGGTTCTCTGCGTCGGTAGTCACCGACGACCCCGCGACGGTGGGCATGCTCAAGCTCTGCAAGGACCGCGTCGCCTGGACCCCGACCGACGCAGATCTCCTGGCCACCCTGCTCAAGAAACGCGGGATGGTCAGCGAGACCGTACGGCTGGACGCGCACGCGCTGGCGGCCATGGGGTTCAAGAAGCACGAGGAGCTCGCTGGGAAGATGCTGAAGGAGGAGCTCAGGCTTTCGCAGGTGAAGGGACTCCGCCCGTTCTTCAAGCTCGCCCCGCCCAAGGGAGGCTTCAGGCTGTCCCTCCGCAGGCAGTTCAGCGAGAAGGGGATGCTGGGAAGCAACCCGAACCTCTCCGAACTCGTGAGGAGGATGGCCTGACATGCCGACCAGGCTTCGCAAGGCGAGGAGGTACAGAGGCAGCCGGACCCACGGCTACGGGCAGATCGGGCAGCACAGGCACTCGGGCAGCAGGGGGGGCCACGGCAACGCCGGCCTCCACAAGCACAAGTGGAGCTGGATGCTCAAGTACGACCCGGACCACTTCGGCAGAGACCCGTTCGTCCCTCCGGGCCACCCGAAGCCGGAGACCTGGGCGAACGTAGGGGACCTGGACGAGATGGCAAGGGGAAGCAAGGTCTTGGACCTCGCATCCATGGGAGTCGAGAAGCTGCTGGGTTCCGGGACGGTCGCCGGAGCCTACGAGGTAAAGGTCGACTCTTTCACCAAGAAGGCTCAGGCTAAGATAGAAGCGGCCGGAGGGAAGGTCGCAGCCAAGGAGTAGGGCCACCCCCAATGGCTTCCATGCGGGACCTGATCAAGAACCTGTCGACGGTCCTCCCGGAGATTCCAAAGCCCGAGCGGAAGCCAAGCCTCAACGAGCGGTTCATCTGGACCGGGTTCGCCCTGATACTGTACCTCGTGATGGCGGTAACCCCGCTCTGCGGATTCGGAGGCCGCGCATCAGGCACCGCCGCGGCAGGGGTCTGCGCGCTTACAGGCTCCACGGGGACCGACCAGCTGGCTTTCCTGCGGGTCGTGTTCGCCTCAACCCAGGGCACGCTCATGGAGCTCGGAATCGGCCCCATAGTGACGGCCGGGCTCATCCTCCAGCTCCTCGTCGGGAGCGACATAATCAAGCTGGACATGAGCAACCCAGACGACAGGTCGATCTTCGGCTCTTCGACGAAGTTCCTCACGCTGGTCGTGATTGCTGGGGAGTCTCTGGCCTACATCTTCGGCGGCGCACTCGGCGTGCTCCGACCGGGACAGGAGATAATCATCTTCATCCAGCTCCTCCTGGCAAGCATGACCGTGCTCCTGCTGGACGAGATGATTCAGAAGGGGTGGGGGATCGGCAGCGGGGTCAGCCTGTTCATCCTGGCCGGCGTCTGTCAGACAGTGATGTGGTACACATTCACGCCCATCTCCGTCGCCGTCACCCAGACGACCCAGGAGATCTTCGGCTTCATCCCCGCCCTTATCAGCGCCATCTTCAGCACTGGGTTCACCTATACAACCCTGGCAAGCGTCGCCGTCAGGGGTTACAAGTACCCCAGCATGCTCACGTTCGTCCTGACCCTTGTAATGATCCTTGTCCTGATCTACATAGAAGGGATCAGGGTGGAGCTCCCGATAACGTCCACGAAGTACCGCGGCTTCCAGGGGGTCTACCCCATCAAACTGCTGTACGTGTCGAACATCCCCGTGATCCTCGTGTCCGCGCTGGGCGCCAACGTCACCTTCTTCACCAGGCTGCTGCACAACTACGCCGGCAGCTCGACGAACAGCTACATCAACTACCTGGGAGTCTGGGGGAACGTGAACTCCTCCTA
The DNA here is from genome assembly GCA_035314985.1 of Nitrososphaerales archaeon. Classification (GTDB taxonomy): domain Archaea; phylum Thermoproteota; class Nitrososphaeria; order Nitrososphaerales; family Gagatemarchaeaceae; genus DATFYP01. The sequence continues at coordinate 6,801 of DATFYP010000111.1, forward strand.
CCCCACCGGGGGGCTCTCGTACTACATCACCGCGCCCCAGGGTGTCGACCAGACCATAGCCGACCCTCTGCACTCGGTGATCTACCTCCTGTACCTCGTTGGGATGGCGGTGATGTTCGCGAGGCTCTGGGTGGAGATCGGCGGCCTCAACCCGAAGGCTGTGGCGAAGAACCTGATGGACGCGGATGTCCAAGTCCCAGGTTTCAGGAGGACGGGCCTTTCGATCGAACAGGTCCTGAGCCGCTACATACCGACGCTGACCATCATCGGCGGAATACTAATCGGCCTCATAGCCGGAGTATCTGACCTCTTCGGTGTCTTTGGTTCGGGAATAGGGATCCTCCTCATGGTAGACATCATACTGCAGTACTACCAGATGCTCCTCAAGGAGCAGGTCGAGGAGATATCCCCGGCGCTTGCGGGTCTAATCGGAGCTGGGTAGAGACGCGGCTCAGGGTCGTAGTAGTCGGAATCCCCGGGGTCGGGAAGACCACCGTCGTCCAGAAGGCGAGCGGAGGGATCAGGGGCTCCAAGATAGTGACCTTCGGGACGGTCATGCTTGAAGAGGCGACGAGGCTCGGGTGGATAAGGTCCAGGGACCAGCTCCGGACCCTCCCCGTCGAGAAGCAGAAGAGACTGCAGACCCTAGCGGCTGCCAGGATCTCCCGCATGAAGGAGAAGACAGTCTTCGTCGACACCCACCTGTTCATCAGGACCGGGGAGGGATACTGGCCCGGCCTGCCGTTCGACGTAGTGAGGGCCCTAGATCCGACCCACCTCCTGCTTGTGGAGGCCGACCCCGAGGAGATCGCCGAAAGAAGGGCCTCGGACAAGACGAGGTCGAGGGACGCGCTGACGAAGGCTGACCTGGCTGCCGAACTCGCCCTCGGGAGGAGCTTCCTGGCCGCCTCCGCCACGCTCACGGGAGCGCCGATGCTCATCGTGGTGAACAACGAGGGGAAGTCCGACGAGGCTGCCGCCGCCGTCGTCAAGGTGCTGAAGGAGGCAGCGAAGTGAGCCTCGCCGCCCCTCTTTCTACCCTGCTTCTGACCGTAACGGCCGTGGGCTTCTCTCTGCTCTCCAACGGTCTCACGCGATGGCGCGTCGACCTCGACACGGAGCGGAGGGTGAAGGCGGAGATAGCCGAATGGAGCAACGCCCTGAAGGCTGCGGTCAAGTCGGGGGACAAACAGCAAGAGGAGAAGCTGCGCAAGAAGGAGCAGTCCATCAACCAGATGAGGTTGAAGATCTCCAGCGCCAGGACAAAGGTCGCCTTCTACACGATCATCCCGTTCTTCGTGATCTACTACCTGGTCCTCAATCTGGCCGGGCCCTGCCCTGTCGCCACGTCGCCCATCCCAATAACCATCGGAAACTACCTGATGACCAACGCCCTGCCCACTTCGGTGCTTTCATGCCCCGGCGTTCCGATCCAGTCGGCCCTTCGTCAGGGGGCAGCGTACGTCACCCCGTTCGGCTGGTACCTGATCTCTTCCTTCTCCTTCACGGGCGTCATAATGAAGCTCATGAAGACCCAGTCATAGTGGTACTGATGCGGGCAATCGTGGTCTCCGGGATGCCGGCCGTCGGCAAGACGACTGTATCGAGGATTCTCGCCGAGAAGCTTTCCCTTCGCGTCGTAGGAGGGGGGGACGTCCTCAAGGAGATGGCGGTTGAGGAGGGCTTCACCCCGGGTGGAGAGGACTGGTGGGACACGGCGGAGGGGATGAAGTTCCTGAACGAGAGGAAGAAGTCCCCCGACTTCGACAAGGAGGTCGACTCGCGGCTTCTCAAGAAGGCCAAGAAGGGGGACGTAGTGATAACCAGCTACCCGCTTCCGTGGCTCACCAAGGACGGCATCAAGGTCTGGCTCTCCGGGTCCGTGGAGAACAGGGCGGCTAGGATGTCGAGGAGGGACCATGTGTCGCTGGCCAAGTGCAGGAAGGTGCTTGCCGTCCGAGACACCGAGAACTACAAGCTCTACAGGACGATCTACCAGATTGAGTTCGGGAGGGACCTGACCCCCTTCGACCTCATCGTCGACACGGAGTCGGTCGACGAGGCCCAGGTGGCCGACATCGTCCTCCACTTCGCCAGAGACAGAAGAGACTGACTTGCCACCAAAGATTGTCGTGCTGGACGAGGAGCCTTTTGACCCCGAGCACGGATGGAAGCCCGCTGAAAGGCCGCCCGAGGCGATGCTCGAATACGGGCTCATCCCGCTGGACAAGCCCCGCGGCCCCACCAGCCACGAGGTCGTGGCCTGGGTCAGGAAGATGGTCGGTGTGGAGAGAGCCGGGCACAGTGGAACGCTCGACCCGCCAGTCTCGGGGGTCCTTCCGATCGGGCTGGGAGAGGCAACGAAGGCCCTGGGCCTTCTCCTGCTCTTCCCGAAGGAGTACTGGGGGGTGATGAGGCTCCACTCGGCGGTCCCGAGGAAGCAGCTGGACGCCGTCGTCGAGGAGTTCAGGGGCGAGATTTTCCAGCGCCCCCCTCAGCGCTCTTCCGTCAGGCGGGACGTGAGGAGCAGGGTGATTCACGAGCTGGAGATCATCGAGCAGGGAGGGAACCTCTTCCTCTTCAGGTGTCTCTGCCAGTCCGGGACCTATGTCAGGAAGCTCGTATATGACCTGGGTGAAGTCCTAGGGGTCGGCGCGACCATGGTCGAGCTCAGGCGGACCCGGGTCGGGCCCCTCACCGAATCGGGGGGGCTCGTGACTCTTCACCAGCTCAACGACGCCGTCTACAAGCTAAAGTCGGGGGACGACTCGGCGCTTCGAAAGGTGATCATACCGATCGAGGATACCCTCGCCTCCCTGCCCAAGGTAGTCATGCGAGACTCGGCAGTCGACGCGATCTGCCACGGCGCGCGGCTCGGCATCCCCGGCGTCCTGAGCGCTTCCGAAGGGCTCTCCAAGGGAGACACCGTCGCCCTGATGTCCAGCAAGGGAGAGCTGGTGGGCATCGGCAAGGCTCTGATGACCTCCGCCCAGATGGCGGCCGCGTCCAAGGGGCTGGCAGCCACCACTGAACGGGTGGTCATGAAACAGGGTACCTACCCGAAGCTCTGGAAGAGCAAGAGCTCCAAGGAGAAGCGCACCCCAGGGACGGCGGGTGCCGGTCCCGCGGCCGCGCCTTAGCTGGCTTTCTAGCTCTTGACGTAGTCGGGAATCCTGTCGAAAGGAAGAAGTGTGTCGCAGTACTTGCACTGGAGGATCCTGTTCTTTTTCCAGGTGACGAACTCAGGGCTTACCGGCTCTCGATCGGCGTTCGAGATGCATTGCAGTTCCGGGCAGCGTATCCTCCCTTCTATGGTGTCCGGGACGCTCGGCTTGTACTTCGACACCTTCCATTCTTTGATGTAGTTTATCGTAATGCCAGGGAAGATGAGGCAGAGGATGTCGGCCTCGCTTTCGTCCACGTGCCACCTGTCTATCTTGATCATGTCCTTCCTAACCAGCTGCCGGCTTGCAACGTTCTGAAGGATGGCGACCGAGACCTCAGCCTCGGTCTTGGCTAGTCTACTGAGGCGAAGCACCTGAGCCACCAGCCCAGACTTCCAGTCCGGGATGTGGTCGATGACGGTCCCCTCCTCTATCTTGCGGACCAGCATTCCGGCTTCCGAGTCGCCTGCCGTGTCAGGCCGCACCCCCTAGGATGAACTTCATCAGGACCATCCTCAGCGGAAGGCCCGCGGCCGCCTGCGTGAAATAGCGCGCGTAGTTCGTGGCGTCGATCTCCGAGGAGAGCTCATCGACCCGGGGGAGCGGGTGCAGTATCTTGAGGGAAGGCTTGGCGTCCTTGAGGGCCTCGAGGTTGACCTCGTACTTCCCCTTGACCCTCTCGAAATCGGTCGGGTCGGGAATCCTCTCCTTCTGGATCCTCGTGACGTAGAGGACGTCAAGGGCTCCCGCGACCGCCTTGAGGTCGCTCTCCTTCTTCGCGGTGACCCCTCTTTCGTTCAGGAAGTGCTCCACTTCAGGGCGGATCTGGAGCATCTCTGGGGCTATGAAGCTGATTTCGACGTCGTAGTTCGACAGAGCGTAGACTAGCGACGACGCGGTCCTGCCGTACCTAAGGTCGCCGAGGATTCCCACCTTCAGCCCGTCGATCCTCCCGAAGGCGTTCCTGATGGAATACAGGTCGGTCATCGCCTGGGTGGGATGCTCCCGGCTGCCGTCCCCCGCGTTTATCACCGGAACGTCGGTGATCTTGGCTGCGAATCTGGCGGCCCCCATCCTCCTGTGCCTGATCACGAAGCAGTCGGTCCCGTACCCCTCGAACATCCTTATCGTGTCGTGGAGCGTCTCCCCCTTCGACACGGAGGTCCCTCCTGCGTCCGAGAACCCTGAGACCTTCATCCCCAGGTTGCGCGCGGCAATCTGGAACGTCGAGTATGTCCTGGTTGACGGCTCGAAGAACAGCAGGGCGGCGAGTTTCCCCTTCAGTGCGCCTTCTAGGCTCCCCGGATGCTTCTCGAGGTCTCCCACCGCCTGGAAGAGATGCTCAAACTGGCTCCTCTTGAAGTCCCTCGCACTGACGACGTCCCTCCCCACAAAATCTGAACTCAAATGGGTAGGGAACTCCCACGGGCAAAAGCATAGAGATGAACCGTCGGACGTTTGAGTCGCACGCGGACTCCCAGCCGAAGCCTGTCCCTTATCTTGAGCCCTCGCTGAATTCGGTCTGCATCTGTTATAAGGATTCTCAGGTTTGGCCCGTCTGAGCGCTCTACCTCCGTCGCAGTGCATGGGGCTGAGATGACCGGATTCATTCCCCTGCCTCGGTCAAACCTAGATAGGCTTAAATGCCCTGTGAAGGTCCGCCCAATTCTCAGAGTGTCCAAGGCTAAGGACGACGCGCTTCTTCTGCTCGAGGACGGTTCCATTTTCTACGGTCGAGCCATAGGTGCCGCTACCAAGGCGGTCGGGGAGGCAGTATTCACCACGGGGATGGTCGGCTATTGCGAATCCATGACCGACCCGTCCTTTGCGGGTCAGATCCTGTGCTTCACCTACCCGCTCATCGGCAACTACGGGGTTCCCGCCTACGAGGAGACGGACGCGTTCGGCCTCCCACGGTTCTTCGAATCCAAATCAATAAAGGTCAAAGGAATCGTAGTGCAGGAAGCCTGTCTGTCGCCGAGTCACTGGGCCTCGAGGAGGACGCTCGACGATTGGCTCGAATCCGAGCAGATCCCAGGGGTAGAAGGGGTCGACACCCGGGCGCTCGTGACGAAGCTCAGGGAGTACGGGGTCATGATGGGAATTATCGCGAGCGGCAAGGCGGCCGACGACCTCGACGAGCTGCGCAGTAGACTCCGCGGGTCTGCATCCTACTCGTCTCTCGACCTGGTGCGCGAAGTCAGTACCAAGGTCCCGGTCACCTACGGCGCCGCCGGCCCTAGAGTGGTGCTCCTTGACTGCGGCGCGAAGAACGGAATAGTCAGGAACCTCCTTGCCCGAGGATATCAGGTCGTGGCGGTCCCCTTCGACTCCTCATACTCTACGGTCATGAAATACGACCCTGCAGGAGTCGTGGTGACCAACGGCCCGGGCGATCCGCGGCTATGCGGAGACACAGCCAGGTGCGTAGGGACGATAGTGTCCGCAGACCTCCCCGTCCTCGGAATTTGCCTCGGGGAGCAGCTGGTGGGGATGTCGCAGGGGGTCGAGACCTTCAAGCTCAAGTACGGCCACCGGGGCCAGAACAAGCCCTGCGTCGACCTCACCACGGGGCGGGGGTACGTCACGAGCCAGAACCACGGCTTCTCTCTCGACTCAAAGGCCATGGCAGGATCTGACCTGACGCCCTGGTTCGTCAACTCGGACGACCACACCATCGAAGGCGTCCGCCATCTCCGGAGGCCCTGCATCGCCGTCCAGTTCCACCCGGAGGCCACTCCGGGGCCCTACGACACCGGATTCGTCTTCGACAGGTTCGTCGAGCTCATGTCTGGCGCGCGCCCAAGAGGTGAGGAGATTCGAAGCGTGAAAGCGTAGGCAGGGTCCTGGTCCTGGGGAGCGGGGCAATAAAGGTCGGAGAAGCAGGCGAAAGCTGGTAGAACCAGCCGCAAGTTCGACTACTCCGGCAGCCAATGCCTCAAGGCCCTGAAGGAGGAGGGGGTGGAATCGGTGCTCGTCAACCCGAACATAGCGACTATCCAGACGAGCGTCCAGTTCTCTGAGCGGATCCACTTCGTCCCCGTGAACCCGGAGTGGGTGACCCGGGTCATCGAAGAGGAGAGACCTGACGCCATCCTCCTCGGCTTCGGCGGCCAGACTGCGCTAAACTGCGGGATCCAACTCGCCGATTCGGGGACCCTCGAAAAGCACGGCGTAAGGGTACTGGGCACCCAGGTCGAGGGCATCAGGCTGACTGAGGACAGGGACCTCTTCAAGCAGGCCATGCTGGGAATCGCCGTCCCCGTCCCGAAGAGCAGGGCCGTCTACTCCCTGGAAGAGGCGAAGTCGGTGGCCGAGGAGCTCGGGTTCCCGGTCATCATCCGCGTGGCATTCACCCTTGGCGGCAAAGGGGGCGGCGTCGCCCGCGACTGGGGCGAGTTGGCCACGATTGCCGAGAAGGGGCTCAACAGCAGTCTTACCCATCAGGTCCTGGTTGAAGAGTACCTGGGCGGATGGAAGCAGATCGAGTACGAGATCATGCGCGACAGGGATGACAACAGCATGACCGTCTGCAACATGGAGAACATGCTTGGCATGCGCGTGCACACCGGCGACAACATCGTAATCGCCCCCTCCCAGACCCTTACCAACTCCGAGTACCACTTGCTGAGGTCGGCATCGCTGAAGGCGGGGAGGCGTTGCGGAATAGTAGGGGAGTGCAACATCCAGTTTGCGCTGGACCCGCATTCAGAGAGGTATGCAGCCATAGAGATCAACGCAAGGCTGTCTCGCTCGTCTGCGCTCGCTTCGAAGGCGACGGGCTACCCGCTCGCCTACATCGCGACCAAGCTTGCCCTGGGGTACTCCCTGAACGAACTGAAGAACAGGGTGTCGGGGGTGACGAGCGCGCTGTTCGAGCCGTCCCTCGACTATCTCGTCGTCAAGATGCCGAGGTGGGACACCGACAAATTCGACGGGGGGGTCAGGAGGATAGACACCGCCATGAAGTCGATTGGGGAGGTCATGGCGGTGGGGAGGGGGTTCGAGGAGGTCATCCAGAAGGCCGCGAGGATGTCGAACCCGAGGCACGAGGGGGTCGTCAGAGAGGGCGCCCTGGCAGACCGCGCGAGCCTCGCCGGCCGCCTTGAGCAGCCGACTGACACGATTCTCTTCGACCTGGTCGATGCGCTGAGGGGGGGCCTGAGCGTGGAGGAGGTCAGCGCGAAGAGCGAGGTGGACAGGTGGTACATCCAGAAGCTCAAGAACATAACGGACTTCCATGCCGAGTTCGGGCGCCTGCCCGCGGGGACCTCTCCGGACGCTGAGACGCTCTCCAGGGCCAAGAAGATGGGCTTTTCCGATGCCCAGCTCGGAGGGATCCTGGGGACCGACGAAGACAGGGTCAGGGAGGCGAGGCTGCGCCTCGGTATCCGCCCGGCAACCAAGATCATCGACACTCTCGCTGCCGAATGGCCGGCGAAGACGAACTACCTCTACCAGACCTACAACGCTGCCGTAGACGAAGCCCCTGCCAGCAACAAGAGGAAGGTTATCGTGCTCGGCGCGGGGCCATACAGGATAGGGAGCTCCGTCGAGTTCGACTGGGGCACCATGAACATGGCGTGGGCCCTGAAGGACTGCGGAGTGGATGAAGTCGTCGTAGTCAACTGCAACCCGGAGACAGTCTCCACCGACTTCGACATGAGCGACAGGCTGTACTTCGAGGAGCTCACGGTGGAGCGGATCCTCGCGATCTACGAAAGGGAAAAGCCAGAAGGCATGGTCCTCTGCGTGGGCGGCCAGACCCCGAACGACCTCGCCCTTGAGCTGGAGCGGCGGGGGGTCAGAGTCCTCGGGACGTCCTCCCAGTCGGTCGAGGCGGCCGAGGACAGGTCGAAGTTCAGCGCCCTTCTCGACCGGCTCGGCATCCCGCAGCCCGCCTGGGGGAGCTTCCGGTCCCCTGGGGAGGCAGCGGCTTTCTGCTCTCGCATCGGGTACCCGGTCATCGTCAGACCCTCGCACGTCCTCAGCGGCTCTGCGATGAGGGTGATGTGGGGCCCGTCTGAGCTCGAGACCTACGTCTCTAAGGCCGTGAAGGTCAACCCCAACTATCCCGTGACGGTGAGCGAGTTCCTGCAGGGAGCCAGGGAGGTCGAGGTGGACGCCGTCTCCGACGGGACCAGCACCGTGATAGGCGCGATAATAGAGCACGTCCAGGACGCGGGGATCCATTCCGGGGACGCGATAATGTCCATCCCTACCATGTCGGTGACGAACGCCGCGAAGGGGAAGATCCGCGCTTACACAAAGAGCATCGCCAGGGAGCTGAAGGCGAGAGGACCCCTCAACGTCCAGTACCTGGTCAAGGGGAGGTCGGTGTACGTGATCGAGTGCAACCTCCGGGCCTCCCGTTCCCTCCCGTTCGTCTGCAAGGCGACGGGGGTCAACCTGGTCGATGTTGTCGCCCCGGCTGTGTTGGGCGGGAAGCTGAAGAGGACGACAGACGTCGAGGCGCCGAAGCGGTATGCAGTCAAGGTCCCCCAGTTCTCGTTCCTCCAAATCGACGGCGCCGACCCGAAGCTGGGGGTCGAGATGAGGTCCACGGGCGAAGTAGCATGCTTCGGGGAAACCTTCCCCGAGGCCCTCTCCAAGGCACTCGTGGCCACGGGCCGCAGGATTCCGGTGCGCGGGGACAGAGGAATCCTCCTCCTGGAGGAGGGGCAGCAGGCTGATCCCCTGGCCGACCTGATAGCGAGATTCGGGAGCCTGGGGGTCGAGATCACGACTGCGATGGAGACCGACCAAAGCGAAAAGATCTCGCAGGTCCTTTCGGACATATCCCAGGGGAAGGTATCGTTCTTACTTTCCTTCAACGCGAATTCGAACAGACAGAGCGAAGTGCTGCACCGGATAAGGAGGAAGGCGGTCGACCTGCAGGTGCAGGTGGTCACCACGAAGGAAGAGGCCGAAGCCATTCTCCTATGCATGTCGGCCTAGGCCTTCGGTCGCGCTCTTGTTGAGACCAAGGTGGACCGCGGCTTCCGGGTCTTTCACGAAGCCCGTCCGTTGTCTATTTAAGCGGGGTGAGGCAGGCGGCCTCCTGCCGGGGTCGCCTAGCTCGGTAGGGCGCAGAGCCTGGAACGCGCAAGCCTGGAAACGTGACCACGGGATAGCCTGTCTCGCGAAAGCGGGTCGAGGGTTCAAATCCCGCTCGTCAAGGGCGGGTGAAAGTCCCTCCCCCGGCGTCTCACCCTCTCTGTCTCGGCCGTGCTAATACACGATTGCAGATGCGCCAAAAACGCTATAAGACCTCCGCAGTGGGTGCAGTCAAGTGCAAGGGACCGATAGACCGGAGAAGGTCGGCCTCACCTTTGACGACGTGCTTCTGGTTCCCAAGTTCTCGACGGTCAGTTCGCGACGCGACGTCGTGACCGCATCACGGTTTTCTCGCAGGATCAAGCTGAACATTCCCATGGTCAGCGCCAACATGGACACGGTAACGGAGGCCTCCATGGCCATCGCCATGGCACGCCTCGGAGGACTGGGGGTTGTCCACAGGTTCATGACGGTGGAGGAGGAGGTCCGAGAAGTCGCCAAGGTAAAGCGTTCCGAGGGGGTGGTCATCGAGGACCCGGTGACCCTTGGCCCGGACAAGAGCGTGAAAGACGCCAGAGACCTCATGCTGGAGCGTCAGGTGGGAGGCATCGTGATCGTGGACGGGGGGAAAAGGGTCCTGGGGCTCGTGACCCGCAGAGACATCGACTTCGAGGACGACCTTCTGCGGAAGCTCAGCACGGTGATGACGCCGAGGAAGGACCTGGTGACGGCCCCGAAGGGGGTCAGACTCGATGACGCGAAGCAGATTCTCCACAGAAACAAGGTGGAGAAGCTTCCGCTCGTCGACGGAAAAGGGAGGCTTTGCGGTCTGATCACGTCCAAGGACATCATGAAGATCAAGCAATTCCCGATGGCCACGAAGGACGAGAAGGGGCGCCTCAGGGTCGCGGCCGCCGTGGGGGTGAAAGGCGACCGCATCCTCCGCGCCAGGAAGCTCGTCGATGCTGGCGCGGACGCACTCGTCGTAGACATCGCCCATGGTCACTCTGAGCATGCCATCGAGACGGTCAGGCGGATCAAGAAGGAGCTGGGGGACGTCGAGGTCGTCGCCGGCAACGTCGCCACCGCCAAGGGAACGCTCGACCTGATAAGGGCCGGGGCCGACTCGGTGAAGGTGGGGGTGGGGGCCGGGAGCGTCTGCGTCACTCGAGTGGTCACCGGCTTTGGCGTCCCTCAGCTCACGGCGATCATCGACAGCGCGAAGGCGGCAAAGGCGGAGGGGATCCCCATCATCGGCGACGGAGGGATACGCAACCCTGGAGACGTCACCAAGGCCATCGCCGGGGGGGCCTCTACAGTGATGATTGGAAGCCTGCTCGCAGGCACCGAGGAGAGCCCTGGGACCACGATTCTGAGGGAGGGAATCAGGTACAAGCTGACGAGGGGGATGGCTTCCCTCGCCGCTTCGGTCGACAGGAGGGTCCGCGAGGGGGGCCGGCGCGTTGAGACCCAGGAACTCGTGGAGGAGGCCATCGAAGAGAGCGTCCCCGAAGGGGTGGAGGGGCTCATTCCGTACAAAGGAGGTGTCGAGGAGGTCGTGAGCGAACTCCTGGGCGGCCTGCGGTCGGGGATGAGTTACAGCGGGGCGTCAAACATCGCCCAACTTCAGAAGAACGCAGAGTTCATGCGCATCACGTCGGCGGGGCACAAGGAGAGCCTCCCGCACGACATCAAGCGAGTGCTATAGCATGGGGAACCTTTCGGTCATCGGCCTTCAGTGGGGGGACGAGGGCAAAGGGAAGGTAGTCGACTTCCTTTCCGGAGGGTTCGACGCCGTTGCCCGTTTCAACGGCGGGAGCAACGCCGGACACACGGTCGTACTCTCCGGGAGGAAGTACACCTTCCATCTGGTCCCGTCGGGCGTCCTCAAGGGCAAGGAGCTGCTCATCGGAGCCGGGGTCGTCCTAGACCCCGAAGTGTTGGCCGAGGAGCTAAGACTGCTTCCGTCGTCAGCGCGAAGAAGGATGATGGTGGACGGCAGGTGCACATTGGTGTCCCCCTTGGAGAAGAAGTTCGACGCGGTCCTTGAGGGAATGAGAGGGTCTTCGGCCATCGGAACTACCATGCGGGGCATCGGGCCTGCCTACGCCATGAGAGCGCTGCGTCTATCGCCCCGAGTCTCCGACCTGATAGACGGCTTCGAGTTCCGCAACCTGGAGCGCTTCTACAAGAAAGTCGGAGTCTCCTCGGAAGCGCTGAAGGGCTGGGCGGCGTCGACCGTCAGGCTGCTGAAGGGCCTTACGGGGGACGTTGCCTCCCGGGTCGAAACCATCTGCAATGGGGGAGGCTCAGTCCTCTTCGAGGGGTCCCAGGGGACGCTCCTGGACCTGCTTCACGGAAGCTATCCTTACGTCACGAGCTCGCACACGATCGCCAGCTACGTGTCGTCCGCACTGGGAATCCCTCCGTCCCTCGCAGGAGACCCACTGGGGGTCGCGAAGTGCTACACGACGAGGGTCGGGGGCGGTCCCTTTCCCACCGAGCTCAAAGGGGGGGTCGGAGACCTGGTAAGAAAGGTCGGGAACGAGTTCGGCTCGACCACGGGGCGCCCCAGGCGCGTCGGATGGCTCGACCTCGTCGCCCTCAGATACGCCGTCAAGTTGAACGGGGTCAAGAAGGTGGCGATCACAAAGCTCGACGTCCTTTCGAAGGTGAAGGAGCTGAAGGTCTGCACGGCGTACAAGGACGACGGGACCGAGACCACCAGCTTCCAGAAGTCCCTCCCCCACCTCGGCGACGTCAGGCCGGTCTACGAGTCGCTCGGCCCGCTCTACGGCGCCGAGTTTAGGGGTCCCCTTCCGCGCAAGGCGAAGGATTTCATCGGCTTCCTAGAGAGGGAACTCAATGTGCAGGTGGTCCTGGCGTCCCACGGGGACGAACGGTCGAGCACGACTCAGCTAGGAAGCTAGGCTCCCTGCATCGGTCGCGACGTCACTCTCGAGGGGTGCCGGCTGCAGCTAGGACTCGAATACCCACTTCAGGTCAGCCGGGTCCGTCCTTCTCTCCACCCTCTCGTTCATCGCGTGGGCGACCAGAGGTAGCGCCAGCGTGATGTCGGCGTAGAGGGTCGCCCTCTTCTTTGCATCAGACGATATCTTCCCCCAGCTGATGGCCTCCTCAAGCGTGCATCCCGAGAGCCCCCCCCACTGCGGACTGTCGGCCGTTATCTGGATGGCGTACTCGTGAGGAGTCTCCTCGTCCCCGCCTTGCGCAAGGGACTTGATTATGGTCGAGAGCTGGATGGTGTCCTTCGGGACCCCCCCTCCGAGGTACACGACGCCCGTCCTCTTGGTCTTCTCGGCGATCTGCGCGAGCTCCTCCATGTCCTTGGTCTGGTCCAGCCTGATCATCTTCCCCGTCTTCCTCTTCAGCAGGCTCAGCGCGACCCCGTACCCGCTGTCTATCAGCCCCGGCGAGTACATGGGGACCTTGTTCTCGTAGGCCGCCGCCACTATGCTGTCGATTCCCTTCTTCGAGAGGAATTCACCGAACAGGTAGAGGAACTCCCTCGTCGAGTAGGTCCTCTTCTCGTCCAGCGTTTCAGCGAACTTGTATATCGTGTTCTCCAGCTTCCTGTACTCCATCTCGTCGGCGTAGACGTCATAGAACCTGTCAATCTTCATCTTCAGCAGCTTTTCGTCGTCTGCCAGCCAGGTGCCCTGGTAGTAGTGGTAGCCCAATGCCTCGAGTATGTCCTCCGAGATGTTGGCCCCGGTGCTGACGATGACGTCCACATACCGCTTCTCGACAAGCCACCTGATTATCCTCCACTGCCCCGTGGTGCTCAAGGACCCCGTCAGGCCCATGAAGATGGTAAGGCCTTTCTGCTTCACCATCTCGCTCCATATCCCCGCGACCTCTCCGAGCTTCTTCCCCTGGAAGCCCGTCTGGGACATGGCCTGCAGGAGACCTGAGACGCTCTTCCTGCTGACTTCAATGGTGCGCACCGGCTTGGAGAGTACCTCCTTCTTGGATACCACGCCCCAGCACCCCCCCCAATCCTCTTAATTGCTTTACTTGACCGTCACTGACTTCGCCAGGTTCCTGGGGTAGTCGGGGTCCTTGCGCCTCGCGACCGCCATCTCGTAGGCCAGGAGCTGGAGCGGGACCACTTCCACGATTGGCATGAACTTCGGGTGAACCTTCGGGACCTTAAGGAAGTGGGTGTACACCTCGTCACGCTGGTCTGAGACTCCGATTATCTCCGCCCCCCTCGCCCTCAGCTCCTCCGCGCTCGAGAGGACGTCCGCGTGGGACTCTCCCGACGGGTTGATGACCACTACGGGGGTCCCCTTCTCGATCAGGGCCAGCGTCCCATGCTTCAGCTCGCTTGCAGGCATCCCCTCTGCGTGGATGTAGGAGAGCTCCTTCAGCTTGAGCGCCCCTTCGAGGGCGACCGGGCTCTGGTATCCCCTGGCCACGAAGTAGAAGTCGGGCCTCCCCTTGTACCTGGCAACGATCTCCTTCACCTTCGGCGCGGTCTGCAGGGCCCCCTTGACCCCATCCGAGAGCTCCTTCATCCCGTTCGCCCGCTTTCTCCCCAGGACCGCGTCCACGACCGTGTTCACCACCACCACCTGGGCGGTGAAGCTCTTGGTGGCCGCCACCCCCACCTCCGGGCCGCAGTTCAGCAGCAGCGTCCAGTCGCTCTCGCGGGCGAGGGTGGACCCTGCGGCGTTCACTATCGACAGGACCCTCGCCCCCTTCCTCCTCGCCTCCTTGACCGCCTCGAGCACGTCTGCGGTCTCTCCGCTCTGCGAGAGCGCCACCACAACAGAGCCCTTGCCCACGAACCCGATGTGCTCCTTGAACTCCCCCGCCAGGATTGTCTCGCACCTGAGCTTCGCCTCGTTCTGGAGCCTGAACTTCATCAGGAGACCTGCATGGTAGCTCGTCCCGGCCGCTGTGATGAACACCGACTTCGCCCTTCTGATGGCGGCCGCGAACTCCGCCAGGCGCCTGGGGTCATGGACGGACGCGCTCACCACGGTCTGGGGCTGCTCGTAGATCTCCTTCAGAGTGTGGTGGGCGTAGTCGGCCTTGGATACGTCCGAGAGCTCCCAGGCGACCTGCGTGGGCTTCCTCCTCACTTCACGGCCGTTCCTTCCGAATATCCGGGCGGCGTCCTTGGTTATCTGGACAACTTCGAAGTTATCCAGGAAGATTGAGCGATCGGTGTGCTCGATGAACGCAAGGATGTCGCTGGCGATGAACATCTTCCTGTCCCCTACGCCCACGATGAGCGGCGCGTCCTTTCTGGCTCCGACGATCATGTCCGGCCTGTCCTGGAACATCACCGCGATCGCGTACTGCCCCTTCAGCTTCTTGGTGGCGGAGAGGGTAGCCTTCACTGGGTCCCTGGTCCGCTTGTACTCCTGCTCGATCAGGTGAGCGATCACTTCCGTGTCGGTCTCGCTTCTGAACCTGTGCCCCTTTCCCGACAGGCTCTTCTTGAGCGGCAGGTAGTTCTCTATGATCCCGTTGTGGACGACCGCCACGAGTTCCCGGCACGACGTGTGCGGGTGCGCGTTGCTGTCAGTCACCCCGCCATGGGTGGCCCACCTTGTGTGCGCCATCCCGACGTTCCCCCCGAGCCGAGAGAGCCTGTGCTTCGCCTCTATGTCCTTGATCCTCCCGGCCCCCTTCCTCACGTCCAGCCGGCCCTCGTCTATGGTGGCCATCCCTGCGGAGTCGTACCCCCGGTACTCCACTCTGCTCAGCCCCCCCAGCAGGATGCCTGCGACAGGCTCCTCAGCCACGCAGCCGACTATCCCGCACATGTCATTCGTCCCGTCTTGGGGGGTAATAACACCCGCAAATGACTTTCCTCGACCATGCATCACTGGTTCAGAGCGGTCGACCTTCAGGCGGCCCCTTCATTCCCCAGACCATGCAAAACGATTTAAGAACGGTCGCCGGGGCGCACCTGCATGGGCAAGGAGAAGCTGCTCTTTGACCCATCTTCCCATGGAGGCATGGCGAAGAGGGTCATCGTCTCGCCTCGGCCGGACGACTTCCGCCCCGCCTCGGGGAGGGTTGGGCAGAGGATCCTGGAACTGCTCTCCGCTGGTCCGAAGTACCCCGCCGAGATCGCCCGGGCCTTGGGCGTGCATCACCAGACCGTGTACTACCACGTTGGGCGCCTCGAGAAGGCGGGGCTGATCGCGCGCGTCAGGAGCCAGGTGATAAGGGGGGGAGAAGCGAATCTCTTCGCGCTGTCCTCGGACGGCTACGCAGTCGAATTCCCAGTAAAAGGGGAGAGGATGCCCACCATCTCCTCCGCTTCCCGCTCCAAGGCACTCGGAAGGTTCTTCCAGGAGTTCATCGTTGACGGGGAGCTGGACGCCTGGATCGTGGTGGGCTCTCCCACCCCGCACGGGGCCGGGGGGACGCAGGCGCGCGACGGGCACTACGCAGTCCAGCTGGGGTTTGCGCTGGGTCAGTTCGTGCGGCTCCCCGAGAGATTCCCCGTGAAGCTCGACGTCGATCTGAAAGCGGAGAAGCTTCTAGGCTCAAACCTGATCATCGTAGGCGGTCCGAGAACCAACGTGATCGCCGAAGAGCTGAACCCGGGCCTCCCGATCAGGTTCAAGCAGGGGGGCTTCTGGGGCTCGATAACGGACGAGGGCGGCCGGCTCTACAACTCGGAGCTCGACTGCATCGTGGCGAAGGTGAGGAATCCATGGAACCGTGAGAAGAGCTGCGTACTCGCCGCCGGGCTGACCGGCGCAGGGACGAAGGCCGCGATTATCGGGATATGCAACGAGGCGGAGTCGCTCTTCCAGAAATACACCCGAGGGGATTTCGTCTGTGTTCTGCGCGGCGTGGACAGGGACGGAGACGGGAAAGTGGATTCGGTCGACGCGCTGAAGACGCCTTGACGGCTAGGCCCTTCTGCCCCTTCTTCCGCCCTTCTTCCTGGTCGTGTCGTGCGGGATGGGGGTCACGTCCTCTATCCTCCCGATCCGGAACCCGGCCCTCGCTATCGCCCTGATCGCTGCCTGCGCGCCCGGGCCAGGGGTCCTTGGCCCTGTCCCGCCGACCGCCCTCACTTTGATGTGCACAGCCGTGATCCCTTTCGACTTTGCCGAATCGGCCGCGGCTGCGGCGCTTCTCATGGCCGCGTACGGAGAAGACTCGAACCTGTCCGCCTTCACATGCCTCCCCCCCGACGAGAAGCCGATGGTCTCGGCCCCCGTCAGGTCTGTGATGTGGACTATCGTGTTGTTGTAACTGGAGTAGATGTGCACGACCCCCCACTTGTCCTTCAGAGCCTCCTCTTCTATGGCCAAATCTCATCACTTCTGAGCGGCCGGCTCCGGCGGGGCGGCCTCGGGCGCCTGGGGGCTCGGTTCGGCTGCCGGTGGCGACGGCTCTCCCTCCGGAGGCTTCGGCTCGTTGATGCCGACGAGCTTGATTTCAGGCTCTTCGAACCTGTTAATGCCGTATCCTGGGATCGTGATCTTCCTGCCCCCCACCACCACATGCCCGTGCACGATCAGTTGCCTGGCGTGCAGCGGCGAAATTGCCATTCCCTTCTTGAATACCATGGTCTGCAGCCTCCTGGCCAAGACATCCTCTACGGTCAGGCTGAGAATGTCGTCGAGGCTCGCTCCCTCTGCGACGAGCCCTTTCTTGCGCAGGCTGTCGAGCAGCTTCTTTTCCTCTCTGAGTCTGACCTTCTCGGTCGCAGCTAGCAGGGTCCTGGCCTGCTTCCTCATGGAGCTCAGTTGGGTCTCTGCTTTCCAGAGTTCCCGCTTGTTCCGAAGCCCGAAGTTGCCGAGCAGGTACAGCTCCTGCGCCAGCTGGTCCGCACGCCAAGGGCTCCTTGGCCTGCTATACTGCTTCCTGGCCTTCTTCGGGTCTCCCAACTATCACTTCTCTTCCTTCTTGGCCGCTGCCTCTTTCGCGGCCGCCTGAAGCACCGACTTCCTCACGCCCACCGTCCGCCCCTTCCTGCCCGTCGTCCGGGTCCTTTGCCCCCTGACCTTCAGGCCCAGACCGTGCCTTATCCCTCTCCAGCTCTGGACGTTCCTCTCCGCTTCAATGTCGTTCTTGATGGCGAAGTCCAGGTCCGACCCCAGGAGCTGCTTGGTGTCGCCCGCCCCCGGGTCCTTTCTCCTGTTGTAGAACCACTGTGGAACCCCCGAGATGGACCCGCCCTGGACAGCTTTCTCTATCTCCTTGACCTGGTCCTCCGTAAGCGTCCCGACTCTCGCCGAGGGGTCGAGTCCGAGCCGATTGACCACCGTGTTGGCGAAGCTGTCGCCGATGCCCCTGAGGTCTGAGAGGGCTGGGATGAGCTTCTTGCTCCCCTCGAGGTCCTTCCCCGCTATCCTCACTAGGTGCCTGAATTCGGTGGCAGTCGACATTGGCCAGACCAGCCCGAGCCCCTGAGGTTATAAGTTTTGGTCACTCATGAAACGAGGTCGGAGCCGACGACGGCCGAGCCCGATGAAACGGCCAAAGCTTTTTAACCACAACTCTCTCCCGAGCCGCGAAACTGGCGTTTCATGTTGTCGCAGACTTGTGTCCTAGTCGGTGTTCCCCATGGCTAAGGTGAAGGTCCTAGGAGAGACGCCGAATTCCGTGACTCTTCAGCTTGAAGGGGTCGACAGGAGCTACGCCAACGCCGTCCGACGGTTCTGCATAGCTGAGGTCCCGGCCATGGCCATAGACGACGTCGTCATACTGGAGAACTCCTCGGTCCTGTACGACGAGATCCTCGCCCACAGGCTCGGGATGGTCCCGATAAAGACCGACCTCGAGCGATACGTCCTCCCGGAGAAGTGCGACTGCGGAAGCCCGCTGGGGTGCCACAAGTGTCGCGTCCTCTTCGTCCTCGATGCGAAGGGAAAGGAGAAGGTGAGCACAGTCTACTCAGGGGACCTTGTGTCGGAAGACCGAGAGATACGCCCAGTCAGCGAGACGATCCCCATCGTGAAGCTGGCGACCGGGCAGTCGGTCAAGCTCGAAGCCTATGCGAGGCTCGGCAGGGGGAAGGAGCACGCGAAGTGGCAGCCCTGCACGGTGGCTGTCCTCACCGACGGCAAGGGCGAAGGAACGTTCAACCTGATGGTCGAATCGGCGGGAGGACTCCCCGCGCGGCAGATCGTGCTGCGTGCCATCAAGCTCCTTGAGGAGAAGCTGAAGGAGATAGAGGTCTCGGTGGCAGGAGCGACGGGATGACCTCTTCAAATCAGCTTCTGCGGCGGACGTTGGTTCTCCTAGAGAGGGCGGGTAAAGAGGGGAAGGCCCCCGTGTGGTCGGTCGCGTCGGAGCTCCTCGGCAGACCGGCGTCCCTGAAGGTCGAAGTGAATCTCGGCAGAATCTCCAGGATGGCGAAGGAAGGCGAGGCGATATTCGTGCCCGGGAAAGTGCTGGGGTCGGGGCTCATCGACAAGAAGGTGACTGTAGGCGCATTCATGTTTTCTGCCTCGGCGAGGAACAAGATCCTGGCGAACGGGGGCGAGGCCCTTTCTGTCGACCAGTTCGTAAAGAAGTTCCCGGACGGTAGCGGTGTGAAGCTTGTCGAGTAAATCAGGCACCCTGTACGTGGACGCGACAAACCAGATCGCGGGGAGGCTTTCGTCCCGCGTCGCAAAGGTGCTGCTGACGGGCCAGAGGGTCACCGTCGTCAATTCGGAGAAGGCCTTGATCTCGGGTTCGAGGAGTTCAGTGATGAACCAATGGAAGGAGAGGCTCGAGCTCACCAGCCATGTCAACCCGATCTACGGCCCCATCCACCCACGGAGGCCGGACAACATTCTCAGGAGGATGATCAGGGGGATGGTCCCCAGAAAGAAGCCGAAGGGCGTATCCGCCATGAAGAGGCTGAGGGTGTACGTGGGCGTCCCGGAGGAGGCCAAGGGGGAGAAGCTGACCCAGTTCGAGGACGCAGCCGCGACCAGGCCGATCCCGGTATACGTCACGATGATGGAGCTGTCCAGGAACATGGGATGGAGCGGAGAGTAATGGTCAACCCTGCGAAGGCGCCCGTCAAGAAAGGCCCCAAGCTCTACTCCGGGGCGAGGAAGACCGCCAGGGCGACGGCGGCGATAAGTCCTGGGGCCGGAAGGGTGAGGGTCAACGGGACGCCGCTCGAACTCTGGGAGCCTGAGCCCGCTCGGCTCCACCTCGCGGGCCCGGTGGCGGTCGTCGGCGAGCTCAGAGAGAAGTTCGACATAGACGTCAGCGTCTCCGGCGGAGGCTTCATGGGTCAGGCAGACGCGGCCGCCATGGCCATCGCCAGGGCCTACGTCGACCAGGTGAGGGGGAGCGAGATGAGGGACAGGATGAATGCATACAATAAATACCTGCTTTCAGGGGATCCGAGACAAGCTGAGCCCAAGAAATTCGGCGGACCGGGTGCGCGAAGAAAGCGCCAGAAGAGCTACAGGTAGATCATAAATTGATGATACCAATCCGTTGCTTCACCTGCGGGAGCCTTATCGGCGACAAGTTCGCCGGCTTCAACTCCAGAGTCAAGGGAGGGGAGGAACCCGCCAAGGTGCTCGACGAGCTGGGAGTCAAGAGATACTGCTGCAGACGGATGCTCATCTCCTCCGTTGACGTCATCGACCAGGTCATACCCTTCTACAGCAAGCAGGCCGAGTCCTGACAATCGGGGTCGGCATGAGCATGTCTGAATTCGAAGAAGACGAGGCAGGCTCCGCGGACAAGATGGTGGTCCCGCAGCTCTCGGAGAAGGCCCTTCTCGCCACCGGGATCAGAATAGGGACGCCCGTACGGACCAAGACGATGGAACACTTCACGGCCCGCCCCCGCCCGGACGGCCTCCACATGATTGACTACGCGAAGACCCTCCAAAGGATAGACGTCGCGGGGAAGTTCATCGCCTTCGTGGGGGCGAAGAACACGGTCGTGTATACGAGCAGAGAGCACGGCATCGAAGCGGTCAAGAAGTTCTGCGAGCTCACGGGGGCCCTCTCTAGGATAGGCAGATTCATGCCCGGGACATTCACGAACCCGCTTTATCCTGGGCACCTCGACGCCGAGCTGGTAGTCGTAGCCGACCCGACCTCGGACGCCCAGGCGATAATCGAGGCCGGGAAGCTCGGGGTCCCGGTGATAGCAGTCTGCGACACCGACAACGTCACCGACGACATCGACCTAGTGATCCCTGGCAACAACCGGGGCAGGAAGGCGATAGCGGCGATCTTCTGGCTGCTCGCGAGGGCGGCGCTCACCCACTCGGGTGCGCTCGCGTCCGACCAGCCGATGAAGTACAGCATCGAAGACTTCGAAACAAAGATTGACGAAGAGGCGAAGCCGGAAGCGCTCGAGTAACGCATATCAGACTCCCGCCAACCGTCGAGGCGCATTGAACCTCAGGAAGCCAGCAGTGGCGGGTTCCTTCTACCCGTCTGACAAGAACGAACTCTCAAAGCTGATCGACGAGTGCTTCCTGCACCCGCTCGGCCCGGGAAGGCTCCCGCCGGCCCAGCCCGGCTCGGCCAAGGTCATCGCTTGCGTGGTTCCCCACGCGGGGTACGTTTATT
Source organism: Nitrososphaerales archaeon (assembly GCA_035314985.1). GTDB lineage: Archaea > Thermoproteota > Nitrososphaeria > Nitrososphaerales > Gagatemarchaeaceae > DATFYP01. The sequence continues at coordinate 27,565 of DATFYP010000111.1, forward strand.
CCGGCCCCGTCGCCGCGCATAGCTATCTCCACGTATCGTCCCTTCCCGACCCAGAACTAATCGTCGTCGTGGCCCCCAACCACTACGGGATAGGCAGCGGCGTTTCATCATGCAGCGGCGGCGTCTGGGAGACCCCCCTGGGGAGGATGAAGGTCGACGAGGACGGCGCGAAGAAGCTGGCCGAGGCCGCGGGGATAGTCGATTTCGACCCTGAAGCCCATCGACTCGAGCACTCGCTCGAGGTGCAGCTCCCCTTCCTGCAAAAACTCTACGGCGCCAGGGTCCCTTTCATCCCGATCTCCCTGGCCTTCCAGGACTCGGAGACGGCAGTCCAGGTCGCGAAGGGGGTGGAAGAGGTGGTCCGGGGGCGGAGGGCCGTCCTCATCGCGTCTTCCGACTTCACTCATTATGAGCAAGCGGACCAGGCGAGACGGAAGGACCTTGCCTTGGCTTCTTCCATCCTGTCCATGAACCTGGAGTCGTTCTACTCCACCCTCGAAAGGCTGCAGGTCACGGCGTGTGGCTTCGGGGCGATAGCCACCGTCATGGCGGCCGCGAAGGAACTGGGGTTCAGGAAGGGGGAGCTGCTGAAGTACGCGAACAGCGGGGACACCACAGGGGATAATAGTCAAGTCGTAGGTTACGGGGCGCTGAGATTCGTCTAGAGAATGAAAGCGATAGCCCAGGCCCCTTCAAAGGTCATCATCACCGGGGAACACTTCGTCGTCCACGGCTCCTGGGCCCTGGCCGCCGCCATCGGGAAGAAAGTTACGGTCGAGGTCGAGGCCTCGGACAGACTGAGCGTCAACTCGGGCCTCTTCGGGGGGTCGTCCCGCTCCGCGCTTCGCCCTGTGTCCGAGGTGGTGGAGTCCATGGCAAGGCGGTTTTCGTTCAATCGGGACCTTCGGGTCTCGATATCCTCAGAAGTACCCGGGGGCGCCGGACTCGGCTCCTCGGCGTCAACCATGGTGGCCGTGGCCGCGGCGGTCTCCAAACTCCAATCCCTCGAGCTGGGGACGAAGGAGCTGGTCGAGTGCGCCATGGTAGGCGAGGAGGAGGTCCACGGCCGGCCTTCGGGGATCGACGTTGCGGTCTGCGCCCACGGAGGAGTCGTACTGTTCAGACCAGGAAGCGTGCCCCGGCGTGTCCGCCTCGACGGAAGGAGGAGGGTGCTCGTGGTCCTCTCGGGGAGCAGCAGAAGCACGAAGCGCCTCATAGGCCATGTGGCCGACGTAAAGGGGAGCCTCCCGGCCTACTTCGCAGGGCTCGCGGAGTCAGCAGGGGACATCGCCCTCCTGGCCGCAGATAGGCTCGAGCGAGGGGACATGAAGGGGCTCGGGAAGCTTTTGACCTACAACCACGCCGTACTTTCGGCGGTGGGGGTGTCCACCCCCGGCCTCGACCAGCTGGTCGACCTGCTCCTCTCCTTGGGCTGCTACGGCGCGAAGCTGACCGGGGCAGGCGGAGGGGGGAGCGTGCTGGCCGTGGCGGGGGACGGAAAGGAGAAAAGGATTATCTCTGAGGTCTCGAAGCGGGGCTTCGAGGCGTTTGTCTGCGTGATACCTGTCGAGGGAGTGAAAAGCTGGCTAAGACCGTAGTCGTCAAGCTCGGCGGCTCGGTGATTACCGACAAGACAAAGCCCTTCTCCTACCGCTCCGACGTCGTTTCCGCCCTGGCCGAGGAGATCGCATCCTCCGACGAGAAGGTCGTCGTCGTCCACGGGGGAGGCTCCTTCGGCCACTCTGTCGCGAAGCAGTACGGTCTCAGCTCCGCTTCCGGCGCCCCCAGCGCAACCGGGGTCCCCCAAACGCGGAACGCGATGTACGAGCTCAACCATCTTGTGTGCAAGACGATGATGGAGTTCAAGCTGAGCCCCTACCCGTTCTCCCCGTTCGACATCCTGTCGAAGGCCAGGACCGGGGCGGCCGCCCAGTGGCTCAGGGGGCTCCTCAGGGCGAACCTCACGCCCGTGACATTCGGAGACGTCTCGCTATTCTCGGACGGCTTCAGGATCCTGTCGGGGGACCTGATAGTCCTCGAGCTCGCCAAGGTTCTCAGGGCCGACAGGTGCGTCTTCGCCCTGGACGCCGACGGGGTGTACGAGAACGACTCTCGCGTGATCATCCCGGAGCTTACCCCTGCGAAGATCAGGAGAATGAAGGTGTCCCCGGGGGACGACGCGACGGGGGGGATCAAGACCAAGCTTGAGGTGGCCGGGAAGGTGGCTTCCCTCGGCGCGCGGGCGTACTTCGTATCGGGCTACAGGAGAAACGAATTCTCGAAGGCGGTGAGGGGCCTGGACTTCTACGGGACAGTAGTGAAGGCCTGACCCCCTGACCTGACCCAGTGAAGCCGAATGTCGAGCCTTGAGAACGAAATGAGACGGGTGAAGTCGGAGGTCGACCGCCTCATCCTGGACGAGCTACTCCCGGAGTCGAGCCCGGTCCCCGAGATCGACCTCCTTTACAGGATGATGCGGGACTATCCCTCGAGGCCCGCCAAGGGGCTCCGCCCATTCCTCTGCGTGACCGCGTGCAGGGCCGCAGGTGGGGCCGAGGAGGACTCCCTTCTCACGGCAGCGTGCATCGAACTCTTCCAGCACTGGATTCTGGTCCACGACGACATCGAGGACGAGTCGGAGCTCCGAAGGGGGCAACCGACCCTGCACCTCAAGCACTCCCCCGCATTGGCCCTGAACGCCGGGGACGCGCTGCACGCCAAGATGTGGGGCGCGCTGCTGCTGAACGAGCGACGGCTCGGGCCGGCAAAGACGCTCAAGGTCCTGGACGAGTTCGCCAGGATGGTGGGCTTCACCACCGAGGGCCAGCACATGGAACTGGGGTGGGTCCAAGGGAAGAGGTGGGACCTCGACGAATCAGACTACTACGAGATGTGCACCCGGAAGACATCGTGGTACACCGTGGCCGGCCCCTGCAGGCTCGGGGCGATGGTCGCTGGCTCTGGCGCGCACGAACTGGACAGCCTGAGGGAGTTCGGGATGAAGCTCGGCGTTGGATTCCAGATCCAGGACGACGCCCTGAACCTCATAGGCGACCAGGAGAAGTACGGGAAGGCGAGGTCGGACGACATCCTCGAGGGGAAGAGGACTCTCATCCTCCTCCACGCATTGGGGAAAGCGAACGAGGCGGAAAGGTCCAAGGCGGTCTCAATAATGAGCAAGGAGAGAGGAGAGAAGACCGACGGGGATGTCGCCTACGTCCTCTCCCTGATTGAAAAATACAACGCAGTCGAATACGGCCAGAAACGCGCTCGGGAGCTGATGAGTGATGCCATCGCCGTGCTGAAGGCGGTCAGCTGGAAGGGGGAGCCGGAGGCGGCTTCGCTCCTGGAGTCGTTCTCCAGGTTTGCGGTAGAACGTCAATGGTGAAATCCGCGTCAAGCCTCCCGCCGGAGGCAATCTCTTCCATCGAGAAGCACTCTCTCGTCAACGCCTCCCAGCACGGAGGGAAGGCGGACGCCGGCGCTGTGATGGGCAGGGTCCTCGGCGAGTTCCCACAGCTCAGAGCCGACCCCGGACTTGTAGCCAAGGAGGTCGCTGTCGCGGTCCGGAGAGTGAACTCGATGGGCGCGTCGGAGCAGGCGAGCCTCCTTGCTGCGAAGTTCCCAGACGCCATCGAGCACCGGCAGAAGGAGCCCGAGGTCCGTGAGCTGCCGGCACTTGCGAACGCCGTCAAGGGAAAGGCCGCCTTTCGTCTTCCCCCGGAGCCGTCAGGGTTCATGACCATCGGCCACGCGATGGCGTTTACCATCAACTACCTCTACAAGGAGATGTACGACGGCGAGCTCTGGCTCCGCTTCGAAGACACCAACCCGAAGAGGGCGGCGAGGCGCTACTACGACAGCTTCAGGACGGGCATCAGGTGGCTGGGCATCTCGACCGACCACGAGAAGAACCTGTCCGACGACAACGAGCTGATTTACGGCTACGGGCGGCGGCTGCTGGAGAAGGGTGACGCCTATGCCTGCTCCTGCGACCTGCAGAAGGTGAAGAAGGACAGGTTCGACGGGAAGCCGTGCGTCCACAGGCAGCAGGGTACGGACGCCAACCTCCGAGTCTGGGACGAAATGCTGGCCAGGAAGCACAAGGAGGGAACCTACGTGATTCGCCTGAGGGGAGACATGTCAAGCCTCGACTACTCCCTGCGGGACCCTAACATATTCAGGATCATCGAGCACGAGCACCCGATGCAAGGCTCAAAGTACGTGGTCTGGCCGACCTACAACCTTGCGAATGCCATCGAGGACGAAGTCTGCGGGATAACTCACATACTCAGAAGCACGGAGTTCCCCGTCGCCCTCCAGGAACTCATCAGGGAGAAGCTCTCGCTCAAGAAGGTCGAGGTGACCCAGTTCACCCGATTCAACTTCAAGGGGACGCCCGTGCACAAGCGACTGCTGAGACCGCTGGTGGAGGAGGGGCTAGTGTCCGGGTGGGACGACCCCCGGATGCCCACGGTGGACGGAGTGCGAAGGCGGGGGATACTCCCACAGACCATAAGGCAGTTCACGCTCCACGTCGGCTACACCAAGGCCGAACACGAGTACGACTGGAGCATGCTGTTCTCCCTGAACAGGAAGCTACTTGATCCAGTCTCGAAGCGGGTCTTCTTCGTCCCCAACCCTGTCGGGCTGAAGGTGGAGGGTGCGCCGAGCAGAAGGGTCGCCATTCCCTTCCACCCGGACAAGGACCTGGGAAGCCGGACGATAGAAACCGGAGATGAGTTCTACGTCCCCTCGGATGATCTGACCGCGATCAAGAAGGGCGCCGTTTTCAGGCTGATGGACCTCTACAACGTCGAACTCGTCTCAGGCGGCAAGAGTCCTGTCGCCAAGTACGCAGGGGACAAGCTCTTGCCCGACACCAAGAAACTCCAGTGGGTCACCCCCTCCCACGCAAACGTCATGGTCTTGGTCCCCGATCTCCTATACGATGACGACGGCGAGTTCAACAAGGAAAGCCTGAAGGAGACCGCGGGGTTCGCCGAAGAGTCGGTCTCCGCCTTGAAGGTCGGCGACATCGTGCAGTTCCCAAGGTTCGGGTTCTGCAGGCTGGACTCCCCTGGCTCGTTCATCCTGGCCCACAGATAGTGCGAGCGGGCTCCCGAACGGCCAACCGTTTATATGCTGGTCTCGAAGGGCTCCAATGGGCGATTGTTAGATGACCCCAAAGGCTTACTACGTAAAGTTCGAGACCCCGAAGGAAGTCTCTGAGGCCGCCTACGAAGTTCTGAGACAGGCCTCTCGTAGCGGAAAAGTCAGGAAGGGGACCAACGAATCCACGAAGGCCATAGAGAGAGGCGTCGCGAAGCTAGTGGTCATAGCCGAGGACGTCCAGCCGCCTGAAGTGGTGGCACACCTGCCCATCCTGTGCGAAGAGAGGAAGATCCCGTACGTCTTCGTCCCGTCCAAGGACCAGATCGGTCCAGCGATCGGGATTGACGTCCCGACAGCCTCGGCGGCAGTATTGGACGCTGGCGAAGGGGCACAGGTCCTCGAGCAGGTCACCCAGGAACTGGCGAGGCTGAAGAAGGCCGCATGAGCAGCAAGAAAGAAGTCGAGACCCTAACTCCCGCTGAAGTGGTTCAAATCGTGGGCCGGACCGGCGTCGCTGGCGAGATTACTCAGGTCAGGGTGAAGATCCTCGAAGGTAAGGAGAAGGGGAGGATTCTCACCAGGAACGTAAAGGGCCCCATCAAGCTTGCCGACGTGCTGGTGCTCAGAGAGACTGAGCGCGAGGCGAGGAAGCTCAAGTAGGACTCCGACTGCCATTCAAGACAATATTCAGCCTCGGATTCTTCAAAGAACTCGGAAGACATCCCTGCAGTCTTCTGTCCCTGTTGCGAACCACGGGTTAAGAATTCGGCAGTCGAGCCACACCCACGAAAGCCTAAATTTCCCGAATGGGAGCGAGCGGACAGGTTGGCCAAGCTCCTCGACGGCATCCGAACAGTCTTCTTCGACCTCGGAGACACGCTCGCTTACTCGACGCACACCCCGCTGGAGATCTGGCTCGCAGCCGCGAGCGACCAGGACATACGGCTCCGAAAGGACGCCCTCCTCCGGGCAATGACCGAGGCTGACCAGGCATACAATCCTAGGTTCTACGAGTTCAAGGGGAGGATTGAGGAGTACTGGCGCCTCTACGACCAGCACGTCATTAGCAGTCTCGGACTTGCGGACAAGGGGAAGGGCCTTTCGCAGGCCGTCGAAATCGCCTTCCTCGACACCAAGAGATGGATGGCCCCGTTCCCTGAGACCCACTTCGTGCTCACGGCACTTAGGCAGAAGGGGCTGGACTTGGGAATAATCTCGAACAACACCGACGAGATGCCAGACAGGATGAACGACCTCGACCTCCTCAAGTACTTTAGAACCGTCACATATTCGCAGGAAGCGGGCGCCGAGAAGCCCGCCCCCGAACCGTTCAGACTGGCCCTGAAAAGGACAGGCAGGAAGCCGGAGCAGTGCATCCACGTCGGAAACAGCCTCGAGCAGGACGTCGCCGGGGCGAGAGGCGTCGGGATCGCGCCAGTGCTCTTGGACCGGGAGGGGAAGCACC
>DATFYP010000112.1:0-11545 GCA_035314985.1 Nitrososphaerales archaeon
GGCCAGGTGCTCGACGGGGTCGCTCGAATCCCCCGCCTCCAGGGGGTTGGTCGTGAACTCGTCCTTGCCAGGCGACACCACTCGGCCCCCGGACTCCAGGATAGTGCGGCCGTATTCATTGTGCCAGTCCAGGACGAGGACCGGGAGCCCGAGTGCGATGACCTGGCGAACGACCGTCGACCCGGTCGTCGATTTCCCGCTTCCGGTCATGCCGAGGATTACCAAGTGCCTCTTCAGGTCTTCCAGCTGCAGGTACAGGTCGTGAAAGGTGCCGCTCCCCGACTTCACGGGACCGAGCAGAACCCCGGACCTCCCTGATTCGGCCACGTTGGGGACATAGAAGCCGGGCGTCACGGCCGACTTCCCGACCTGGGGGTTCTGTTGGTCGAACGAGACGAGGGTGGCGACCGTGGCCGGGTCCGCCGTCTGCTGGAGCGTCGGCTCTCCAGGGAGGTAGAGCCCCTTTGCGAACCCCGTGAGGTCACCCCGGAGGAGCCTGCTCACCGTCGCGGACGGCAGGGCCACGGTCAGGGTGGCCGCCAGGACGCTCGCGCGCTGCTCCAGGGTCTGTTCAACCTCCTCGGCACGCTTCAACTTCCCGTCCGCCCAGGTCCCGACGGCAAGGTCGAACTCGAAGAGCTCCTTCTCCTCCGAGGACTGGGCCTGCGTCATCATCGAAACATACATGAACGGGATCGACGATCTGTAAAGGCCCTCGAAGAGGCCTCTGATCCTCTGCTGTTGCACAGATATGCGCATGGCAGACGCGTAATCCATCCTGGGGTCTTCCTGCGGGTCGGGGAGCCTTACCCTGACGAACGCCCAAAGGCGCTGCTTGGAGCCGCTGGAGACTGCGATGTACCTCCCATCTGTGACTTCGAGGGCGTCCATTCGAAGCGATTCTGTGGGCCGCAGCTTCCAGGCCAGCTTTCCTAGAACGCTCCCGTCCCCCTTTCCCAAGTCCCTCACCAGTGAAAGACCGACCCGAGTATGCCCGAAATGGAAGACGTTATCCCGTTCCAGATGCCCGAAGTGTACGTTGCGCTCTCTTTCAGTATCGATTCTATCCCTCCCACGAGAAGAGACAGCGCCACGAGGGCCACCGAAAGAAGCAGCGCCTCTTCTATCAGCTGCGCGCCCCGCCGTTTCGTGCCGCGCAGGGCCGACAGTTTCATGGGCCCTGATTCAATCGCGCTATTTAATCCCCCACAGGCTCTGCGGGGTCACGGAGGTCAGCGGGGAGACGGCGACGACGACCAGCGCGAACACCGCCAGGGCCGAGGCCACATCGATGAGGAAACCACGCCCCGACATGTACAGCCCGAGCATCGCCGAGCTTAGGCAGACCATGGCCAGAGCGGCAGCCTCGATGTATTCCGGGTCGACTTTGGGAGGCGCCGTGGTGAAGCTCAGGCCCCCGACCAGGGGACCCACCGAGCAGACCATGCCGAGGACCGCTCCGAGGACTCCGGATACGATCAGGCCTCTGAATCTCAGAACCCTCTGCTCCATCCGTCTTCCTTCACCCGCCTTTATCCAGCTCTCGAGCGTAAGAGAGAGTCGCTCCCCCTTCCTTCCGACAAGTCTCGCATCGCCCCTTGAGCCGCTGACCACGAGCGACGCCAGCATCCCGAGTTCCTCCCCCCAGCCGACAAGCTGCCGCATCGACTCCCTCGGCGGGTACCCGAGCAGCGTAGCGCGGGCGACTCCGCTGAGGCCCATCGTTGTCCTGCCGAAGACAGCCACGAGGGCCCCTGCCACCCCCCTCCCATCGCCCACCTCGACGAGCACCCGCCTGAGAAGGAGAAGGGCGCCCAGATGACGGTTCACCCGAGCCTCCTCCTCTCCGAGGAGGTGAAATGAAACGAGATGTCAAGGACGACGAGCTGGACACCGACGAGTTCCGATAGGCTCCTCGGGTCCTCGAGGCGGGAGAAGACAGCGTAGAGAAGGAGCAGGATTGGGGTGAAGAAACAGACCGTCATGAAGAGCGGGAGCTTGGACTCCTCGCCAAGCTGGAGGGCGTTGACTATTCCGCGGTTCTCCTCGCCTCCCTCCTCCATGGACTCCGGCGACACTGTGGCTGCCTTCCTCAGGACATTGGCGGCGGAATCGGAAACGAGCAGCTCAGCCGAGCCGTCCACGGCAGGCCCAACTGCCACGCCTAGGAGTATTGCCCGCTTGATTCTCTCAAGTGCGCGGCGTATGTCCTCCTCCGCTGGGGTAAGCATGAGGAGCGTTCTCGACCTCGAGTGGGTCGCCTCGAAGTCGACCGAGGCCATCATCGATAGTGCGGAGGCCTCCCGCGACTGGGAAAGAGAGCTTGTCTCCAGGAGGCGCTTCGGGAGCGAAACGACCATGTAGAAGACGATGACCGCGACGACAAGGTCGAGTTCGGGCGCGCTCGCACCAAGGACGCCGCCCGATGCCGCCTGAAGAGAGAGGGCTGAGGCAGTCGCGACCGCGAGCCCGATGGCGACTAGCTTCCATGCCTCGATCCCGTAATGCTCGAACGAAGCGAGTTTCAGGGCTCCGACCGCTCCTCCCCTCTCAGTCTTCGCTGTGTCTCCTGTATTCGCCTGACCAGAGCGCCCGCGCTTCTCCCACGGGGGGGCTCGACTCTGTCCCATTCAACGACCCGCTGGAGTCTGGAGTCCCGATCCCTCATGAAGACGTCCCTGATTCGCGGCTCTCCGCCGTCTGCCGCCATTACGCACACTCTCGAGACCTGCCTGACGGGTCCCAGCCGCTCAGGGCGCGCCATCTGCACCAGCACCCCCAACTCGAGGAGACTCTGTTTGGGGACCTTGTGGGCGTTGGTCCACCTCCTGATCGCCTGTTCCACCGTTGAGGCATGGAACGTCTGCATCCCTCTCACCCCCGCGGATAGCGCGTGGAAGAAGGCGCGGCTGTGCTCCTCGGATTGGATCTCGCTGAGGATGACGAGGTCAGGAGACCGGTGGAGGACCTTTACGATCTCCAGTTCCTTGCTGTGAAGCTGGCCCGTTCCTCTCTCGAATGGGTCGACCTTGATCTTCACCTGATGAAATCCTCTCTCCAGGAGGTTCTTCGTCTCCACGGCGTCCTCGATGTAGACCCGCCTGAGCCGGGGGTTCACCTGTTCGTCGATGGCGTTCATGAGCGTGGTCTTTCCAGTCCCCGTCTCCCCGATGATCGTCATGTTTCCCCCCTCCTCCGACCATGCGACGAGGAACGCTCCTGCCTCGTCGGATATGGCGCCCATGCGGACGAGCTCAGGGAGGGTGAACGACAGGACGCTCAGTCTCCTGACGTCAAGGGAAAACCTGTTCACCGAAAGCGGCTCCAGGTCGAGGGACACGCGGAGGCGAGCCCCTGCGACCTCGAGGTCGTTCTTCAGCGAGGGTGTAGCGTAGTCGAGCGTGTAGCCGCTGAACGTGTCCATGTGGGTCTCGAGCGCCTCCCTTTCGCGCTGAGTCAGCATGATGGTCGTTTCGCATCTGCCGACCCTCGCGTGGTCAAGATAGAGGGGTGAGGCGTCCGAATCTACGTAGAACTCGGTCACGAGGTCGTCCCTTGCCAGGGCAAGGAAGCGCGAGAGGCCGATTGCTTCGTATGCCACCAGCTCTCCCAGTTCATTCAGTCTCGCCCCTTCTGCTGCGCCGAGGCTCCCGGCCGCCATCTGTCCCAGTACGTCCACAAGCCTGCGGAATGAGAGAGGCTCGATCGAGGCTGGGTCGAGCCCGTCGCTCACCTCTCTGACGACCCTCCGCAGGCGGACGACTCCCTCGTCGGGAATGTCGCAGGTCACGGTGTACTTCCACCCGGTCTCTCCTTCGGAAATGAAGTAGGAGAAGGGGTAGTGCGAATAGGAAGCCTTCTGCCCCTCGCTGGGCCTGTCGAGGAGCTCCACGAGCAGCGGGCCCGGCTCGACGCTCGCCTTTTTCCTCGACGCGAGCCTGATGAGCGCCCTGGTGAAACTCCCCTGCAATAGGACTCTCCTCGAGATTCGGCTGCTCGATAAAACCCCAGCGGTGGCCGTTAAATCACGAGCCCCAATCAACGCACATGGTGGAGGTGCTCGAGTACTCGATGGTCTTCCTGGCTTCATCCATGCTCGTCGGTTTCTCGATCGCGGCGGCCTCTTCCTTCGGTGCAGTGTCCAGCGGAGTCGAGGACAGGGCCATCTTCTCAAGCCTGACCGCTACCGCCTGGGAGGCCGTGGAGCATGGGAACGCCAGCATAGCTCTGACGGTGACGAACTCATCGGTGAGCTGCGAAGGCGGGCGGTTGAGCCTCTCTTCGTCGAATTTCTCCGAGGCTACGGGTCTGCCCGTGGGCTGCGACTTCGGCTATTCCAAACTTGGCGGCCGGCATCTCTTCGCCTTCACCTCAGTCGGGGGCTGGCTGGAACTGGCGGTGAGCTAGGATGCCAGCTTCCACAATCTCTTCCACCCTTTCTTGGGGGGTCTACTTGGCTTCGGCTTCGTGCCTTCTGGCTTTGCTGTTGCCGTTTTCGAGCGCCGTCGCCCGAGAGTCGCAGGCTGCGGCCCAGAGGTCCGAAATCGAGGGGGCAACCCAGGTCTTGAACGGACTCGAGCCGGGCGTGTCGGTCCACTTCGTCCTTGGTGCCGCCGGGGGCGGAGCCGTCTTGCTACTGTCCGGTCATACGGTGGCTCTCGATTCAGCAGGGGGCAGACTCACCGAGAGCTGCCGGTGGAACCTCCCTGACGCTGCAGTTTCCCCCGGCGTGCCCTACACGCTTTCGTTGAGCGGCTCCTCAGTGCTGGTGTCCGCCGATGGCTGAGGTCGAGACCTACGTCGACGTGGCGCTCATGTTTGCCCTCCTGATAGGAATCGCATTGCTTGGTCTGGCGCTGATTCTCCCCAGGTTGGCTCTCGGATGAGGGTCCTCGACCTCGCCGCAGCGGCGCTGGTGGGCGTGATTTCGGTCTCGCTGATCGCCTCGATGGACCCCGTCCCATTCGATGCTGCGTCCAGGGGGTACGCGGAGGAGATCGCACTCAGGGGTCTTCTCCTGAGAATAGTTGAGGAGCAAGGGATTCCGTGGCTTCGAAGCGCGTCCGCGCAGCAGGTCTGCGCTGCCGTCGGGTTGTACTCAAATTCCTCAGTAACAGTGTCGGCCGCTATCGCGGGGGCAGCGTGCCGCCCTCCGCCCCGAGAGGGCACCCCTTTCTCCAGTCTGACGCTTCCGTTTGCCCCATCCAAGGTGACTCTTGAGTCATGGACAAGCGCAGGGCGGTAGGAGCGACCCTGGTTTCAGCGGTCCTCTTTTCGTCGCTGATCATTTCCAATGCTGCTCTCTTGGCTTCCGCCGAAGGGAGGGCTTCGGCCTCTTCGCTCGCGGACGGGGAGAGCGTGCTCCACTCCAACTCCTTCGTCCTGAAGGGGGTGGCGGGCTTGGAGCTTCTGGCGAAGGGGCAAACTCTGCTGTCGTCTAGGGTCTTCGAATGCGCCGACGCCACGGGGGAAGCCCACGAAGCGGTCGGCGGGCTATCGGCCACGGCGGCGAGTGGCGGAGTTTCCATGGTTGCCGTCGCCTTGCCTGCCGACGATGGCCCGGGGCCCGACAACCTCTCGATTCTCAGGCAGTTCGACGGCGGATACCCGGGTCGCTTCAACGTGCTCGTTCGCACGGTTGGAAACGGCGGTTATCCAGGGGGAAGGGTGGTCTACAGCAAGTCAGAGTACCACACGTTGAACCTCCCCTTCGATCCTGCCGTCGCGGGTACCTTCTGCCTCACAGCCCTGGAGGAGGCGGCTTCGAGTGTCAGTCCTCTTCTGGCTGGCGCGTGTAACGCATCTCAGATTGCGGCCGTGTTGGAGGACATCGCAGCAAAAGTCGAGGCGGCCGCGGCGGCTGAAGGCCTAGAATCCCACCTGACCTACGCGTCGGGCGGTGGCGGTTCGTGCTCCGTGACCGTCTCCGTCCAGGTCGAACAGCATGGGATAATGGGCCCCGACGGTCCATTCACTTGGAGTGTGGCAGAGGAAGAGCGGCTCGCTCAGTCCGGGAGGACACCGCAATGACGGACCTGAAGATCTTCTTGAACTGCTCCCTGACGGTGTACTCTGCAACCCCGGCTGCGAGGGCGACGTCCTTCTGCGAGATCCTAGGTCTCCTGCCGTCGAGCTCCGAGAGCTTGAGTTCAGCGACGTAAAGCGCCGTCGCCGCCAACGCCCACGGGTTGTGGCCCGCCTTCGACAGTTCATCCACCCCATCGAGCGCCTTGGCTGCGCCCTCCCTCGCCTCCATGAAGAACTCCGCTTGAGAGGATCCGGCGGCCGCCAGGCGACGGAGGAGCCTTGGGTTCGACCCAAGCTTCGCAATCACCTTCTGCATGCACTCCCTTGGATTCCGTGGGGCCAAGCGCGACGGGGTGTCGAGCGAGAGCTGGATCAGGTCGGACATCCTTACCCGCTTGCCCATTGCCCGGTGCGTATCGAGGACGTCGCGCGCTCCGACGGGCATTCCCCCGACGACCTTGCATGCGGTGACGATCGCGAAGGCCGACAAGGCCGCGGAGGTCGCATGGCGCCTCGGCATCTCGCCGAGGAGTCGTTTCGCGAGTACAACCGCCTCTGCCATGACGACCCTGGGGAGTGCGAGTAGTTCGCAGGCCCTTTCAATCGTCTTGGCGCAGGTGTAGAAGGTGCTGTCCTCCCGACCTGCGTAGTCAGACAGAAGCTTGAGGTACGCATAGCTTGACCGAGACCCCGAGAGCCCCCCCGAGTGTCGCTCTTCGAAGGTCGATTCGGCAGACCCAAGGTACCCCCCGAGGGCCTGGCCGGTGAAGTCGATCGCTTGGATCTGCCCGCCCCGGGGTGAATCTAGGACCTCCTTCTGGGTGACAATGCCGCAAGAGGAGCAGACCAGCTCCTCGCCCGCATCCACGACGGGCCCCAGGCATTCCAGGCACTTTTGGCCGCGACTGATCGTTTGCATCGAGTCCAACCAGGGGAAGCGGCGTTATCTCCGAGCCCCGAGACGACGATACCCGGCTGTGAGCTTCCCATGCGCTCCCGCGGCGTCCGACTTCGTGGAGGGAGGGTGGCAGCCGTGAAGGTGTTCCCAAGAGTTAAATTCCGCAACCCGGGTCAGCCTCCATTCCTATGAAACGCAGCATCGCCCTCGAGAAGGTGCGTGACGTCCACGCCCCCAGGTCCGACGACATCGTCGACTTGGTGGACCAGATGGGCAAGGGGGGAGGGTTCACGGCGAAGAGCCTCTCCGAAGCGGCTGTGATTCTACGCGACATGGGCGCCGACCAGGACTGCACGAAGTTCATGTCGTTTCCTGCGGCTCCCGTTGCGACCGGCTTGAGGGGGGTCCTGATAGACCTGGTGCGAGGCGGCCTCGTTGACGCGATAGTCACGGCGAGCGGGACCCTGGACCACGACATCGCCCGTACCCTCGCCTGCTACTACCACGGGAGGTTCGAACTGGACGACGTCGAGCTGCTGCGCAAGGGATACCACAGGCTGGGCAACGTGCTGGTTCCTCTGGAGAGCTACGGCCCGCTGATTGAGAAGAGGATGCAGGCACTGCTCTCCAGGCTGTACAGGTCGGGGACAAGGTCCATCACCAGCGAGGCGCTGTGCTCGGAAATCGGGAAGGACCTCGGCTCCAAGGACTCCCTCCTCTACTGGGCCCAGAAGAAGGAGGTCCCGGTCTTCGTTCCGGGGATCATGGACGGCGCCGTGGGGAGCCAGATCTGGCTGTTCGCGGAGAGCCATAGAGACTTTACGGTGGACGTGATAGGAGACGAGAGAAGGCTCTCCGACATCGTCAACGAGTCCAGGAGGACCGGGGCCCTCGTCATTGGCGGAGGGATCTCGAAGCACCACGTCCTGTGGTGGAACCAGTTCAGGGGGGGACTTGACTACGCGTGCTACATCACGACCGCGCAGGAGTTCGACGGTTCCCTCAGCGGCGCCCAGGTGAGGGAGGCCGTGTCATGGGGGAAGGTCAAACCAAAGGCGGCCCAGGTGACGCTTTACGGGGAAGCGACGACGGTGCTTCCCCTCATCGCCTCGTATGCCCTCACGAGTCTCGGCAGGAAAAGGCCGGCCTGACCACCTAGACCCCCTCAGCTTGAACTAGCCGGTGGGGGGCGTCTCGAGGACCGGAGGGCTCGATGGAAACTCCCCTCGAATAACTTATAAGACGTTTGAGGTGGCGCCGTGAAACGTGGCCCTGGACTTTGGGATCATAGCCCTCGGGGTTTCCTTCGTAGCTCTTCTCTACGCACTGGTCCTGGGACTGTACCTGAAGGGGCAGAACCGGGGGACTCAGAAGATGACTGACATCTCTGACGCAGTAAGGCAGGGCGCAGGCGCCTTTCTAAGCAGGGAATACAAGGTCATCGCGCCGATTGCCGTCCTGATAACGATACTCATCTACGGACTGATCGACTACCCGAATTCCACCGGAGGCGCCACCGCCGCCGGATTCGCCCTCGGGGCCACGCTGTCGGCGCTTGCAGGGTACATCGGGATGGCGGTGACGGTCAGGACCAGCTCAAGGACGGCCGAAGCGGCGAAGAAGGGGCTCGG
Source organism: Nitrososphaerales archaeon (assembly GCA_035314985.1). GTDB lineage: Archaea > Thermoproteota > Nitrososphaeria > Nitrososphaerales > Gagatemarchaeaceae > DATFYP01. Next base: position 8,557 of record DATFYP010000112.1, read on the forward strand.
GAGCGCCCTCCTGCTCTCCTTCAGAGGAGGCGGAGTCATGGGGATGACGGTCGTCGGCTTCGACCTGCTCGGTCTTTCAGTGTTCTACATCGCCTTCGGGGGCGAGATTGCCACCGCTCCGGCGACGCTGGCAGGCCTTGGCTTCGGCGCGTCGCTCATCGCCATGTTCATGAGGGTCTCGGGAGGTATCTACACCAAGGCCGCGGACGTCGGCGCCGACCTCGTCGGCAAGGTGGAGGCCGGCATCCCTGAGGACGACCCCCGCAACCCGGCGGTGATCGCGGACAATGTCGGGGACAACGTCGGCGACTGCGCCGGGATGGGGGCGGACGTCTACGAATCCTACGTGGTGACCGCAATCGCGGCGATGATCCTGGGCGCCCTGATCTGGATCAACAACGCCTCTCCGACGCTCGGCATATCCTCCAGCCTCCAGGCACTTCTCGGTCAGAACCAGCTCCTGGTATATCCGCTGATGCTCGGAGCGGCCGGGATCGTTGGTGCGGTCATCGGGAGCTTCTACATCCGCTCCTCGATCAAGTCCAACCCCCTGGGGGCCTTGAACATCGCCTTGATCATTGCGGCGGCCATCACGATAGTCCTCGACTACTTCTTTGGCCAGGCCATCTTCGGGTCGGCGAGCATCGGCTACTACTTCCTAGCAAGCGCCATCGTGGGAGTGATCGTGGTCGTAGTGATCGAGAACGTGGCAAACTACTTCACATCATACAACTACGCGCCTGTAAGACAGATCGCGGAGTCGAGCAAGACCGGCGCCGCAACCAACTTCCTGGCAGGATACGCCACCGGCCTCCGGAGCACGGCGCCCTCGGCGGTCGTCCTCGTCCTGGCGATACTCTCGTCATACTACCTCGGCTATGCGGGCTCGGGGGGCAACGTGCTGATGGGGGTGTACAGCACCGCCATCGCGACGATGTCCATGCTATCGCTCACCGGCATCATCATGTCAATAGACTCCTTCGGCCCGATCACTGACAATGCCAACGGGATTGTCGAGATGGCAGGCCTCGACGAATCGGTCAGGACGGTCACGGACGAGCTCGATGCCATCGGCAACACGACGAAGGCGACGACCAAGGCATTCGCGGTGATGTCAGCCGCGCTCGCCGCCGTTTCGATATTCATGGCCTTCCAGAACGAGGTGAGCCGGATCATAACGAGCCCGAGCACCCCGCCAAGGATTTTCCAGGCCTACGCGTCCAAGCTGGTCGACGGGCAGCTGAACTTCGCCCTCTCCAATCCGGTCGTCGTGGTCGGGTTGTTCATCGGCGCCCTTCTCCCCTTCTTCTTTTCGAGCTTCCTCATCGGCGCAGTCCAGAAGGCGGCTTTCAAAATGGTGCTCGAAGTCCGCAGGCAGTTCAAGGAGATTCCAGGCATAATGGAAGGAACAGCAAAGCCCGACTATGCGAAGTGCGTCGACATCAGCACCTCGGCGGCGATCAGGGAGCTTGCAAAGCCGGCCGCTCTGGCAGTCGTGACCCCTCTGCTCGTGGGGTTCACCCTCGGCCCCCTGGCTCTCGGAGGGCTCCTAATCGGCTCCGTCGTCTCAGGGGTCTTCCTCGCGTTTCTCATGACCAACAGCGGGGCCGCGTGGGACAACGCCAAGAAGTTCATCGAGACGGGTCAGCTCGGAGGGAAGGGGTCTCCCGCCCATCAGGCCGCGGTGATGGGAGACACGGTCGGCGATCCGTTCAAGGACACGGCAGGTCCCGCCATCAACTCCCTGATCAAAGTCATGAACACGATATCTATCGTGTTCGTCTCCGCCATAGTGCTTTTCGCCCTGTTCGTATAGGCATTGGGAAAAGGTCACCTCCCACCTTCAGTGGGACCGCGTCGTGTCGGCGGACTCTGTAATCTTATCGCGCCGTTGAAGCGGCTTTGTGCGATGTGCCCATATGGAGGGGACCCTTCTCAGACCTGATGACTCGACTAAGGTGGGGAGGGGACTCGAACCCCTGTGAATGCGCTTTCCGACGATACTCCCTGCAGGCGCACGCGTAACCGCTCCGCCACCCCACCGCGATTGTGGCTCGCCGTCCCCCGCTAATTATGCGTTCCAAGTGGTCAATTGGCAGACGCTCCGGAGTTACTACGGCGTCCCTCTGTCCTGGTCCCTCAACGAGCGGGCTCAATGGCCTAACCTGTTAGGGAAAATGCCGCAGGGACGAGAGGCACTTCATGAACTTCGGTCGTGCTGGCATGAAACGATGGCGCCTTACCAAAACTTATAACCGCATCCTAGACGGAGCCCCACGCATCTCCTAATGTATTCGGGTTGGCTGTCGATGTCGCCCCCCACGTTGGCGACCTTCGATTTCCTGTTCAACTGGTACCTGGTCTCTGGGCTTGTCGCCGGGGCCGTCGTCATAGGCCTTCTGCTCTTCTTCGCGGTCAAGTACAGGGCCAGAGGCGGCGCGCCCGTGCCCCGAGGGAAGCCGCCTGAGAGCCTGTGGATAGTCGTCGCGGTAGTGCTCATAGCGGGGATGGTTCTCTTCGCGGCGGGCTTTCAGACATTCGCTTCCGTGAGCAACATCGAGGTCCCCAAGACCTCCGACTCAGTCACCATACTTGTGACCGCCTTCCAGTGGGGGTGGAACTTCACCTATCCCAACGGCGCCCACACCCTGAACAACCTGACGGTCCCCGCCAACGAAGTCGTCATCCTGAACATAACCAGCCGAGACGTCTTCCACTCCTTCGGCATGCCCTTTGTCGCAGTGAAGGAGGACGCAATCCCCGGCAAGGTCAACCAGCTCTGGTTCACCATCCCCGCAGGGACGCAGGTCCCGGTGGACGCCATCCGCTGCTACGAGCTGTGCGGGGTCGGGCACGCCTTCATGATCGCGAACCTCACCGTCGTGAGCCAGGCTTCGTGGACCGCCTGGATGGATTCGGGGGTCAAGTAGACGGGGACTGCAGCCTGGGCCAGGCACTGGCTCACCACGACCGACCATAAGGACGTCGG
>DATFYP010000113.1:0-3434 GCA_035314985.1 Nitrososphaerales archaeon
AAGGGGGGAGGGGACATCGTGGTGGTGGGGGGAGGGATAATCCCTCAGGAGGACAAGCCCAAGCTCCTGAAGCTGGGGATTACAGGGCTCTATGGCCCGGGGAGCTCGTTGGACGAAATCGCGGAGCACATCAAGGAAAGGGTTAGGAAGGAGCGCTGGAGGGCGTAGGCGTATGCCCCCAGAGGACGAATTCATGCGGCTGTCGAAGATGGACTTCGACGTCTCCGAAGAGCAGGCCCTCCTCCTCGAGCAGGCCGACCGGGCCTGCAAGGAAATCCGCCCCATCGAGGACAAGTGCTACCTGGAGCACAGGATCAACGACCAAGTGAAGCCGGTCTTCGCGAAGGCCCACCTGCTGGGCCTCCCAACCTCGAGGAAGTACGGCGACGGGCAGGGTGCGGACATGGTCTCCTACGCCCTCGCCATCGAGAGGATAGGGAGGGAGGGGACCGGACTGAGGACATTCTTCTCAGTCCACATGGCGCTTTGCCAGATGACGATCCAGCACTGGGGGAACGAGGACCAGAAGCAGCGGATCCTCGCCCCCGCAACCAGGGGAGACAGCATCCTTGCCTTCGGCCTCACCGAGCCCAACGCGGGGAGCGACCCAGCCTCCCTGACGACTTCCTTCGAAGAGAAGGACGGGAAGTTCATGCTGTCGGGCCAGAAGACCTGGATCTCGCTCGGTTCGTCGGCCAGGTACGTGTTGATCTTCGCATATCCGAAGGGGAAGAGGGAAGGGATGTGCGCCTTCATCGTCGACTCGCAAACCCCTGGATTCAAGGCCGAGCTGATCCAGCACAAGCTCGGGCTGCCGACTGCCGACACCTCGACAATCTACCTCGACAGGGTCGAGGTCTCCAAGGAGAACCTCCTCGGACCCCCGGGGAAGGGGATGTCAATAGCCCTCTCGGGGTTGATGAACGGGAGGCTGAGCGTCGCCGCGGGGTGCGTGGGAGTGATGCAGGACTGCTTGGACGAGTCCGTCAGGTACGCCGGGGTCAGGTTCCAGCACGGCAAGCTCATCGGCAAGCACCAGCTCATCCAGAGGCACATAGGTCTCATGACGACGAACCTCGAGGCAGCGAAGCTCCTCCTGTTGAAGGCGGCGTTCATCAAACAGAAGTACGAGGAGCACCCTACGGACACGACGCTCAGGGACGCCACGGACCTCGCAATCACGAAGGCCAAGTACTTCGCGGCAAACGCCTCCTTCGACTCTGCCAACAGGGCGGTCCAGGTTTTCGGTGCTAACGGCTACTCCTTCGAGAATAGGCCCGCGAGGCACCTGGCAGACACCCGGGTGACGATGATATACGAGGGGGCGAACGAGATCCTTGAGCAGAAGCTGGCTCTCGGCGTCCTTGGCAAGGGCTTCGAAGCCTATTCGTAATCTCGGCCGGCGAAGAGTCCTTGGAGAAAGGGGGGAGGAAGAACGCGGTTGTGTTCGTCGTGGTCGCCCTTGTCATCGTCGCAGGGCTGACCGCCTTCACCCTGGCCAATCTCGAGAAGAGCGGCGGCGCCATCCCCAGCGGCATCTCGCCTTCCACCCGCAGCGCCACCATCCTCAGGTGCGAGCTCCCGCAAGGGCCGGGCGTCGCAAAGAGCAACCTGCGCAGCACTCAGTTCGGGGCGGTGACGGAGTACCCCCTCCCGCAGTCGTCGAGGTGGTCGAATGCCGTGACCGTCTCCTCCGACGGGTCCGTCTGGTTCGGCGAAGAGTCGGTCCCAGGGGTGGGGCACCTGTTCCTAAACGGGACGTTGGTCGAGTATCCCTGGCCCTCCGCAGGGGGGACGGCGAGGAGCAGTTGCGGCTACAGGACCGGGATCTGGGGAATCGTGGTCTGGAACGGGATGGTGTGGGCCGCAGACTCCGATGAGAACGCTATAGTCGGGGTGAACCCGGTTAGCGGAAGGGCGACGGTCGTCAACGTGTCAAGCGTGGCGCCCGAGCCGTACACTCTCGCACTTGCCCCTGACGGGTCCCTTTGGTTCACCACTCTGTCGCCGCAGGCGGCAATCGGAAGGCTCTCGCCTGACCTGAACGTGACAACATTCTCCGTGAACGTGGCAAGCGGGGAGGTCCCTCTCCAGCTGCAGTTCGTCAACACAACCTACGCATACTTCGTAGCGCTGAACCCGCTGGAGTCGTACGGACACCTGTATTCCTTCGACCCGGCGGTCCAAGGTTCCTCCATCGACCCGGTTCAATTGGGCGGGAAGTTCCAGCTGCTGGACCCTTCGAGCGTTTCGGCTTCGGGGAGCTCCGTCTGGGTCACGCAGCACGGAGCATCGGATGTCGCTAGGTACGACGTCGCGTCCGGCAACTGGACAGTCTTCCCGACGTCGACAGACAACTACACTACCACCACTCTGCCGTACTTCGTCCATGCGTCCGGCCAGGAAGTCTGGTTCAACGAACACTATGCCAACAGGATTGCGGCGCTGAATTCGAGCGCGATGACTCTGACCGAATACAGCGAAGCGAACCCTCCGATCGAGAACGGGAGCCTCATACAGAACGACCTCACGATTGCCCCCGGAGACGGGGGGCTCTGGTTCACCTCCGTCACCGGGAACTACATAGGATTCGTCAACGGCTCGGCGAAGGCCCCCTTCCACCTGTCGGTTCAGGGAGCTGACTCTGCTGCCCTCGGACGCGGCGGAACGGTTGACGCGAAGCTTCTGGTCCAAGGAGCATGGCCAAGACCGTTGCAGGTCGCGGTCTCAGACTCCGAGGACTACGACTCGGTTCCAAACCTGATACATGTCGTCCCCGGAGTGCAGCAGGTCCCGGCCGGGTCGGGACCAGCCGAGTTCCAGGTCTCCGTCGCCCCCGGGCCCGCCCTCGCCCCGGGCAGATACACGGTGGCGGTGACCGTCTCGGACGGCCTCGTCTCACAGACCGCCTACTTCTTCCTTAACGTTTCTTGACCCGCCGCGCCCGGCTCCTCCGGGCTAGCTCGTCCATGATTCCCACGCTCGAGCTGGTCCCGATCCGGTCTGCCCCTGCCTGAATCATGTCGAGTGCCTTGTCCAGCGTGCTGATGCCCCCCGAAGCCTTCACCTTGGCGGTCCCGGCGAGCGACCTGTGCAGAAGAGCGACGTCATCTACCGTCGCCCCGCTCGGGCCGAATCCGGTAGACGTCTTCACGTAGTCGGCGCCCAGCCGCTCTGCGAGCCTAGCTGCCTTCGCCTTCTCGTCGTCGGTAAGATAGCAGCACTCGATGATCACCTTGAGGATCTTCCCGCCTGTCCTGCACACCCCAGCGACGCCGTCGATCTCCTTTCTGACCGTCGAGAGTTCCCCTCCTTTGAAGGCCCCGATGTTCATGACCATGTCGATTTCGTCTGCCCCATCCTGAACCGCCCTCCGAGCCTCTTCCCGCTTGATCGCGGGAGCTGAGTAGCCCAGCGGGAACCCAACGACCGTA
>DATFYP010000114.1:0-2527 GCA_035314985.1 Nitrososphaerales archaeon
TGATCTGGGGAGGAAAGGACGTGAGGGCCTCCATCTGGAGGTCCCTCCGGATCGCGCTCCCTGCCCTATTGGTCTTCGTCGCAGGCGTCCAGGTCTACGATTCGCTGTTTACATCCGCAGTCTACCCTTACTTCTACCAGCAGGTGGGGTACATGCTGAGCTACGGTTCAGGGCTCAGGGGGCCGGGGTGGACCGACTCCACCCTTCACACCTTCATCACGCCTCTGGACTGGCTGACTTTCTACACGCCGGTGGGCTATCTCGTGACGACCGTGACTGTGACCACCGGGAGCTCGGTCCAGCAGTACGTAGCGGTTGGGTACTACGGGGTGGCGAACGTCGTAATCGTCTGGATGGTCTTCCTTTGGGTCCCGCTGGCGATCTACGGGATCCTAAGGGCGAGAAGGCAGATCGCCCTGGAGAGGGATGAGAGGTTCCTCCTGCTCATGCTCGTCTGGTTCCTGTGGACCTATGTCCCCTACGTGCTTCTGTGGCTCTATGGGAGGGTGACCTACCCCTTCTACCTCGTCCCGGCGGTCCCGGCTCTGGCGTCGGGGGCAGCCTATGTGACGACCCGGGAGTGGTTCCCGTACCTCGTTGCCCTGGCCTACGTCGCCTTCGCGCTCCTCGTCTTCTTCCTCTTCTTCCCTGTGAAGGACTTCCTTCCGGTCTACCTCAGGACCATCTTGAAGTGGTAGTACAGGTTCCTGATGATTCGAGCGATTCGGCCATACAGATTTAACTCCCCTCTGCTAATCTGGGCGGGGTAGAGATGAGCAGGGTCTCCGACGTGAAGACTAGGATCTCGTCGGTGGAGGTCCTCGCCACTCTCAAGAAGAGCTACAGCTACAAGGAGCTTTCGGCGATCCTGAACCTGTCCGCGCCGATCCTGAGCAGGTATGTGAGGGGGCACGTCCTCCCGAGCGCGGCGCGGTCGGAGAAGTTCATCGCCACCTTCAGGGAGAAGCTCCTCAAGAAGATGATAATGGACGAGGTGAGGGTGACCCAGGACGGCTCCTACGACATCAGCGCGGTCGTCTCCAACGTGGGGCTTCTCAGACAGATCGCGAAGGTCGTCTACAGCGAGTACAGCCTGGTAAACGTGGACAAGGTGGTCACCATTGAGGTCGACGGGATCCCCCTGGCCGTGGAGGTCGCAGCCGAGTTCAACGTCAACCTGGCGGTCGTGAGGGACGAGCGGGACCTGGGGGTCGAGGAGTTCATCGAGCAGAAGGCGGTCTACAATCCCTCGACGATAAAGTACCTCTACCTCCCCAGGAGCGCCATCAAGAAGGGGGAGCACGTGCTCGTGATCGACGACATGGTGAGGTCCGGGATAACCATAGAGGCGCTCGCCAAGATCGTCGAGAAGGCAAAGGCCAAGATAGTCGGGGTCTTCTCCATCGCGTCAGTGGACCAGTCGATGCCGAAGCTGAAGAGCAGGCTGGGCCTGACCTGCCAGATCGAGTCCTTGGTGACGCTCGAACAGAGGGCAAGGCACTACCAGTTCTAGGTGAATGGCCCGTGCCGGCTCTCCCGATAGACTCCTCCTTCGTGGCGAAGGCGATGCCGCCTAAGATGAAGGATGCCCACAAGAGGATGAACGGAACCGTCTGCGTGGTCGGAGGGAGCCGCCTGTATCACGGGGCGCCGTTTCTCTGCGGAATGGGGGCAATGAGGTCGGGGGTCGACCTGGTCTACATCGCGGTCCCGAAGGCGCTTGCGCCTTCCATCAGGGCGCTCTCGCCCGATTTCATCGTCGTCCCGCTCCCGGACCAGAAGCTGACGAGGGGGAACGTCTCCAAGCTACTCTCCTGGGTGAGGGGGGTGGACGCTTACGCCGTCGGGCCAGGACTCGGCGCGCAGAACCCCGAGGAGGTGGCCCACTGCCTGAGCGAGCTGAAGGGGGAGGGAAAGGGCCTGGTCGTGGACGCCGACGCGCTCTTGCCCAGGTCCCTTGAGATGATAAGAAAGTCCAAGACGGTCGTCACCCCCCACGCAGGCGAGTTCGAGCGCCTCTTCGGCGTCAAGCTCCCCGCGGACCTGGAGGGGAGGGTCTCGGCAGTCTCGGAGCAGGCCAAGACCAACGGGATAGTCGTGCTCTTGAAGGGGCCAACCGATGTCATTTCAGACGGCGAGAGGGTCGGTCTGAATTCTACGCACTCCCCTGCCATGACGGTGGGAGGGACAGGCGACGTCCTTACCGGGGTGACCGCGGGGCTCGTCGCCAGGGGGGTCGACCTCTTTGACGCCGCCTGCGCCGCTGCCTTTGTGAACGGGGAAGCTGGGGCGGAGGCGGCCCGCGAATTCGGCCTGCACATCACCGCGTCGGACGTCGCAAACCGGATTGCAAACGCGATGAAGAAATACGACAGATTGGTATAAACTTGCATATCTCTGTCAATCGCAGGTTGTATGAGTGGGATTGCGTCACTAGGACTTGATGACGAGGACATTGAACCGCATTTTGGGCCATTGCAGTGGCGCTTGGCGAATCGCATGAAGGGCGAGAGGGCTATCAGTAATC
>DATFYP010000115.1:0-18789 GCA_035314985.1 Nitrososphaerales archaeon
GTCCAGGGTCGGGAAGATGCTCATCGTCGAGGGTGAACGCCCTGGGAGAACTCATCTCGTCTTCGTCAACGAGAGCATCGGGTTCTAGAATACGCTCTTTCCTAGAGCGCCAGCCTTCCCGCCTCCCTCAACACCCAGAGCGCGTCGACCGTCACGAACTCATTCATGAGCTTCTGGCTGACCGACCCCCAGCCTACGAGCGAGCGGCCTCCTCTGCTCCTCGTGACCCTGTAGAACTTCGCCTCCGCAGGGAACCCTCCGTTCGGGAGGCGCTTGGACTCCAAGAGGTCGAGAGCCTCTTCGCATCTGGCATCCTTGATGTGGCCTGATTCGGCCATGACCTTCAGTCCGAAGAGCACGTCATAATGCCAGTAGCAGGGGTAGTGCAGCTTGGTGAATTCTCCGCGAATGATGCTGCCGCCCCGGACCCTCCTGTACAGCCTTCGTTTGAGGAACACTTCTGCCGCACGTTCGGCAGCCTGCCTTGACGGGCGCGAACCCGTCACTTTCGCATGAAGAGCGAAGGCTCTGAGAGGGATGAGGCTCTCCATGAACGAAGAGTTGATGGCCTCGGGGTCTCCGTCGCAGTTCCACCCTCCATCAGGCCACTGCGTCCGCAGCAGACGGTCGACAAGCATCTCGGTCCTCCCGTCGGAGATGCCCAGTGTAAGCATCGACCAAACTGCGTTCCCTTCCATTGACGCATGAATCCTCGGCCTTTGCTCGATGGCCTCGACTGGGGCTGTAGCAGGGCGGTGACGATAGGGTCGAGCCTTGGTGTATTCTACATGCTCCTTTGAGAGGAGCCAGCCATAGATCTGATTGCTCAGGGGCAGGAGTGATTTGTCGCCTGGCGGGTAGCCGAGGTCTGCCAGTGCGGTGAGGACCCAATGGGCGCCGTCCCACTTGGAGTAGGGATGGCGTCGGATGGTTCCATCTCTTCCTCTCTCAGAGAGAAGCGACCGCACCCTAGCTGAAGATCCTATCTCCTTCTGGAGCCGGAGCATCTTGCTTGAGTGCGGGTCCTCAGATAGCAGCTGAATGCGAACCTTGAATCGTATGGAGGGTTCAGTCGATCTTAGAAGCTCGTTTACGACATTGTCCACGCGATTCAGTCTATTGGCCTTGAGATTTATAGATCAGTCAGGTGGTATCAGGAGTCGAAAGGTTCGACCTGAGGCCCGAGCCCGCGCCTTACCCTGCATGTCCTTCAGGTTCGCCCACCTCTCCCCGTCTAGCATCTTGGCAATCGGAAGGCGAGTCTATTACGGCGGAAACCCATTCACAGGCCCATGAGTCAGAAGGAATCCGAAGGCAAGAAGGTATTGTCGGATTGGGAGATCATCCACGACAGCCTAGGCATTGACGTATTCCTTCCTCCAAGGAGATGCAAGAACTGTGACGATTGAGATGCGGAATCCGCCCCGTTTCCGGAAAGCTCCGACCACTCCCTCCGAGTTCCTTTCAGGCCGATGCGAGACATGTGAGTCCTTCGCCAACATCGGGTTCTGCGTGAAGTATCAGCTGCCGGTCTTCAAGGACGAGCTCTGCGACAGCTTCGTGATAATCTCCGCGAAGGGGATGAGGCAAGCGGCAGAACCATGAACGGCGACTGTGATTGGCCGCGAGGCCAAGTCGGGAGGCATTCGGCAGAGACTTTCTAAGGATTCAGGGGCAATCTCGGAAAGTCGGTAAATATGGGGCCAGGCACTTGTAGCCCGTGAAGTAGGATATCACCCACGGATCGGACGGGCTTTCATGTTTTCACCGTCCGGTTCTGGCATTGACGGGGGAAGGAAGAGGCCAATGGCCGATGAATCCTTACCAACGGCTTTGACGATGTTCGTGAGAAGCTAGGGGCTGGCCTGTCCCCTGAAGTGTAAGGGAGCCCATCCCCAGGGACTTCTCGGTCACTCTGCTCCAACTGGGTCTGGACGAAATGAAATCGCCCCCATCAAGGGCGTAGTCGTATATACGAGCGACGCCACTAACATATTGGAGGAACCTAGAGTGGAACAACACATCTGCCCTTCCTGTGGGCAGAACGCGGAGTGGATCAAGACCTACGAACGATGGTACTGCCATAACGAGAACAAGTACGTCTGACCGCCCAGGATTGGGACGCCCGACTTCAGTGGACCATGTGACTGCCTAGCAGCTGCGGGCATGCAACTTGTGCCGAGCTACCCGGAAGCGGAGGGCCGTTCGCGGCTCATCCATCGTCTCGCGTGACCCATGCCCCAGATTGTCCAGGTCAGGCCGATGACCAGACCCATGATGACCAAAGTGACGAGGGTCACGATGGCGTTCTGGAATAGAGAATAGGGGCCAGACCAGAAGAGGGCGTAAAGGAGTATGAAGACCAACCACCCTATCACTGCGAGGAAGGTCACAACTATGGGCCCAAGGGGTCTGTAGCTCTCCCAGTCCGTCCAGGTGGTTCCCTTGTCCCGCTCCTCGGGTGGCATTGCGAGGTTCAACTTGCCGCGGTTATTTAACTGGATGCGACTCTAGGCTCGCGATTCACAGAAGTCGCGAAGGGCTGACTCAATCGGTCGTCTGTCCCTGAGCCCCCGCAAGAGACCGGCGCTTGCGGTTCGGCGGGCCCTTCTTGGTCCACCAACTCTTCGGAACGATTCCTGCGGGAGAGAATTCCCGGTGCTGCGAGACCTTCAGAAGTCTCGTTTCCAGGTCCATGAGCATGCCTCTGTCCCAACCCTTCCCTTTCAGCAGTTCCTCTGGTCTAAGGCGACTCCCGGGTCCCTCAGACATCTTCTGTTGCGACGAATCAAGGAACCTCAAGGCACGGATGACCAACTCTATCTCATCATCAATCATCCGGACTCGCCTACGTTCTGCTCTCGAACTCCCGACCTCGTTCTTCTGAGAATGCCTACGGGATCTCAGACCTGCTCTTCCAGGTCGTCAAGATCAAAGCCTACATCTTCCCAACTGAAGTCCCTGTGGAGGGCTGGCTGCTCTGCTCTTTGCGAAGGCAAGACACCTAGATTCGGTTCTGAATTCTACTTAGCCACCGTGGATTGAGCCATTTGACCTCACTCGCGCAGAAATTTGACCAATCATGTTCTAATCTGAAACCGAATCTAGCTGCACCTGTGCCGGTCATCTTCCGCGTCAAGCTCGGCAAGACTGGGGAGAGCTTGAGGATCACGATTCCCAAGCCAGTCACCGACGGCTTCAACTGGGTCATAGGCGATGAAATCGAGCTGACCGTCACCGAGCAGGAGATAACACTCAGAAGAGTCGGCCACAGGTCTTCCTAACTCGATTTCATGCCGTTCGTCGGTTCCCGACTTGTGAATACAATAATATCATAGCGTAAACCACATTTGAGCAGTTCTCTTCTAAGCATCCGCCCCCCTCTGAAGTTGCGTAGCATGGAGACCGCACCCCAGCTGCGAAGGCCACTGGACATACTAGCCGCAGGCAGGGGCTACTCCGTGATCGCGGACCTCCCGAAGAACAGCACGTCCTTGGCCGTCCAGGCGGAGCAGGCGGGGGTCGACGCGATATTGATGAACATCGACGGGGAGGAGGGGGCCCGGGCGGGTCACTACGGCAGCTACGAGCTCCATGACACCTACATCAACGACGTCATATCGACCGTGTCTGTGCCCTGCGGGATCCTGATCGGCGGTGCGAGGACGCTGACAGAAGAATACTGGGAGGGAGTGATGTCGAGCCAGTTCAGCTTCGTCGAGATGTACGCACACCAGATGCCGCTTTTCGTGCTTACGGACAACCGCGTGAAAAAGATCGCGGCCATCTCCACCGGCTACATCCTGGAGCAGGTGAAGCAGATCTCCCAGATGGACGGCGTGGAGGCCATCGACGACGCCACCGTGCCGCCGCAGACGAGAGGCACCCCATTCAACGTCCTGGATTACGCTACCGTGGGCGTGGTGACTAACCTCTCGTCAAGGCCCGTCCTCCTGCGAACCCAGAAGAAGCTGACTCGGGCCGACATATCGAAAGTGATGGACCTCGGAGTGAAAGGCCTAGTCGTGGACCCGTGCGTCCTTTCAGGGACCGAGGAGGCGTACAGAGACGAGCTGCTCCAGTTCGGAACTACCCCTGTCGCGGACGAGTCCTGAGGCCTTTTGATCAACAGGGATCCCCGGAGGCGACACTGATGTCCGTCTCAGGGATGTCCTGAAGGTCTAGTCCTTCATCGTCGGCCGGAGCCGCTGCCTTGCTCGGACGAGGGCCTGTAGCCTAGTCGACCGCGGGTCAGGATGAGAATCAGGAGTGCCATCATCCCCATCCCGATGGCGAGACCAAGTACTAGGTTGGTCGCGCCCACTGCGGGGAAAAGGGGAACCAAGGCCAGCTCTGGAGTGTCCACGCTGGCATGCGCGCTGATCGCGGCGAAGATGCTTCCTCGAGTGTGGTTGAAGAGCCAAGTCATGACGATCGCAAGGCCCACGACCGCCGTAAGGAAGATGGGAAAGTTGGTGAAGAAGACAGCCCAGCCGGTGCCTGGCCCTCCACCCTGAGCCTTCGTCAGGAAGTCCTCCAAGTGCCAGAAGGTCCACAGTACCCCGAGGAGCAGTGTGCCCCGCAGCGGCCCGTAGCGAGGCTGCATCCGCGGCAGCGCGAAGCCCCGCCAGCCTATTTCCTCACCGAGCGGCCCCCCCGCGAACCAGACGGCAACATAGTACACGGGATAGCTTACAAGCACGACGGGGGTAACTCCCAGGAAACCGGCAACCGCACCTGGCTGGAAGATGACCCCGATCATGAACATCGCCGGGATGCCCAGGAGGATGAACAGATACCACTTCCAGCCCAGGCGCCAAATCCCGACGCGGCTCCGCAGACCCCGCAAGCCCGCCTTCCCTTCAATCACGCCAACCATTGTGATGGCGGCCATGGCCGGTCCGAAAGTGTGTAGGGCGAAAGTGACCGTCCAATCGCCCCCTATGACGCCCCATGCCGCGAGTGTATAGGGAATCAGGATTGTCCACGAGATTGCATAGGCCCAGAAGAAATAGAAGAACAACGGGTGCTTTCGCATCATCTGTTTCAGGCCCCCTGAAGCGGCTGTTTCGTGCCCTGCCGCAGACATTCCTGCCCCTCAGCTGCATCAGTCAAGCGTTAGATAACCATCCTCACGATTCTCAAGAGTAGGAAGGACGCCCGTATTCTGAGTCAGATGGCCCAAGAGTCACAGCGGAGCTTTTCGGCACAAAATCACTTATAGAATGAGGTGGCAGCCTCTGACTCGAGGCGCTCGGGAACGGCGAAGTCTCAGAAGGTGCAAGCGGTCATTCTGGCCGGAGGGATGGGGACGAGGCTCAGGCCCTACACATTCATGGTGCCAAAGCCCATGCTCCCGGTCGGCCCGAAGCCCATCCTCGAGCACATCCTCGTTTGGCTTAAGGAGAACGGCATCACCGACGTTGTGATCTCCACCGGGTACCTGGGCAAGGTCATCCAGGAGTACTTCGGGGCCGGGAAGGAATGGGGGGTCAAGATCGAGTATGCGAAGTCTGCGCGCCCTCTGGGGACCGCCGGCCAGTTGAAGGCTGCGGAGAGCAAGATTCGGGGGCGTTTCGTCTGCGTCTACGGCGACGCGATCCTGGAGATGGACCTGAGGAAGGTCATCGAGTTCCACGCCAAGCACAAAGCCCTTGCCACCATGGCGCTGATGAAGTACAGCACCGGCCTGAAGTACGGCTTCATGGAGACCGACGAGGATGGCCGGCTGACCGAGTGGAGGGAGAAGCCGACCATAACGGGGTACATCAACGTCGGGTGCTTCGTCATGGAGAAGGCGTTCCTCCGGTTCATCCCCGCCGCCGAGATGTACGGCATGGACAAGACCTTCCAGGCGGCCATGGGGAAGGGGGCGAAGGTGTACGGGGTGAGGGTGGAGGGCCAGTTCACCGACATCGGGGACAGGAAGTCCTACGTCGAGGCGAACGACGCGTTCGTGAAGAAGATGGGGAAGTTGCTCTAGCTTCATGGAGACGGTCGTCTTCGAGGACGAGGGCTGCGGCCTCTTCTCGCCCCTGAACCTCCTGAGGCACACCAGCCTTCTCAGGTGGGGGACGAGGACCCTCATGGAGTCGCTGGCGCGGTCCGCGGGTGAGCGGGGCCAGGTCGAGGCCTGGGGGAGGGCGGAGCTGGCGGGCGTCACGAAGGCGATGGGGATATCCTACAACAAGGAGCACCATTCCACTGTTTTGCTGATCAACTCTCGCGCGCGCCCGGGGAGGATCCTCTCCGACCTTAGCGCAAGAAAAACCCCTTTCGCTGCGACCTCGAAGGGGGGGCTCGTGGCGGCGAAGCTGAACGCGTCCAAGGTGAAACCGGGGGTCATATCGGGCGAAGACGTCTCCAGGATCCTGAAGAGCGCCCCGAAGGTGGAGGCACCCGCAGGTCTCCTCTTCCAGGGATACTGGGACTTGGTTGCAAGCAACGGCCTTGCCATCGCGGAGCAGGCGGCGCGCTTCGGGGAAACCCTTTCGCTCCCGTCGAGCGCCAGGGTAAAGGGCCCGCCATCGAGCCTGCGCGTCCACGGTTCCGCCGAAGTGGAGGACTACGTGAGCTTCGACACGAGGCCCGGGCCCATAGTCGTCTCAGAGGGGGTCACGATTGAAAGCTTCTCGCGGCTCTCCGGACCGTGCTATGTAGGCCCGCGGACGAAGCTGACTACCGCGTTGGTGAGGGGAGGGACCTCCATCTTCGAAGGATGCAAGGTGGGAGGCGAGGTGGAGAACTCCATCCTGCTGCCCCGCACGAACAAGGCACACCTTGGCTACGTGGGAGATTCGTACGTGGGGGAGTGGGTCAACATCGGCGCCGGGAGCGCTTTCAGCAACCTGAAGAACACCTACGGGAACGTCCGCTCGTCCGCCGCAGGCAGCAGGGTGGACACAGGCCTTCTGAAGCTCGGCCCCGCAGTCGGCGACATGGCGAAGGTCTCCATCGGGGCCATGGTCTTCACGGGCAAGAAGGTCGGTGCCGGGAGCCAGGTCACCGGGCTGGCCGCGGCCGACGTCCCTCCCTTCACCTACTTTGACGGTTCCAAGGGGGCGATGGTCGAGCTCCACCTCGTCTCCGTGCTCGAGACCCAGCGGAGGATGAAGGAACGGCGGGGGATGAACCTGAGCAGGGCGGAAGAAGAGCTGATCCGCTTCGCCTTCGCCGCGACTGCTTCGGAAAGGAGGAAGGCCGGGGCGAAGAAGGGTCGGATAACGTGAAGGTGCTCTTCGTCACCGACGTCCACGGCAGCGTCAGGGCGCTTTCCTGGGTCAAGAAGAAGGCCGCGGACTACGACTCGATAATCGTCGGCGGGGACCTGGCGAAGGGGGGGACCAAGGACTTCGCAGCGGGCTTCCTCAGAGGCGCCGCTTCCGGAGGGGCGAAGGTCATCTTCGTGCACGGCAACTGGGACCCAGCGGACATGACGATCCCGGACGGCACGATTCCCCTCCACAGCAGGACGCAGATGCTCGGCAAGTTCAGCGTCGGGGGGCTCGGGGGGTCGGGGCCCACGCCGTTCAAGGGCCCGTTCGAGATGGGCGATGACGAGGCCCGCGACGTCCTCGCTCGGATCGGCCACGTCGACATCCTGGTCTCGCACTCCCCTCCTCTCATGACGAAGTGCGACCGCGCCCATTCGGGGCACATCGGGTCCCTCCCAGTAAGGGAGTACGTGCAACGGGAAGGGCCCAGCCTGGTTCTCTCGGGGCACGTTCACGAGGGGAGGGCGGTGGACCGGCTGGGAGCGAGCACCGTAGTCAACCCTGGGCCCCTGATGGAGGGCAAATACGCGGAGCTGCTCCTCGACGGAATCGTGAGCGTGGAGCTCAAGTCGGACCCAGGTATCGGGGGGGAATAGAGACATGGACGACCCCTTCTCCCTCGAGATTACCAAGAGGCTCGACACCATGGCGGTACACGAGACCTATCACTCCTGGCCCGAGCTCGCCGAGGAGGGGCTGAAGGTCACCCCTCAGCTTGGGCGAGGGGACTACAGGAAAGTCTACGTCCTTGGGATGGGGGGGTCGGCAGCCGGAGGGGACGTGCTGGCGAGCTGGCTCTTCGCGAGGCACGGGATTGAACTCGAGGTCTGCAAGGGGGCCGTCCCCGCGTGGGACATGAGCAGGTGCCTGGCGATAGCCTGCAGCGCATCGGGTAACACCGAGGAGACCCTCTCCATGATGCAAACCGCGATGGCAAGGCACGCAACCGTCGTTTCCATGTCCTACGGGGGCAGCCTCCAATCAGAGTCGGCCAGGGCGGGCGTCCCCCATATCCAGATGCCAAAGGTCGTGGCCCCCCGCTACATGCTGCCCTTCATGGTCTTCGCGTGTCTCAGGGTGCTGGACTCGGCGGTCGGCCTATCGTCTTCGGACGAGGCCAGGGAGGCGGTCTCGCAGATGAAGACCATCCGAGGGGAGATAGACCCCGGCGCCGCTCTTGAAGTGAACCCGTCCAAGAGGATGGCCCTCACACTTCTGGACAAGATCCCCGCCATCTACGGAACCAGGTCCACTCACGGGGCAGGGATCCGGTTCAAGAATGCCGTGAACGAGAACTCGAAGAAGCACGCCACATACAACGAGATGCCCGAGTCCTTCCACAACGAGATCGAGGCCTGGAACGATCCCCTGGCCGACTTCGCACCTGTGGTCCTGAGGGACAGCTCCGAGACCGAAAGGGAGTCGCGCCTGGCCGAAAGGTTCGTGGGAATCCTTGATTCGTTGGGCAAGGAGCCTGCCCAGGTCAGGGGGACCGGCAGCTCCGTGCTGGCGCGGCTGATGACCCTCATCTACGAGCTCGACATGGCGTCGTACTACCTCGCCATAGGCAACGGGCGGGACCCGTTTCCGATCCCCCTGGTCTCGAAGCTGAAGGAAGGGCCCTAGTCAGCGGATGCCCACGAGCTGGGCCAGCTCCTTTCTCGCGTTCGCGCCGAGCACCTGCGCCGCTCCCTCGGGGGGGACGTCGTTGGCGAATATCCCTCCTCCGAGCTCCAGCCCCGACAGCTGGGCCCGCCGCGGATAGACTTCGACGTGCCAGTGTATCTGCTTGGTGGTCTTCTTCTCCGAAGAGCTGTGGAAGACCATGACGAAGGTCTGGGTGTCCAGGGCCCTCGCCATCCCGCCGAGGGTAGACCGGAGCATTAGCGCGAGGTCCATCATCTCCTTCTGGGACAGCTTCAGCAGGCTGGTCATGTGCCTCTTGGGGTAGATCCAGAACTCGAACGGGTGGGTCGAGACCCAGGGGGCGAAGGCGATGAAGAAGTCGGTCGCGAGGATCTGGCGGGGGCCGCCGGTCTCAGTGGTCAGGACCTGGCACATCGGGCAGACGCCGAGGTCGTTCAGCGATGTCTGGACCGTGTCTGCCTCCTCCTCGACGGCGGGGGGGACCCTCGGCATCGTGACGATCTGTATGCTGGGGTGGGTCGACGTCGGGCTGCCGTCCTTCTCGCTGTTCACGTAGACGAGGACGTAGCTCACCCCCTTCTGGGAGTAGAGCCAGCGGACCTTGTCCTGCAGGGAAGCGAGGATGTTCGTCCACTGCTCGGTGTCGATCTTCGAGAACGGCTGGTCGTGCCTCGGGGTGGCCACCAGAACGTAGTGGTAGCCTACCGCGGGCTCGCTGTAGTGGGGAGGGTCGCTGAAAGATGGGGGGGCGTTGGGGGTCACCAGCGGGTTCTTCGAAGGGAAGATCCTCACGGACCAGTTCTTGATGACGTCCCCCTCCGAATCCGTCTGCTTCAGCAGTGTGTCGCCGCGCCTGACGAGGACGAGGTCCGCCGGCAGGGTCATCTCCTCGTTCCCGGGGCAGTAGTTGCACTTCTCCGCCTTCGGCGGGATGACCTGGCCAGGCTTTAGCCCCCGGTCAGGGAGGATTATCGAAAGCTTCTCTGTAAAGTAATCTTTCCGGATCTCGACCATGCGCGGCCCTCAGTTTCCCGATATCATATTAGCCTTTGGCGGTTCGACCTGTCCCCAGGACTAGGGGATGACGGGGAGGTCCTCGAGGACTCCGTTGCTCGGGCCGTAGGTCGCGTCCCCCGAGAAGGCGTCGTAGAAGTAGGCCTGGTTCCTGGTCGTGCCAGGCAGGGGCGGGCTGGTTTCGCTCAGGGGCGGGAGAGTGGAACCCCCTCCGTTGGGGTATCCGAAGTACCCGCCGGGGCCGGTGGTAACGTTCGCAAGGGCCTTCCAGGTGCAGTTGGTGAAGTCGAACTCCATTATGGTGACACGCTCGTTGGAGACGCCCCGCCCGGTCTCCAGGTTGATGAGCTGGCCGTCAATCCTGTACGAGTCGTTTCCGCAGCAGTAGACCGGGTCCGTCTGGGTCCACCCCTGCCTCGCGCCGTGGAGCCTCGGGTCGCCGACGATGTGGATGTAGAGTCCGGTCGGGACATTGAACGACTGGACCGAGCCCCCTCCCGGGGGACCCGCCGCGGGGGCCGTGGAGAAGCTCGTGAAGAAGCCGTAATCGGTGGCGTATTGCATGAACCAGGGGAGGTAGGGGCAGGGGCCTTTCGACTTCACCCAGGTGGCGTCGTCGTTAGTCAGGTAGGGCATACCGTAGACGAACATGTACTGACCCGCGGCGGGGTTCTTGGCGTGTCCGTCCGCGAAGCCCTGGAACATCGCCCGGATCTCCGTCTGGGTCACATGGTATGGCGGGTTGTTGGGGACGAACCAGTTCTGGTCCCACTCGCCCCCTACGACTCCGACGGCGTGGGCCGCGTCCCACTGGGGGGCCGCCACCTTGGAGTACCACGTGTCATGGGTGCACGTGCCGTTGGTGTCGTCCTGGCCGCAGACTCCGTATCCGGTATCCTCCATGAACCACTGGGCATACGGGGCTGTTTTGGCTTGGCCCAGGTACTTGTCCACGGACGATAGGCTGGTGCTTATCCCGAGGGGGTAGCCCCAGGCGTTGGCGATGCCCTGCAGCTTCCCCCACATCTGGCCGAACTGCGAGATGGTCCGAGGGAAGGAGTTCATGCCGGAGGGCCCGTAGGCCACGGAAGCCGGGACGAAATTGGGGCCTTCCGCGCCTCCGCAACATGCTCCGCCCCCCTGGAAGATCCCCTCCTGGGCCCCTCTCAGGCCAAGGCCGCCAACAGCCGGGTTCTGAGCTGCGGGTCCTATCCTCTGCAGGAAGTCTTCGAGGGCGCCCGTCAAGGTGGAGTCGAAGTTGTTCTCCGGGACGAGCCTCACGAATATCTTGGCCCTCTGGCCCGAGGAGTCGTTGTCCGCGGCATGGATGAAGGAGACGATGAATTTCATCATCCCGTTTGACTGCGGCGGGTATAGAGGGGCGTTGTGAATCTCGAAGGCGTAGGCGGTGAAGAAGCCGCCGCTACAGGCCCCCGAAGGGCAGGTTCCGTCCGGCAGCCCCCCCGAGTCCTCCCATCCGTGGGTCAGGTAGTTGTATACTGCGGCGCCGTCCCCCGGGTTCACCGCATGGAGCGAGCCGTAGCCCTGAACGTACCAGGCCATGTCTAGGCCGATCCGGGGGCCCGTCGCCCCGGAGACGGTGGTGGTCGTCGTGACGTTCGTTGTGGAAGTGACGGATGTGGAAGTCCCCAGGACGCTGGTCGAGCTGGTCCCTGCGGTGACGGTGAAGTCAGAGCTGCTGCCCGATGATGAAAAGGTCAGCGTGCCGCTAGTCACACTATTCGTCGTGCCGGTGGTCGTCCCCCTGGTCGGCGTGGAGAGAGAAACGAGTGCGGCGTAGAGGGTTAGAAGAACGACGATGGATACTCCGACTGCGACTGTCCGGCCCTTCCCCCCCATGCCTGCCAACTGTCAACAGGACTCCGTGCCGGCCTGGTCTTAAGGAGGCTGGCCCCAAGAATGTCGCCAGGATGCCCGTCGATTCCGCTAACGACTCGCCGGCCGTTTCGAAAGAGAGATAATCTCATCGGCGGATACCCTGAGTCGGATGAAAGCCGGCTACATATTGCTCGACGGTTGCGGAGACAGGCCCGACCCGAAGCTGAACTACACGACGCCGCTTGAAGCCGCCTACACCCCCAACCTCGACGCGATAGCGAGGTCGTCCAGGCTGGGGACCGTAGTCACAGTCGGGAAGGGGATATCCCCGGAGTCCGACATCGCCGTGTTCAACATGCTGGGGTACTCGTTCGCGGAGGGCTACCCGGGCAGAGGGGTGATCGAGGCGGTCGGTGCAGGGCTGAAGTTCAACAAGGGAGACCTGGCCCTCAGGGCCAACTTCGCATCGGCCAGCGGGCGGAGGATCGTCGACAGAAGGGCGGGGAGGAATCTCACACAGCAGGAGGCCGAACTGCTCTCCGAAGAGCTGAGCGGCATCAAGCTGACTGGCGCCGAGTTCGAGTTCAGGGCCACGGTCTCCTACAGGGCCGTGCTCGTGATCAGGGCCAGAGAATCGCTCTCTGCTGCCCTGTCCAACACCGACCCCGCATACGCCAGGGTGGGCGGGTTCGGGGCGGCGAAGGAGACCAAGCCCGGGGAGGAGATCATGCGGTGCGCTCCCGAGGACGACTCGCTGCCGGCTAGAAGGGCCGCCAAGCTCGTGAACGAGTTCACCGACAAGTCTCTCAAGGTTCTGGGTCGGAGCGAGGTCAACAGGTCGAGGATGGGGGAGGGGAAGCTCGCGGCCAACTGCGTTCTGCTGCGGGACGCCGGGGACCATCTCCCGAAGGTCGCTTCCTTTGAGGAGAAGTACGGGATGAAGGGGACGGCCCTGGTCGAGCTGCCTGCAGAGGTGGGGATAGCGAAGCTGCTGGGGATGAAGATGGTGAAGGTGAAGGACAGGACAGACATGAAAGAGAAGGCGGCCCTGTTCCGTAGAGAGCTCAAAGACGGGCACCTGGTCTACGTCCACATCAAGGGTCCCGACGAGTTCGGCCACGACGGGGACGTGGTCGGGAAGATGAGGTGCATCGAGTCTCTGGACAGGGACTTCTTTTCGGGCGTGGCGAAATCGGCGGGTTCTGCCAGGATCGGGGTCTCCTGCGACCACGCGACCCCCTGCGCCCTGAAGATGCACTCGGACGACCCGGTCCCGCTGTCGATCTCTGCGGGCGGGGAACCCGACAGGATGAGATTCAACGAGCGCAATGCCCGCAAAGGGAGCCTGGGCCCCATGATGGGGCGAGAAGTCCTCGGTAGGATGCTCGCGGCGCAGAGCTGAATCAGACACCGAGCTTGCTGAAGCGCCTGACGCTCTCGATCGCGACGTCGATTGCGGCATCCACCCCTGCCCCCGCCCTGAACTCATCGGTCACCCTGTTCGCGACAACGGCGAGGACGGCGCCGGACTTCAGCCCGAAGACCCTCGCGAGCGTGAAAAGAGTGGCGCACTCCATCTCGAAGCCGAGAACGTTGGCGCTGCTGAGGTCGCGAATCAGAGAAGCATTCTCGGACGGGAAATACCCGCCATATGACTTTCTGCCCTGCCCCACGTAGAAGGAGTCGGTCGACGCCACCGTCCCCAAGGTGAACGGCTTCTTCAGGGCCACGGCCGCGTCCCTGAGCGAAAGTACCACCTCCGGGGAGGCAGCCGCCGGATAACCGGCCGGGACGTACTGGGATGACGTCCCCTCCATCCTCACCGAGGCGTCGGGGATCAACACCGACCCGACCCTGGCTCTCCGGCTGATCGCGCCGCATGTGCCGACTCTCACCATCACCTTTACGCCTAGCCTGGCGAGCTCTTCCACAGCTATGGCCGTGGCGGGACCGCCTATTCCCGTGCTCATTACGACGACGTACTCCTTCCCCACGTATCCGCCGCAGGCCGTGTACTCCCTGTGGGAAGACAGGACCCTCGCCTTCTTGAACCGCCGGGCGATTTCGGGGACGCGGTCGGGGTCTCCTGGGAGGAGCGCGATTCGCCCTACGTCCCCCTTTCCTAGATTCACGTGGTACAGCCTCCCGTTTCCGCCCCTGGGCTCATTGGCCAAGACTCCACATCCCCATCCACCGTTGGACTGGTTCTGTTATGAAGGGTTCGGATTGCGCCCTAGGCCGGGGCCTCGAAGCAGTTCCTGCACCTCGGCTCGTACATCTCTTTTCCCCCCACCACAATGACCGGGGAGTCCTTGGGCGCGGGCTTCCCTGCGATGAGACGCTGCGTCCTCGTCGCCTCCTGGCCGCACACGACGCAAACGGCGCTGAGGTACCTCACCCTGTCCGCCCTGGCCGCCAACATCATCGTGGTTTCGAACGGTTCGGCCTTGAAGTTCAGGTTCAGGCCGCAGGCGATCACGCGCCTTGAGTAGGCGAGCCTGTCGAGTATCGGTACGATCCCCTTCGGGAAGAAGTTGATCTCGTCGACCCCAATGGCGTCGAGCTTGTCGGAGGCGGCGGTTTCCGATATCCTGCGGAACCCCTCCGAGTTGGGGGCGATGGTGTAGGCGTCGTAGTGCAGGCCGTTGTGCGTCACGACCTCCCTGACGCTGTATCTTCTGTCGAAGGCAGCCTTGAAGATGGCCCCCTTCCGCTTCGCATAGACCTCCCTTTCAACCAGCCTGATGAGCTCGGACGTCTTGCCGGAGAACATCGGGCCAATGATGACCTCGAGCGTCAAGGCGGAGGCGGCCGAGCCGTTGGCCGATATATCAGTTGTGAGGGAGGTGGGTGTACATCCTGACTATGTCCGTGAACCTGCCCTTCCTCAGAACTTTCTTCGGCATCACCCCCACGACCTTGAAGCCGAGCTTTTCGTAGATGTGCCTTGCCGGGGCGTTCGTTGCAAAGACCTCCAGCTCGATCATCCATATCCCCAGTTTGGGGGCCTCGGCAAGCGCGGTCCTGATCATCCTCTCGCCCAGCCCGACTCCCCGGTACCCCTTGACCACGACGATGCCGAGTACGCCAGTGTGCCTCTCGTCAAGGGTTGACCTCCCGGCAATGTCGCAATGGCCGACCAGGCGGTCGCCGTGGAACGCGCCCACGCTGACCCTCCTCCCCTTGGCCTTCTCCTGAAGAGTCGTTCTCAGGAATTTTCTCTCGTCGGCGATGGTCATCCGCCTGTCCATGCCCGTGACCCCGAGGTTCGGGTCGGTCCTCTTTTCCTTGACGAGGCTGTTTATGAATGGAACCATGGCGCGGAGGTCTCCCCGCCTGAGGGGACGGAGCGTAATCGTCTTCCCCTCTTCGACCCTGAACTCTGAGTAGACTCCCCTCATGTCCCGCGGCACTGATTCGGGGCGGGCGTGCTTGAACCTTCAGTTGGGGAGGCAGTCCCCGCCTTCGTCACGGAATAGGCGCTCCACGTCCTGGCCCTTCCTTGCGACCGCGAAGTTCCCCCTGCCGTTCCGCATCAGGACGAACGGCCTCGGCTGGCTGTGGAAGGGCATGTTCATGACCACGGAATATGCGCCGACCTCCTTGAACACCACGAGCTTGCCGACCTCCGCTCCGCCGAGCTTCGACCTGCTTGAAGTCGGGAACACGTCGAGGGGGTCGCACAGCCTTCCGACGAGGACCGTCTTCCCCGGGCTCGCTTTCCCTCCTGGTACGACCTCGACGGGGTACTCGTGCCGAAGGAGCGCTGCGTCGAGGAGGACGTGATATCCCGCGTCGATGTAGACGTACCTGTTCTCCCCGAACCTCTTCACGTTCACGATCCTGGAGACGAGGACGGTGGACTCGGCGGTCAGAAACCTGCCGCTCTCCAACACGAGAGTGAACCTGTCGCCGATGCTTTCGACCAGGCTGTTGAGCTGTCCCACCACTTTCCCGGCGAGGTCCTTGGGAGTGGGCACCCTCTTCCCGTAGGACACGGGGAGGCCTCCTCCTATGTCCATGGTCCGGACGTGGAAGGCTCCCAGGTGGCGACGCGCGTTGAGTATGAACGCCTCCATTCTTTCGAGGGCCTCGGCGTAACAGGACGGGTCCTCTATCTGGCTCCCCAGGTGGAAGTGGAATCCGTCGAACTCCAGTCCGGGCGAAGAGAGTATCCTCTTCAAGACGGAGAAGGCGCTGTCCGGGCTCTCCCCGTCGAACTGCATTCCGAACTTGCCGTGCCCCATGGAGCCCCTGAGCTCTGCGTGCACGTGGACCTCCGGGTTCACTCTGACCAGGGCCTTGACCGACACGCCGGCCTTTGCGACGGCCTCGACGAGGTTCGAAAGGCCGTTGCTGCTGGCTACGACGACCTTCCTCACCCCGGCTTTGAGCACATCCTCGTATTCCGCCTCGGTCTCCGTGATGCTGGTGTAGATCACGTCGCCGGGCGAGCCGCCGCTCCTGACCACGAACTGGAGCTCAGTGGGGGCAGTCAGGTCGAACATTATCCCTTCGGTCGCGAATGACCTGATGACCGACGGGTTGAAGTTGGCCTTGACGGAGTAGGCGACCCTGAACGCCCCCCTGTAATCGGTGAACGCCTGTTCGATTTCGTCCACCTTCTTCTTGAGGGTCGCTTCATCAATTAGGAAGTACGGAGTACCGTACCTCTCGGCGAGGCTGTAGAGTTCCTTGTCGGAAAACTTTTGCGCAACAACCCCCGTGCGTGCGACGGGTTGTGCACGTGTGTCCACCAACTTTTTGTTAGCGGAGCCCCGTAGAATTTTATCTTAAAAACATTGTCCCGTGAAAATCGATTTCTGAAATCTCGTCGCGCAAACTGCGGCCGGGACCCGCTGGCCGCCATCCGTGGCCACTGGTCGGCCGGAGGCGAGTGGTCGGAGCCAGAAGAGTTCTAAGCGTGCACCAGCGGGTTCCAGGGGTGGCGCGCCATTTCCTCTATATCGTTGTCTGCGCCGACGGCTCGCTGTACACAGGCTACACCACCGACCCGGCAAGGCGCGTCGCGGAGCACAACTCGGGGAGGGGGTCCAAGTACACGCGGTCGCGGCGCCCGGTAAGGCTGGCTTTCCTGGAGGAGCGGCGCTCGAGGGCCGAGGCGCTCAGGCGGGAGATCCAGATCAAGAAGATGGGCAGAACGGAGAAGCTTCTGCTCTGCCGGAGATATAGGGGGAGTTGAGCGCCCAGCTCTCGCTGGGATAAACACGCGCTCGACTGGCTATTGATGTAGATGTTCCTACTTGCCGACGACTATTTCGATCGAGGAGACGTTCCGCATCTCTGCGCCTTCGCCAACGACCTCTGTGTTGATGCCGATATCCTTCACCTTGAATTGGCCGTTGCCGAGCCTCTTCGTGACGATCTCCGCCACGTCGACTGCTCTGCCTATCGCCATTCCACGGGCCTTGACCACGCATTCGCCGGAGCCAGCAAGCTGGATGAGCGCGCTCATGGCGTAGCTCATCACGGGCTTCTTGCCCACGTATATGTGGTTGGGTGGCGAGGATCTCTGCATTGGTGCGCTTGGTTGTGCCGCTGGGCCCGTCGGCTCAGCGACTCCCTGTTCCTCTGATTCGTTTGAGTCGGTTTTCTTTCTGGCCATGTATGTGTACCTTGGAGGCCACCGCAGCCCCATGGGATATTTAACGGTGGTGCCCGACCGCGACCGCCTTCACACGCCTGGAACGGCCAGGGAGGCTAGGGAAGGTACTCCTCGATCTTGACCCTGTTCAGGGCGGAGCCAGTCTCGAGGAAACGCTTCACGTTCTCAGCCGCGGCCACCTGCGCGCGGACTATGGCCTCCGGGTCCTGGGCGGAAGCCGTGTGCATCGTCCCCCCGAAGTTCGGGAGGTCCCACAGGGGCGAATCGAAGTTCTCCCTCCCTCCGGGCTTCCAAAAGACATCGGTGGCGTACCTGCTCTCCGGGCGCTCCGTGAGCCACTTCATGACCGCCCCCTCGTCCATGGTCTCCCCCCTTCCGATGTTGACCACGATTACCGTCGGCTTCATGTTCGAAAGGACCTGGTAGTCGAAGATCGAACGGGTCGCGCGAGTCAGCGGGAGCGCGTTCACCAGCAGGTCCGCCCTTCCGACGGCCTCCGCGAGGTCCTCCATCCGGCGCCTCTCGTCGAAAAGCTCCGGCTGCCTGTAGGACCTGGACACGCCGATGGTCGCCATCTCCAGCGAGGCGCGGGCGAGCCTCGCCACTTCGCTCCCTATCGCGCCGCAGCCGACAACCAGCAGAGTCTTGGACCTCAGGTGTCGAGGGGGAAGCCTCTTCCTTCCGGCGTTGATCCCCTTCGCTATACCGAGGGCTAGGCCCCACGCGTGTTCTGCCGCTGTCTCAGTGTACGCGCCAGCGTTGGAGAAGACCTCTACGCCGGCAGGGACGGACGTGAAGTCGAGGGCGTCCACCCCAGCGGCGAGAGACTGAATCATCCGCAGCCCCTTCAGCTTCCGCAAAAGGTCCCCCTTCGGGCGGCTGGGCCAGGTCAGAAGGGCGCGACAGGTGGCGAGGGAAACGTCGTCGGCCTCCTGCTCGTAAACGTCATACGCTGAGAGCACCTCCCTGGCCTCTAAAGGCAAGTGTTCTCCGTCGCGGGTCAGGTATAGGACGCCCGTGCCCAATCTTGTCCACCGGCTGGGTGCTAGCTGAAGGGGGCGGCCAGACGCGCCCACGCTTCGAGGCTGAATATCGCCATTGGCATTTCCGGTTCCGGCCCCCCTACGCAGGCACTTTAGCTTACCTGTCTTTCATTGCTCGATTCGGTCGAACCCATGAAGCACGAGAGCCGTCAAGACCTGGCGTGGGCATTGTCTTGGCGCCTCCCGCTGGCGCTGAACCTTGGGGCCACTGCCGCTGACCGTCAACGGATGGGCGCCTTATATAGTCTCGACACCTTCAATTCATCGAAGGCCCATTGTATGGAGACGAGTTCCCTCGCTGGCGAGGCGCTGCCTGCAAAGGAGGTCTTGACATACTACTACGCGA
>DATFYP010000116.1:0-11925 GCA_035314985.1 Nitrososphaerales archaeon
GTGATTCTCTCGGGGACGACGTTGATCACGATGCCTTTGCTTGGGAGCCTTCTCTTTCCCGAGATGGTGACGTTCCTAACGAGGATGGGCGCCCCGAAGACGAGCGAGTCGTGGTCCTGGGAAGCCACCGCGTTCACGGTCCCTTCGGCGGCCATGACAGAAGCCTGGGCCTCTCCCTCTGACGGCGCGTCCACCCATGGGATCCCCATAGCCTCGAGCAGCTCCTTCGCGTCTGCGACCATGTCCCGCCTCAGGACGGTGGACGCCTCGGCGAACTTCCTCGCCTGCACGACGTCGCCAGCCTGGAGGGCCTTGAGGTACTGGTCCTTTGCCTCTCTCCGTTGGGCGGATCGCCTCTCGATCTCCTCCATCTTGAGGTCGGGGGGCTTTCCGTCGAAGACGTAGACGAGCTTGATGCCGAGCTCCATGAGGTTGATGTTCCTGTAGAAGAGCCCGGATATGTGGGAGGTAACTCTCCCCTTCGAGTCCTTCAGGTGTTCGCCGCTAGGGCCCCGGATGATGGCGAGGAACTGGTAGAGGGTGTTGTAACCGTCTACTGCGAGCTTCCAGCCGGAGATGTCGGCGAGTTCAATCTTCTCGCGAGGGATGGCATCGCCGAAGTCAACACCCATCTCAGGCCCGCTGCCCTGCTTGGTTGGATTTATTCGTTGGCTCGGGGAATCCGCATTTCTTCAGCGGGCTTCTCGACGAACTCGAGCTGGCGCTTGTCCTTGCCCACCCAGCGGACGGTTATCAGGCCCAGGATCTCGAGCTGCATGAGGAGCTTGTTCATCTCGTCCGGTGAGCACTTGCCCCCGTTCTTGTTGAGAGCTTCCAGCAAATCGTCGTCTGTGGCCCTCTTCTTCTCCTTTATCCATTCGAAAGCTGCAAACCTAAGTGGATAGCGCACTGAAATTCACTTCAGACCAGAAACGGCAGGTTTCATATTCCGCGGCTGGTATAAAAAGGTCTGCCTCACTGGACAATGTTGCCTTCGTTGCACGACAAGGAACTCAAGGGGCTCCCTCCATGGTAATCTTGTTTGAACGCGCGGCGAGCCCTACGAACATCATCAACACGAAAGCCAACAAACCAATGACTGAAAGCGCCGCAATCGGAAGTGGTTCTGTTGGTTCATCGAATACAATCATGGCAGGGAACATGATGATTGTTCCAATCAGTCCCACTATGAAGTAAGCCTTCCAATGACTCAAGTCTTCAGCCTCTTCTTGATTCTCTGTTCCCATTCTTCTCGAGTGATCGCGCCCTCGTCCTCAAGAAAAACGGCAGGGCCCGCTTCATGAAGTGTGTAGCGTGCTGGACATTCGGCTCACGCCTACGAAGTCGCACTGACCCACCAGGGGAGCAGTCGACACTGATTGTTCGACCTTGTCGATCATCCCCTCCTCTTCGGGAGCCACGACGTCCAGGATGATTGCCGACAGCCCGAATGCTATCGGCTCGATTCTCTGGCCCCTGACTGCGGCTCCGGTGGGTAACGACTTCGCCACCGAATCAACGATCTTCTGGTGCTCAGTGGTCGTGTCCTGAGGGAGGACCTTCAGCCTGATAACGTAGGACCCCATCTCTTGGCGCCTAGGGTCCTTCGAAGCCGCAGTTAACGCACTTGTAGCGCCGTGAGAACTTCCGACACTTCTCGCATCTCCACACGAGTGTCTCGTGGCAGTTAGGACAGTAGAACTTGGTGGCCCTTTCGGCAGGCTTCACGGGCCTGTTGCAGGACGAGCACAGGGGGAGCGATACTGTCGACTGCGACATTTCTCGAGAACCCCCTTGGGAACCAGCAGATATAGGTTGCTGAGAACGAGGGCACTCAGGCCCCGGTCAAGAGCGACTTCGCTTCGGCCGAGGCGACGACCCTGGCCAACTTCAGGACGCCCCTTACCCCCAGAACCCCAAGAAGGGCCGTCGCGTGGAAGTCGAAGTCCGACCGCGACAGCTTGGCAAGCGTCTTGGGGGATGAGAGGACTGAGACCATCGAATCCATGTCGGGACCGGAAAGCTTCTCGAATACCCCCCTCAGCCTCAGCATGCTCCTCATCTCCTTGAGGTAGCGCGACTCCCAGTCAGGCTGGTAGTTGGCCAGCTTCAGGGGGTCTCCGAGCTGAACCGAGTCGCTCAGCCAGCGGGCGGCTATCACTGCCCCTGCGATTGAAGTCGTTATCCCGCCAGCCGTCGTGGGCTTCACCTGGCCCGCTGACTCCCCCACCCTGACCATCCTCCCCGCGACGAAGCTGCTCACTGGCCCCCCCACGTAGATCGGGGCGGCAACCTTTCGAAGCCTCCTGTGCGGCCTCGTCGACAGGAACGAGTCGAGGGCGTCGAAGGAGTCGATCCCGCGCCCTGCTGCGCCCACCTTGGCCAGGCCGGGGCCGTAGGGAATCACCCAGGCGAAGAAGCCAGGATAGCTCCGGGGGTCCATGAAAATCTCGACGACCCTCTCTCTGATCCAGTCCGCTTCGATCTCGTACTTGCCCGCTGAAAGTATTCCTGAACGGTGGGCTGCCGAAGGGCCCGTTGCGTCCACATAGTACTTGGCTTCGATCAGGTCGCCCCCGACTTTGACTTCCACGCCTGAACGCGACTCTTGTACCACTACCGCCCTGGCTCCGGTTTTCACGTCGGCCCCCCACGACTCCGCCTTCTCTGCGAGCTGCTTGTCGTAGGCGCTTCTGTCCAAGACGACCACTTCGAGGCCGGTGGCGTTCACCGCCAGTTCTCTGCCTCCCGGGGAATGGACCACCCCCGACGCAATCTCGTTCTGAACCACCTCCTTCTTCGGGGTGAATCCATACCGTCTCAGCCCACGGAGGCTCACCAGCCCGTCGCACTTCTCGGGCTCTCCTATCTCGTCGTGCTCTTCGGCAACGAGGATGGAAATCCCCCGCTTGGCAGCCTCGGCTGCGAAGGCCAAGCCGGCGACGCTACCTCCTCCCACTACTGCGTCGTATCGCTTGCCCATGAAAACGGCGACCTTCTGTGCAAGCCTTTATCCCGCTGGTATAAACCGTTGGGCAGGAAGAAGGGATTGAAACAAGCGATAGTGGCCAGGCAGGACATCAAGATGGGAAAGGGCAAGCTGGCGGCCCAGGTGGCCCACGCGTCACTGTCCGCCGCCGAGGAGGCGATGAGGAAGCACGAGGGATGGTACCAGGACTGGAAGGATGGAGGGCAGAAGAAGGTCGTCCTCAAGGTGCATTCGGAGGAGGAGCTCAGGGGGCTCCTCAAAGCAGCGCGGAGCGTCAGGCTCCCTGCCGCGCTGATCGAGGACCGCGGGCTTACGCAGCTCGAGCCGGGGACGGTTACATGCCTCGGGATCGGCCCAGGTCCGGACTCGGACATCGACGCCATAACGGGCAAGCTCAAGCTGTTATGATCACCCCTCCAGACATAGACGTCCGAGCGGGGATGGAGGTCTACGCCACCACATCCCAGCCCTGTCGCGGGAGACTGAAAACGACGCCAGAGGACTTCAGGGTTGAAGAAAGCCTCGGCGGGCTCGAAATAGTGCAAGGGGGAGGACCCTCGCTCCTGCCGCTCTACAGGGTGGAGAAGCGCGGGGTGGACACCTTTCACCTTCAGAAGGAGCTCGCGGAGGCGCTGAGAAGCAAGGTGTCCTTCGCGGGAATGAAGGACAAGCGGGCAGTTTCTATCCAGTACGCAACGCCGACCAGCACCAGGGCGGACCGGCCTCCCCTTGTCGAGAGGGAGAGCTTCCGTGCGGAGCTGGTGGGATATGTCGACAGGCCCATTTCACGTGGGATGGTCTCGGCAAACCGGTTCGACCTCGTCATCAGGGACTGCTGCCAGGAGATCGAGGGGAGGATCGAGGAAGCATACGGCCTTGCCGCCGGCCGGCGTCTCCCGAACTTCTACGGTCTCCAAAGGTTCGGAGGGAGGGGGGCCCTCACTCACAGGGTGGGGAGGGAGATCATCAAGAGAAGGTTCGAGGAAGCGTCGAGAATCCTGCTGTGGGAGGAGAGGGATTCGGACGGCGCTCAGGAAGCGGAGGCGAGGGAGGCGTTCGCCAAGGGCAGGTACCTCGACGGGTTCAGGCTCCTGCCTCGGGGGCAAGACGTAGAAAGGATGGTCGCCAAGAGTCTGGCGGAACGGCCGGATGACCCGCTATGGGGGCTGAGGGCAGTCCCGATCGGCCTCAGGAAGCTCTACACGCAGGCCTACCAGTCGTACCTCTTCAACAGGGCGCTGACCCTGGCGCTCAAACGCGGGGTCGACATCTCGCGGCCCGAGGCTGGAGACAACTGGGGAGAGGTGTCGCAGGACGGGCTCGTCCTGAAGAAGGTCCACGGTGTCAGGGAGCCCCAGACAGCAGCAGCGGTGCCGCTCCTCCAGCTCTGCGGCTACGCCTACCGGAACTACGGGTCGAGGTTCGATTCCTGCCTTGAGGAGGCCATGGCCGGAGAGGGGATCTCCGCCAAGGAATTCTTCGTAGGCGAGATGCAGGAGGTCAGCGTGGAAGGGGGGTTCAGGAGGCCCCACATGGCCGCCGCTGGGCTTGCCCATGAAGTTCGGGCCGAGGTCGCCACTCTCGGCTTCACGCTGGCCAGGGGCATGTACGCAACCGTCCTCGTTAGGGAGATCGTGAAACCGGAGGACCCAAACGCCCAAGGATTCGCCTGAACACCGAGAACGCTTATACATCGATTCATGCGGGGCTTTCCGAAACCGCATGTCTCAGGACGTGTACGACCTTACGATCATCGGCGCGGGACCTGTAGGGCTCTTCGCCACCTTCTATGCAGGCCTGAGGCAGATGAAGACCAAGATAATCGACGCCCTGGACGAGCCGGGAGGCCAAGTCGCGGTGCTTTACCCCGAGAAGTACATCTTTGACGTCCCCGGCTACACTAAGATACTGGCCAAGGACCTCGTGAAGAGCCTCGTCGACCAGGCGTTTCAGTACAAGCCGGCGATCATCCTTGGGGAGCGAGTCACCACGCTCCGGAAGACCGACGGCGTCCTGGAGCTCAAGACGAACAAGGGGACCGTCCACCAGTCCAAGGCGGTGCTCGTCGCCGCAGGCGTGGGCGCCTTCTCGCCGAACAGGCTGGAGGCGCAGGGCGTGTCCGACTACGAGGGAAAGGGGGTATTCTATTCGGTTCGGGACAAGACGGCATTTGCGGGGAAGAACATCCTCATCGTCGGCGGGGGGGACTCCGCTGTCGACTGGGCCCTGGCCATGAAGGACAACGCCAGGAAAATCACGCTCGTCCACAGGAGGGACTTCTTCAGGGCCCACGAGCTCAGCGTCAAGGAACTGATCAACTCGAACGTCGACATCAAGCTGTTCTATGAGGTAAGGAAGGTGATCGGGAACGGCTCCACGGTCACGCAGGCGGTAGTGTTCGACAACCGGACCCAGGCCGAGGCGACCCTCGACGTCGACGTGATTCTGGTGAACATCGGGTTCAGGGCTGATCTCGGGCCGATAAAGGACTGGGGGCTGGAGATCGACGGGAGAGAAATAAGGGTCAACGGGAAGATGGAGACCAACATACCGGGCGTCTACGCCGCCGGAGACATCGCCGGGCCGATAGACGGGGTCAAGCTGAACCTGATTGCGACCGGCTACGCCCAGGCCGCCCTCGCGGTGAATGTAGCCAAGGCGTACGTGGACCCGAACTCCAAGATATTCCCTGGGCACAGCAGCGAGATGAAGAAGTAGGCTCAGGTAACGGCGCCGAGCACCCTTCTGAAGTTGTAGTCCTTCGCAATCGCAGGGTGGAGCGGGTCGATAAGGACGCACTCGAACCAGGCGAATCGGCCGTCGCTCCAGAGCGGGTAGGAGCCCAAGAGCTTCATGTTGGGATACCTCTCGGAGACCCTCCTTTCGGCAACCGATTGAGAGGACACGTCGGACTTGATCTTCAGGACTCCCATGTGCTTGGGCCTCCTCCCAGATACGGGCCTCTTCTTCCTCATCCCTCCCCTTGAAACCCGCGCCCTTACCACCACCACTCCTTCCTTGGCCTTGTAACCCACAGCCCTGGCCCGGTCCAGTCGGGTCGGCCTCTCGAGCCTCAACATGGCCGGCTCCTTCCTTAGCTGGACGGCCCGCTCGCGTATGTTGCCCGACTTGTCGTGGAGTACCCCCTGCCAAGCCTTCGAAATCTGGCTGTACATGAGCAGTGGGCGCCTCGTCTTGACACGGCAAATAAACGTTCTTGGGGGTTACGTTCCGCTGAAGAAGGCCCTGACCTTCTCACCGATGATTGAGATGGCGTCCACCTGCGCCTCTTCCGTCTGCCCGCCGATGTGGGGGGTCAGAATCGTGTTCGGCGCGCTCAGTATGTCCCCCGACGGGGGCTCCTTTTCGAAGACGTCGAGGGCAGCCCCGGCGATGACGCCGCCTTTGAGAGCCGCGCAGAGCGCTCCTTCGTCGACGACGCCCCCCCTGGAGGTGTTGACAAGGACGGCAGTCTTCTTCATTCTGGAGAGGCGGCTGGCGTCTACGAGATGCCTCGTCTCGTTGGTCATTGGGACGTGGAGGGTGATGTAATCTGCTTGGGCAAAGACCTCGTCGAGCCCGACCACCCTGCACTGGAGCTTCTCGATCACGTCTGGAGGGATGGTAATCACGTCGTAGATAATGACCGACATCCCGAGGGTGCGGGCGATCTCCGCGATTCTGCGCCCGATCCTCCCTAGCCCGACGATTCCCAGGATCTTCCCTTTCAGCTCTCTGCCGATGAGGGCGTTCTTCTCCCACTTCCCCTGCTTCGTGGAGGCGTCGGCTGGGACCACCTTCCTGCTCAGGGCGAGCATAAGCAGAGTGACGTGCTCGGCGACTGCCTCGACCAGCGACTCGGGGCTGTTCACCACCTGCACCCCCTTCGACTTCGCGTACTCGACGTCGACATTGTCGAGCCCCGTCCCGGGGCGGGCAACGAGGCGGAGCCTGGTCGCCTTGTCAAGCACCTCGTGATCGACCTTGGTCCGGCTCCTCACGATCAGCGCGTCGTACTCCCCCGCGACCTGCAGTAGCTCCTCCCTGCTGATGCCGGGTCTGTTGTCGACCATTATCCCTGGCCCCAGGGCAAGGTGCTCGGCTTCGACATGGTCGCAGATCAAGACCTTTGCCAGAGTCTCATTCCCTCGCTCGCGGCCTCGAAGACGGGCGATATATCAGTTGAACCTGTGCGCTCGAGGCGGGCGAGGTCCCCGAGGAGGACCCCCTGGGACACAACCAGGGCGAGCATTTCCGGGGTCGGCGCGCCCACCCGAGCGACGTGCTGGATGCCAAGGACTCTTCCGCTCCTGGCCTCGAACACGATTGAGCAGGCGGACCTCTCGCCCCTCCCCGACGATGACTCCAGGGCATCGTATCCCGCGGCCAGCGCCTCCTCAAGCGCGAACCCGGCAGACGCGACCGTGAAGCCGAGGACCCTGCGGGAGAAGACTCCCACCGGCAGAAGAGACTCGCGTCCCCCCGCGGCGTTCGAACCGGCGACGCTGCCCGAGGCCCTCGCGGCCGACCCAGGTATGAACGAGAAGGAGCCGCTCCCGGCGAGGTGCTCTGCGGACCCCCCAGCTGCGTACAGACCTGAAACGGTCGAGCGCATCCGCAAATCGACGATGATGCCGCCAGAGGGACCGATCTCGGCCGGGACGGCGGGGAGCGAAGGCACTCTCTTGGGGACAACGACGACCCCGTCGCAGGGGAGTACTTCCTCTCCCACGAACGCGGCGTCCACTTTGTCTAGTCCGATGGCCTTCCGGACCGGCGAACCCCGGACGGATATCCCGAGCTCGCTGGCAGCGCCGAGCGCAAACCCCCGCACCTGGGCGCAGAAGCGGGAGGGGAGGACACCCCCGGGGGCAGAGATCGTGACCTGGATTCCCTTCTGAGCGAGCCTTTCCGCGACCTCGAGAGCTGTGAAGCCCGTCCCGGCCAGGATGACTCTGGAGTAACCGATGCAAGCCTCTCTGAGCTCGGAGTAGCTCGCCTGGCTGGCGAGAATGTGCACGCCCGGTTTCCTGCTCCCCGGGAAGACCGTCGGGGCGAAGGTGGTGCCTGTCGAGACGACGACCGAGTCGAAGCGATGCCGCCCGCTGGGGGAGGCCACGGCAAGGTCGCGTCCAACCTCGGAAACCGACTCGCCGAATCGCACGTGCACCCCCCCTTGGGCCAGCGCAGTTTCGGTATCTCGTACCGAGGGAGCCGGACCCCTGAGTAGCTCCGGCCATTCGGTCCTCGGAGTCGGAAGGCATGATGACCTTTCGAAGAGCGCGACCCTTGCTCCCCCCCTTCCCGCTGCGAGTGCAGCTTGCACGCCTGCGGGTCCGCCGCCTGCCACACACACGAGACGCAAGGAAAGGTTTCAGAAGCCTTAGACGGTTATAACGTGGCGGGGCGCTGCAACGGGCGTGCTAGTGGGAGTCGTCGGCAAACCTAATGTCGGCAAGTCGACCTTCTTCGCGGCTGCGACCCTGAAGGACGTCCCGATAGCCGACTACCCTTTCACCACGATTCAGCCGAACATGGGGGTCGCGTATCTGAGGTCGCCATGCGTATGCAAGGAGTTGGGGGTGAAGGACACGCCCAGGAACTCGCTCTGCATCGACGGGGTCAGGCTCATCCCCGTGAGGCTGGTTGATGTCGCAGGGCTGGTCGAGGGGGCTTCGCAGGGGCGGGGGCTCGGGAACCAGTTCTTGGATGATGTTAGGCAGGCCGACGCGCTCATTCAGGTCGTCGACGCCTCGGGTTCGACCGACTTGGAGGGCAGGAAGGTCCCCCCGGGGTCGAACGACCCTCTCAAGGACATCGAGATGGTCGAGCATGAGTTCGACCTGTGGGTCTTCGGCATCCTGAAGAAGGACTGGGAGAGGCAGTCTCGGAGCCTCGAGCAGACCGGGGGGAAGGTGGTCGAGCACTTGGCGAACAGGCTCACCGGGCTGTCGGTGACGTTCGGCGATGTCGAGCAGGTCGTCCTGCACCTCAAGCTGAAGACCGAGAAGCCTAGCCACTGGACCGACGACGAACTGATGCAGCTGGTCGTGGGGATAAGAAGGCTGACGAAGCCTTCTCTGATCGCCGCTAACAAGGCCGACCTCCCAGCGGCACTGCCTAACATAGAGCGTCTCAAACAGACGGGGAGGACGGTCGTGGCCTGCGCATCCGAGGCCGAGCTCCTCCTGCGGAGGGCATCGGAGCATGGGCTGGTGACCTACACGCCCGGGGACAAGAGCTTTGGGACTCCCTCAGCCGAGAAGCTGAGCCCGGCGCAGAAGAATGCCCTTGCGATGGTGAATGAGAGGGTGATGAAGGTCTTCGGCGGGACGGGGGTCCAGGAGGCGATAAACCAGGCGTACCTCGGGCTGCTCAGCGCCGTCGTGGTCTTCCCCGTGGAGGACGAAACGAAGCTGACTGACAAGAGTGGGAAGGTCCTCCCCGACGCCTACGTGATGAAAGGGGGTTCGACCGCCCTAGACCTCGCGAGGACGGTCCACTCCGAGCTGGCCGAGGGATTCCTGTATGCCATAGACGCCCGCACCGGCATGCGGCTGGCAGGCGACCACAAGCTCAAGAACCGAGACGTCGTGAAAATCGTGTCGGCGAAGTAGGGCGGGTTCTCAGGCCGCGACCGGAGCAACGAGCTCCGTCTTCTTCTCTTCAGGCCGCAGGATCAGCTTGCTCTTGCGGACACCGACGTGGCGCAGATGCGTCACCTTCTTGGCCTCGTTGTAGACGTCCGAGGCAACCTTCTGGAGGACGAGCTCCTGGGCGAACTGCTCGTAGGTCAGGTTGGCGGCCCTCTCGCTGATCACCTTGTCCATGATCACACGGAGGTCGTGCTTCTTGGAGCTGTTCATCTTCCCTGCCGAGAGGGCGATGCAGTAGACGCGCACCAGGTAGCCGTCCTTCGTCCTGTAGTCGCGGATGAAATCTGACATGGAGGACCCTCTGCGGATGAGGCTCCTGAGGAACTCCCTGGAGTACTCGTGGCCCTTGAAGATCGTGTGAGCGCTTTCACCGTCGATCTTGTCGACCTGGAAGTAGACCTTGAAGCTGTAGTGCTGCGGGTCCTGCTTGAGGAGGTCGTACAGCGTCGTCTCGACGACCCTCCCGCTCGGCTTCTCGATGTCCGTCATCGGGACCCGTGCTATGGGGGCGTTGCCGAACGAGGGCGAAGCCAGGACGGTCACCCATGACTTCAGCTTCCACTTGTCCCTCACTTTGGCGACTTTCTTCGGCAATCGAAGCCGCCCCAGCCGTGGCTGGCTTATAAGCAGCGCGGCAGGGAAAGGGCCGTTTCAGCGAGGTGAGACGGCGACGGCCGGTCAGCGCTTTAGGGCTTCGACGCCCCCCATGTACGGGACGAGGGCTTTCGGTATCTTCACGGAGCCGTCTTCCTGCTGGAAGTTCTCTGTGACGGCCACCAGGGTCCTGGTGACCACGGCGGTGGAGTTGAGGGTATGGACGAGGGCCGTCGGCGCGCTCTGCTTCTCCCTGTACCTGATCAGGAGCCGGCGGGCTTGGAAGTCGGTGACGTTGCTGGCAGATGCCATCTCCCTGTAGGCCTGCTGTCCCGGGAGCCAGGCCTCAAGGTCGAAGGTCTTCGCCGACATGAACCCGGTGTCGCCGCTGCAGAGCGCGATGACCCGGTGAGGGATGCCGAGGTTGCGGTAGATCTCCTCGACGTTCGCGACCAGCTCGCCGTGAAGCTTCCAGCTGTCTTCCGGCTTGCAGAAGATGATCTGCTCGACTTTGTAGAACTGGTGCACCCGGAAGATCCCCTTGGTGTCCCTCCCATGGGCTCCGGCCTCCACCCTGAAGCAGGGGCTGAACCCGCAGTACCTCGTCGGGAGGGCCGAGGCGTCCAGGATCTCGTCCTTGTACATTGAGACCAGGGGGTGCTCCGAGGTGGCGATGAGGTGGAGGTCCTCGCCTTCAATCTTGTATATCACTGGCCCGAAGTCTTCCAGGTTCACGACTCCCTCGTAGGCGGCCCGGTTGAGCATGAAAGGGGGCTCCACCGCGGTGAACCCCTTCTGCTTCAGGAAGTCAAGCGCATAACTCATGATCGCGTGCTCGAGCTTCACCGCGTCGCCCTTCAGGAAGGCGAAGCGGGCCCCGGCGACCTTCGCCGCCCTCTCCATGTCGACCATCCCCAGGTCGTTCAGGATGTCGAGATGGTGTCGCGGCTTGAAGCCGAACTTTGCCTCCTTGCCCCAGGTCCTGACGGTGACGCTGTCTTTCTCGTCTTTCCCGTCGGGGACGCTTTCGTGTAGCATGTTCGGAAGGCTCAGCAGGATCTTCGTGAGCCGCTGGTATCTCTCGTCTGCCCTGGCGTCGAGGGCCTTGATCTCCGCTGGGATCCCCTTCACCTCCTTCAGGAGCTGCTCTACCGAGTCGCCGCTCTTCTTCATGCCCGCGACCTTGGCTGTCAGCTCGTTCTGCCTGTGCCTCAGCCTGTCCACCTCCGTCTTCAGCTTCCTCCACTCAGAGTCGGCCTGGACTGCCTCCTCGACGAGGGGGGCCTTCGCCTGGGCGCCCCTCCTTTCGAGGTTCCTGACTACGCTCTTCGGGTCCTCCCGGATGGTCTTGATGTCCATCATTCTAGTGCCGCCTCCCGACCGCAGCGTCCCCGCCACGCGATAAAAGCCATACCTCCTGGAACAGCGACGCGTCGGAAAGGATCGAGAGCGCCGTTGCGACAAGCGGGGGCAGGGTCCCGGTCTCCATCAGGAAGACCAGGGAGTCCCCGGTGCGTCTCATCGTAAACCGCTGGTCCTTCGGGACCCCGGTGTTGTCGGGAGCAAGCACATCTTCAAGCTGGCGCGCCACTGCCGCGTCCCGGCACTTGACCGTCAGCCGTCCCCGGGTCTTCAAGGGCCGACCCTTTCGGCCACGATCCTGCGGAAGGAGTCTGCCGCAGACAG
>DATFYP010000117.1:0-4244 GCA_035314985.1 Nitrososphaerales archaeon
CGCCTCGACTGGGCCAGATTGAAGTATCCTTTCTCGCAGAACACGTCGCAGTACTCGGCGAGCTTTTGCTTTGCGATCTCCGGAATCCAGGCGCTAACTATCTCGTCGGTAAGCTGGTCGACCCTGTTCTCATATCCGAACGGTATCCCCTGGGCCAGGAAAGTCGGGACGATCTCAAGAGGATGGGTCCTGCTCAGCGTCCTGATTATCTCGAGCTGGCGAAGTTCGCCCTGGAAGGTCATCTCGTACCCGCTCTTCGCCTCGATTGTCGTGGTCCCGTGAATCAGCATGGCGTCGAGCACCCGCTCAGTCTTCTCCAGCAGCTTCTCCGTTCGTGTCTCAGCGGTTTCCC
The DNA here is from genome assembly GCA_035314985.1 of Nitrososphaerales archaeon. Classification (GTDB taxonomy): domain Archaea; phylum Thermoproteota; class Nitrososphaeria; order Nitrososphaerales; family Gagatemarchaeaceae; genus DATFYP01. The sequence goes on from DATFYP010000117.1 coordinate 353, forward strand.
TGAGCGTCGTCGGCATCCCGCCGCCCTTGGCCTTGATCTCGAGGTAAGGGGTCCCCTTCACTGCCATCTCCTCGAGTTCCTCCTCCCTCGAGCCGGCAAAGACCAGGTGGACATGGGGGTCGACGAGTCCCGGAGTTACTAGCTTCCCGCTAGCGTCGATCGTTTCGTATCCTCCTTCTAGCTTGCTCAGGACTTCCTTTGTCGTCCCCACCGCCACAATCATCCCGTCTCTGACGGCGACGGCTCCGTCCTTGAGCAGGCCCAGGTCGCGCATTCCGCTCTTGACCCTCGGCCGCGTGTTCCTCCCTCCCATCGTCGCCAGCTCGTTCGCATGGACTAGGACTACGTCCGCTCTCGTTGTCAAGGCCCGTCTCTCAACTTCCGCCACTACACGTCCAGGTACTTCTTTCTCTCCCATTCGTGCACGGTGAGATTGAAGTCTTTCCACTCCCTGCCTTTGACCTCGAGGAACTTGTCGCAGAACGCCGCTCCCAGGCTCTCTCTCATGTACCCGTCCTTGGCTAGCTCATCCAAAGCCTCCCCCAGGTTCCCTGGCAGCACCTCTATCCCCCTCTCCTCCCTTTGCCTTGGGCTCATGCGGTAAATGTCCTCCTCCACGGGGGCTGGTGGGTCGAGCTTCCTCCTGACGCCGTCGAGTCCGGCCGCCAGAATCCCGGCATAGGCAATGTAGAAGTTGCACGACCCGTCAGTCGGCCTGTACTCGACCCGCGCTCGCATCTCCTTCCCCGGTGGGACCCTAACGAGGACAGAGCGGTTGTACTTCGCCCACGAAAGGTAGACGGGGGCCTCCCACCCGGGGACCAGCCTCTTGTATGAGTTGACGGTAGGGTTGGTCAAGGCCGCAAGGCCCTTCGCGTGAGCCAAGATTCCGGCAATGAAGCTCGAGGCTGTCCTGCTAATGCCGTAGGGCGCCTTCGAATCGTAGAACAGGTTCCGCTTCCTCTTGTCGTCGGTCATGCTGACATGGGTGTGCAAACCAGCCCCGTACCCGTCGTGGAACGGCTTCGGCATGAAAGATGCGATGAGTCCTCCTCGCTCCGCGGTCATCTTCACTATCATCTTGACGAGATAGACCGTGTCGGCCATCTTCAGCGCGTCGGAGTAGGGAATGTTCAGCTCGTACTTTCCAGGAGGGACTTCGTGGTGGTGCTTCTCAACCACGACGCCGACGCTTCTGAGGTTCTCGGTGATCTCCAGCCTTGTGTCTACGCCGCGGTCGGCGGGCGGACTCGCGAGGTAGCCTCCTTCGTCGTGCCTCCGCAGATTCCCATTCGCGTCCCTGTCGAACAGGAAATATTCGATCTCGCTGCAGGCGTTGTACGTCACCGATTCTCCCAGGGTCTTCACCGAGTCTTCGATGATTCTCCTGAGCACGAATCTCGGGTCGATTGCGAGCGGCTTGTCCGAGTCAGGCTCGAAAAGGTCGCAGACCAGCCTCGCCACCCCGCGAGCGAAGATGCCTGCCGGCATCACGGTGAAGGTGTTCATGTCGGGGACCATTTTCAGGTCGCTCTCGGCGATGCCTACCATGTCGACAGACGACCCGTCCATGTGGATCCCCTCCGCGGCGACCCTCGAGATCTGGTTTGCCGGCACCCAAAGCGTGTGCAGGAGCCCAGAGAGGTCCGTGAACTGCAGTGCCACCTCTTTCACTCCGTGCTTCTGCATTGCCGCTTCAGTATCTGAGACGCGCATTCCACTTGCGTGGACAAAGCTGGTCTTTTATCTTGTATGCCTGAGAGCGAACATGCAGACGGAGGCGGCGCAAGAACCAGGGTCTCATTCGCTGCTGTCAAGGCGTACTCAAGTGAGCACGACGCTCCACATAAGGCCCAGGAGGAGAGCACGAATTCTTATATCTCCACGGACCGAAAATTCACCGTGCAAAAGCGCGTCGTCAGGGCACCCAGAGGGAACGAGATCTCGTGCAAGGGGTGGCACCAGGAGGCTGCGCTCAGGATGCTCATGAACAACCTCGACCCTGACGTGGCCAAGGATCCCGACCACCTGATAGTATACGGGGGGACGGGGAGGGCTGCAAGGAGCTGGGCTGCGTTTGACGCGATTGTGAAGTGCCTCCGGTCGCTCGAGAACGACGAGACGCTGATTGTACAATCGGGGAAGCCCGTGGGGATCTTCCGCACGAGCGAATCGGCGCCGCGAGTCCTGATCACGAACGCCATGATAGTCCCGAAGTGGGCCGACTGGGCCTACTTCAGGGAACTCGAGGAGCGGGGACTAACGATGTACGGTCAGATGACGGCGGGCAGCTGGATGTTCATAGGGACGCAGGGAATCCTTCAGGGGACGTACGAGACCCTTGCGGCGGTCGCAAACAAGCACTTCCGGGGCTCGCTGAAGGGCAGAATTGTACTGACATCGGGCCTGGGTGAAATGGGGGGAGCACAGCCCCTCGCTGTCAGCATGAACGACGGGGTCGCGTTGGTGGTCGAGGTGGACAGGAGGCCGATTCAAAGGAGGCTCGACAAGGGCTACTGCGACATGATGGTCGACAACGTACGAGAGGCGACCCGTGTCGCAAAGGAGGCGGCTAGAGACGGGAAGGCCCTCTCAATCGCACTCGTGGGGAACGCCGCTGACGTCCTTCCCGAGATGGCGAAGTCGGGTTTCAAGCCAGACGTGCTTACCGACCAGACTGCCGCCCACGACCCACTAGTGGGATACGTGCCCTCGGGCCTGAGCGTCGGAGACGCCGAGACTTTGAGGAAGTCCGACCCAGAAGGGTACCTCGTGAAATCGATGGCTTCGATCGCAACTCACGTCAGGGCGATGCTCAAGATGCAGGAAGGGGGGGCGATCACTTTCGAATATGGCAACAACATCCGCAAGATGGCAAAAGATGCAGGAGTAGCGGACCCGTTCAAGATTCCGGGGTTCGTGCAGGAGTACATTCGGCCTCTGTTCTGCGAGGGGCGCGGACCCTTCAGGTGGGTGGCGCTCTCCGGTCGGGCCGAGGACATCTACGCCACTGACGAAGCGATAGTGAAGGAGTTCGCGGAGAACAAATCGCTGACGCGGTGGATTAAGAAGGCCCACGACAGGGTCCAGTTCCAAGGGCTGCCTGCAAGGGTCTGCTGGCTGGGATACGGAGAGAGGGCGAGGTTCGGTAAGGTGATCAACAAAATGGTCAGGGACGGTCGGATATCGGCCCCCATCGTGATAGGCCGCGACCACCTTGATTCGGGTTCGGTCGCGTCCCCCTATCGAGAGACCGAAGGGATGAAGGATGGGTCAGATGCCATCGCAGATTGGCCCATACTGAACGCCCTGCTCAACGCGGTCTCTGGTGCCTCGTGGGTCTCCGTTCACCACGGAGGCGGGGTGGGCATAGGGTACTCGATCCACGCCGGGCTTGCCGTCCTTGCGGACGGGACTGAAGAGGCAGAGAAGAGGTTGGCCACGGCGCTGACGAACGACCCTGGGATGGGCGTCGCCAGGCACGCTGACGCCGGCTACGAGGACGCCATCAGAACAGCCAAGACGAAGGGCGTCAAGATTCCAATGCTGTCGGACTAGCGCCTCCCGTAGATGCTTTTCGTCCCCATTTGCGTCCTAGGGTGTCTGGATTCCTTGCGGCAACCAAGATAGATCAGAGGAGCGAAGACTGGCTCAGTACGCGTATGCGTCTATCTTCGTGCCCGCGATCGATTTCAAGAAGGCGACCAGGTCTGGAAGGTTTCCAAACTCCTTTGAAGCTAGCCTTCTCTGAGGCACGCGCTTCCGGCCTTCCTTGGCTGAGTAGACCACTACCGTGTATGCGCTGCGAAACCGCGTCGCGAATGCGAAGCATTCGGCCCCCCCGTACTTCCCCACGACCCGTATGCCTGCGTCGCCGTCTAGCAGCCCTAGC
>DATFYP010000118.1:0-2890 GCA_035314985.1 Nitrososphaerales archaeon
TTCTGGAAGGATCAGGTCCAGGTCGCCGCAGTGAGTGCATCAGGGGTTTACCATGGCCAGACACTACCATCCAACTTTACGCTCGTCATCTCTCAGCCGAACTCGGCCGACATCAAGAGGGTCGATGCCCCCTACTTCACCTACAAAACGGCAGTCGTCCATGGGACTGTCTCTCTGGTTTCCCAAGGCTATGGCCGCGGCTTCATCGTGATTCTCTACCAGCCGAATGCCTGGGACGCAGCGGCTTGGGCCCTCCTCGGCCTGACCGTGATATTCCTCCTGCTGCTCCCCAGCCGGTGGTTCAGAGAGAGGTTTCTCAAGAGGCTTCACACTCCGTCTCGGGTCGTACACCCGTTCAGGCGAGCTTGGGCCGTGTTAAAGGGCGCAGACTCCCACAAGTTCCTCACGGTCTACATCATCATCTCCATGCTCATGCTTTCCCTCTCGTTCATGGGGGGCCCGGACCCCCGGGTCCACGTCTTCGTCATCGCCTCGGATTCTACCACCGCGCAGGTCCAGAGCACGCTGCAGCGAAGCTTGGGAAACGTGCAGATCCTGACCCCCTCCGACACGGAGTCTGAGTTCAACACCATGGCTACCCTGGGGACCGTCCAGGTGGTCGTGATATCCGACTACAACAAGCTTGACACTCTCTCGGTGGAGAAGTACATTCTGAATAATCTAAACCTGGTGCCGCTGACCGTGGTGGTAGGCCCCACTAACACGACCCTCGCGGAATACACCTACAAGCTCTACAACCAGACGTCGTTGAACTCGGGAATCCCACCAATCAACGTTGCTTCGCCCAGCGACCTCGGAACCCCGCAGTTCAAGGCGGACGTCCTCAGGGCCATTCGCCCGAACTCCGTCGGACTGAAGGTCGGCTTGACCAGCTACTTGGGAATCGCGGCGACGGTGGGGATACTTTCTTTCCTGGTCGTGACCTTCGGCATCGCCTTCCTCGTCTCGAAGCTCATCGAAATCGGAGACAGGCCGCTGGTCTCGTCCCTGGTCGAAGGCATGTTCTACGCGGGCGGGGTGTTCTTCTTCACCCAGGCAGTCTACATGGCAAGCAGCGCGATGCTCGGGTGGCCGCTGGGGCTGCACGCCGTGACCACGGGGAGCGGCCAGGTGACTGTCCTCGGGCTATTTCACCTCGGGGCGGGGAACCAGCCGCGGACTCTGGCTGCCCTCGTCGGCCTTGTCATCGGCGCCTTTCCGGCCATGTGGTCGAAGGTCGACAGGTACGTCGCGTTCGCCATCGGGGCGTTGGCATTCTTCGTGATAGTCGACCCCCTTACCGGCGGAACCGTCTTCTTCGAATTCGTCGTCCTGCTGACCGGGGGCCCCCAGGTTGGCTTTGCCAGCGCTTCGTACCTTAGCATCAAGACGTTCCTCAACCAGATCGGAACCGATGTCGCAGGGTGGATATCCGGGAACTTCGGAATCTCGTCCGGAGAGATGTTCTACTACTTCGGCGCTGTCCCCTTCGCTCTGATCCCCAAGCTGCAGAAGAGCACCCGCACCGTCGTCTTGCTCCTGTGCGGATTCGCCGCCAGCGACGGCATCGTGAGGGTGGCAGAAATGACCGCGTACAAGACGGGCCCTTCCATGGTGGCAGGCGCCCTCGCTGGGATAGTGATCGCCATTGCGTTTCTCGGCCTTAGCCGGGTCGAGGGGTACGTGAGACGCTACTTCCCGAGCAGAGCCTAGATTGACGGAACCTGGAAGACTCCCGATGCGCCTCATCACCCGACCCGTCTTGGACGCCGCTGCGCTCCTCTTCTCCTTGGCGATGCTCGCCTCTCTGCTCCCCCCGGTTCACGTGCCGCCCCTACTACAGATTGCATACTACCTCGTCGTCCCGGGTTACTCCCTCCTGAGGCTCGTCAACAACCAAATGGGGATCCTCGACTGGGTAGCTTTGGTGGTGGTGATCAGTCTCGGGCTCACGGTGGGGTTCTCGGCGTTCTTCCAGGCCTTCTATCCCACGGCTGCCGTGAACCAATCGCTCCCGATACCTCTCGTGGCCCTGGCCGCCTCAGCCCTCTCCCTCCGGACTTCTGTCCGGCGAGGAACGAGTTGAACGTACTCTACGTGGCGCCCGACGTGGTGGTCCCCTACTACAGAGGGGCCTCGACCCACGTCCTCGAAGTCGCGAAGGGGCTCGCGGGCCAGGGCGACAACGTCCACGTCCTGAGCAGGAGGCTAGACAGGCAGCAGCCAAAGTCCGAGTCTTCTGACGGGGTCTTCATCCACCGTATCTTCAGGGGAATAGTCAATCCTCTCCCAGGGTCCAATTACGCCAGGGTCGAAAGGGGGGAGGTCGAGGCGGACGACTCAGGGCGCTCACTGTACAGGTCATATCTTTCGACGCTCTTTCCCCTCTACGCGGGGTTGGTGTCTCTCAACCTGGTGCGCAAGCACAGGATACAGGTGATTCTAGAGCGGGAGACCGCCTTCGGCGCAGGGGCATTCGCGAGCGAGCGAAGCGGCGTCCCACTCGTCTTGGAGGTGGTTGGACCGAGGTACAGCCGGCGGTCGATTGCGGCCGCAAGGAGGATCTTGGCATACACGAAGCGCATGGTCAACGAGGCGGACGGCTCCAAGGTCACGATAGTGGATGGGGGGGTGGACCTTACGAAGTTCCATCCCGACAGGCAACGCGGGGATGCCACACGAGCGCGCCTGGGAATAGGGGAAGGCCAGCTCCTCGTGGGCTACGTTGGGACATTCCAGCCATGGCACGGGCTGGACTCCCTGATGGCCGCGGCGGCGGCTCTAATCAGAGAGCTTCCGAACCTGCGGCTAGTGCTCGTTGGGCCTTACTCCGGGGAGGTCCGGAAGATGTCAAGGTCCATGGGACTCGACTCCATCTGCCTCTTCACGG
>DATFYP010000119.1:0-4400 GCA_035314985.1 Nitrososphaerales archaeon
TTCGCCCGCACCCTGTGCGACAACCAGAAGGCTCGCCGCCAACTCGGGTGGACTCCCAAGATGGGCTTCACGTCCGGGCTCGACCAATTCCTGGACTGGTTCGCCAAGACGAAGGTTCCTGCCGCTGGTCAGGAACAGCCTTCGGCCTAGGATTGTCAGCAATCCCGTTGCTGGTTTGATGGAAGCATGGTGATTTCAAAGGTCTGCCGCCTTGCCTGGGAGTATCCTGTTCGCGGTCTGTCCACCTACGGCCTTCAACCAGTCTTCGTCAACCTCTCCGAGCAGCAGGTGAAGCAAGGGTACCAGGTCCACGTCGTAGCGGCCCGGAAGGGAGCCCAACCGAAGGAGGAGACGTGCAACGGCGTCAGCATTCATCGGGTCCCGGTCCCGTTCAACCTCAACGCCATGAGGGAGGTCAACAGGCTCACGAAGGACGACGGGGAATGGGTGGTCCACACTCATGCGACTTGCGGGATCTTCACTGTTCCTATGAAGAAGCTGGGCAGGATCCGATTGGTCTCCCACTCTCACGGGACATCCCGGTCCCACCACGTCCCGATCAGGTTCAAGAGCGGCGCCCTGATCATGGACTACTCCACGACGGGGATCACCTACGACATGCTTCGCGAGAAGTCGCTTTGGCGATCTGCGGACAGGGTGCTCACGGTCAGCCGGACCCTCCTGAACGACATCCGCGACTCCTACGGGGTCCCCGAGAGTCGGTTGCGCGTCGTCTACAACGGCGCAGACACAGACCTTTTCCGGCCAGACGGGAGTTCCGAGCTTCCTCCCGCCCTTCGCAGCCTTGAAGGCAAGAAGATCATCCTGTACGTGGGCCACTTCGGGTTAAGGAAGGGAATCGTCTTCCTCATCAGAGCAATGAGGATAGTGCAGAAGGAGGTCCCTGACAGCCACCTCGTCTGCATCGGCGGAGTGCCGGAATGGCTCGGGGGGGAAGACTACTGGGGGCTCCTTCGGCGGGAAATCGAGGACAACGGCGTCAGCGAGCGCGTGACCCTCATGGACAAGGTCAGGAACGTCGACCTGCCAGACTACTACAGAGCTGCCAGCGTGTTTGCCCTTCCCTCCTATTACGAGACGATCTCCAAAGTAACGATGGAGGCCATGGCCTGCGGAATCCCCGTGATTGCAACAAACACCGGGGGCATCCCCGAGGTCGTCGATGACGGCACGACCGGGATTCTGGTTCCATATGCCTCCGTCGAAGCTCTGGCTTCGGCGCTGTCGACCCTCCTCAATGACGACCGCATGTCCAGGCGAATGGGGACCATGGGGAGGGCCAAGGTCGAGCGCGTCTTCACCTGGCAGGCGGTCGCGCAGAGAGTGAAATCTGTCTATGATGAGCTCCAATGACCAGGCTTAGGGCGCCGCAGTCGACGCCCGGCATGGACCAGGCCGGCGACCCGGCGGCAGACGACGAGGCCAAGGACCTTGAAGCTCTCAGGCTGAAGGTCTGGCGCTCCAGGCGAAGACGCGTGAGGCTGATGGGGAGGGTCTACCTCGTAACGGGATTGATCGCGCTCGTGGCGGGTTACGCTACGCAGTACTTCGGGCTGGAGGCCCTCTCGGCGGCCATGATTCCCCTGGGCGCCTTCTTCACTCTAGCGGGCAACGAGCCCTATGTCAAATCGTCTCTCGCCGGGAAGTCGGTGATTTCTGCAATGCGGGTGCTGCAGGAGACGCTCAAGGTCAATTCCGACCAAGGACACGCCGTGTTCGTCCCCTCCAAGGAGGACCGAAAGGTCGTCGACATGTTCATTCCTGCCTTCGACCTCCCAGAGGGCGCGGCCTCCGTCGAGGGGGTCGAAGGCCACCACTACACTCCTCTCGGCCACGAACTGTTCGGCGCCTATCTCCGAGAAGCCGGAGGCAAGACTGAGCACGACCCCCTCCATGCGCTCGAACAGCTACGGACAATCATGACTGCGGGCCTTGAGCTGGTCGAGGATGTCAAGTTCGAATTCAAGGCTCCGGTCGTTGACATCAGCATCAAGAACGCAACCTTTGCCGAGATAGGGAACTTCCCCGACCTGGCCAAAGGGGTGTACGCCAAGGCCGGTTGCCCCGTGACGAACTCCATCGCTGAGTGGGTCTCCTACTGTACCGGCGCAACGGTAAGGTGGGTCGACGCCCAGGTGAACCCCAGAGACAGGAGCGCGACGGTCAAACTCATTCTTGCGGGGGGTCCGGGTTGAACCCCGCGAGGACGGCAGCCGGTGTTGCGGGCGCTTCGGCCCTAGTCTATGCGCTCTATCTTTCGAGGATGCCTTTCAGCCCGCCCAGCCTGCTATCTCCCGACTTGCTGGCCCTCGCGGTCGTCTCCGCTGTCGCCATAGCGGCGAGCGTGCTCTACATCATGACGCGGGAACGCGACCTTGAGCCATTCGCAGGGACGCGGAAGTGGGTCGGATGGATTCCATTCTCCGGAGGGCTCCTAATCTACATGCTGGGGACCTATTCAGGGTTCCCGGACTTCCTGCACTGGGTCTCGCTGTGGCTGCTCCTTGAGGGGGTGGCCGTCCTACTGCTGGGCATGCGAAGCTGGGACCTCATCGCGCCGACTCTCTCCCTCCTGTTGCTCGTGGTGCCCGGAGTGCCATACCAGGTCCTTCCGTTGGAGTCGGTTTCGCTCTGCCTCTTCTGCGGGCTGAGCGCGGCGGCGATCGCGCTTTCCCACTCGTTGGGCTCCTGGGTGAAGCCCATCCTTGTCGCACCCTTCGTATTCGGGCCATTGGTGTTCCTCCTCCCGGCCTACGTGCCGCTCGGTGGGGCTGCGGCGTCGGCGGTCCTGGGGTGCGGCTCGCTTGTCCTTCTAAGGCGGGCAAGAGGACGGACTCTACCTGCCTGCACGTTGCACTCCTCTCGCCTAAACGCGGGGAGGAGCGGGTGCGTGAGCTGCGGACGGCGCCTGAATGGGATTGAAAGCCCCGGCGCCAAGGGCGATGCTGTGGTCCTGGCGACAATCGCCTTGGTGGTGCTAGCGGCATGGTCTGTCGTCGTCCCCGTAGTAGCAGTGACGAAGAGCGACGTGAACATCGGCACGGTAGGGGTGACCGACGTCGCCTCCTCGCCCTACCTGACCGCTCCCCCTGGATTCCTTCAGAACTCCAGCGCACCTTCCCCCGCGCTCGAGAAGCTGTACGGCGAGCAGCTCGTGGTGGTGAAGCACTTCTACCCCGCCGTTCGGCCGGAGAACTTCTCCTACACCCTGTACGTCGAGGCTGCCTCCTCCCACGCCTTCCTCGTGAAGCACTGGGAATACCTTGGAGGGTACAACAGAACGACCGAGGACGTAGTTGCAAACGGTTCGATTCCGATCACGGTCCACGCCACGATCCTCAGGTCGAGCAACGGGTCCGTTGTCGCCATATCTTACGAGGTCCCCGCGACGGTGATGCTACAGGGCAGGTACGTCGGCGTATACGTGGGGGTCAGTGCCCTTGCATATCCTTCATTCAACCTGACCAAGCAGGGATACGAAGCAATCAAAGCGAGGATGATTCAGGGGTTCGTGGCTCCTCAAGCGCGACTCATCCAGGCCAGCTCTTGGACCGGCGACATCTACACCACCATCTCGACGGTTTCATCCGCCGCACCCTTCATCTCTCTGGGTGGAGGTGCAGCGTTGATCGCCGGAATCACGGGGGCGGTCCTGAATTCCGACAGGAGCGAACAGTCGCTCTTGGATTCCGTCGACAGCCTGGACCACAAGGACAAAGGTATTCTGGCGACGGCCCTCCGTCTGAGAATGCACTCGGCGCCCAAGACAGGCAACGACCTGCTCTCGGCATACAGGTCGAGGGCCGGCCCTCAAGCGACTGCGCCCTCATTCTTCAGGCGTCTGCTCAACTTGGAGAAGATGGGACTCATCAAGCAGGAGCCGGTCATCGCTGACGGTCGGCTGACCTTCCAGTGGCGCCTGGCAATCACGTAGACCAGCCATGAAGAGCAACTACATCCCCATCGGCGCCCTCCTGGCGCTCGTGCTCCTCTCTACGGTTCATCCTGCCATGGGGGCGGGGGGCTTGCCTACGGTGCAGGTGCAGGAGAGCGTGGCACTGGCGCCACGCTATTCCATCTTCGACCTTGCTGTCAAGAGTTCCGTAACAATCTCGGTCAACGTCACCTTCTCTTCCCCAAGCACAGGTCCCACGACGGTCACCATACAGACCTTCATCAGCCCGAAGGCCGCCCCCGGGTCCGCCGCGGTAGGCTCGTCGGCCGCACCTCTCCCGCTCACCCCTCAAGTCTTCCTTCCCGCGAGGGTAATCGAGCCCTGGACATTCGTTTACACTCTTCCTCCAGACACCTCTAGCGCCACCATGCTGATCAAGGGCTCCTACACCGGATCCTCGATCTTCTGGAAGGATCAGGTCCAG
>DATFYP010000120.1:0-4671 GCA_035314985.1 Nitrososphaerales archaeon
CGAGCCCCGCCTGCTTCCTTGGAATCCCCAGGATGTCCTGTATCGCCCCCGGAAAGCTCTCTATGACTTCCAATCCCTCTCTCTCGAGTTCGGCCCTGAGCCTCATCCCCCTGGCGGTCAGCATCCTCATCGGCCCCAGGGAGATGGGGAAGAACCTGATCCTCATCCTTCGTAGCTCCAGGTCGCATTCTCTGAAGTGAGGGGGTCCCCTCACCTCGAGGCTTTCCCTCCCTCTCGGGAGGAATAGGGGAGCGTCGATGCTGACGACCATCGGGTGGGCGGCGGTGGTCTTCTCGAGAATTTCGTCATCGGTGTGAAGAACGGAAGTAGAGCAGAGCATGCGTACGTCCATGGAACAGAAGCCGGTATCCCTCTTTTCGCTCCCCGCGAGGTCAATCCCAACCACCTTCCTCATGAACTCGGCCGAGAGCAGGACCGGTATGAGAGCTTTTAACGCCGCGGTGGATTGGCACCCGCATGGACTTTCTCGCCGAGGCGAGGGCCGTAGAGCCAGAGATGATCAAGACAAGGAGGGCAGTTCACCAGAAGCCCGAGCTGTCGTACCATGAAGTAGCCACCGCCAAGCTTGTCGCGGACAGGCTGGAGTCGCTCGGAATCAAGGTCAGGAGGGGGGTCGGAGGAACCGGAGTGGTGGGGGTCCTGAAGGGGGCGAAGAAGGGCAGGGTCGTCGGCCTGAGAGCCGACATGGACGCCCTCCCAGTCGACGAGACCTCTGACGTGGAATTCAAATCGAAGGTCAAGGGGGTCATGCACGCCTGCGGCCACGATACGCACGTCGCCATGCTCCTTGCCGCGGCGAGAATCTTATCTGAACACAGGGATGAGCTCCACGGGACTGTGAAGTTCCTCTTCCAGCCGGCCGAGGAGCACGGGGGGAGAGGGGGTGCCAAACCGATGATTGAAGACGGCGCGATGAAGGACCCGAAGGTCGACTACGTGTTCGGGCTGCACATCGGGGACACCTACCACTCGGGAGAGCTGGCTGTGAAGCCTGGGGCGATCATGGCCGCGCCAGACAGCTTCAAGATCCGAGTGGTAGGCAAGGGCGGTCATGGAGCTTACCCTCATGAAACCGTGGACCCTGTCTACATAGCCGCTCAGGTGATACTTGCGTTGCAAGGAGTCTCGGGAAGGATGATCGACCCGGTCCAGCCGTTCGTGGTGTCGGTGTGCAGCGTGCACGCCGGGACCAAGGACAACATCATCCCCGACGACGCCCTTCTCGAAGGGACCATCAGGACCCTTGACAAGGAAACCAGGAGGAGGGCCAAGTCGAAGGTGGGCGACGTGGTGGCGGCCGTCGCCAAGGCATTCGGGGGGCGCGCCGAAGTCAGCTTCATGGAGGACGCCTACCCCGTGACATACAACGACCCGAAGACGAGCGAGAAGGTGGCAGAGGTGCTCGGCAGGATACCAGGGGCGAAGGTCAAACTGGCGGAACAGGTCCTCGGAGGAGAGGATTTCTCTAGGTTCCTCGAGGAGGCGCCCGGGGCGTTCTACTTCCTCGGGACGCGCAACGAGGCAAAGGGGTGCGTCCACCCGAACCACAGCTCGAAGTTCAAGGTGGACGAGGACGTGCTGAAGCTGGGCGCCGCTTCCTTGGCAATGCTCGCGATGGAGTTCGCAAACCGCGTGGGTCCGTAGAGGTCTCGCGTCTTGTACGCCACTAAGGTGTCCGAGGGAGTCTACCTGCTGGACACGGTCGCGCTGGGCCAAGAGAACACTGTCGGCGTGTACGTGATCAAGGCGGAGAAGACCGCGCTGGTGGACTGTGGATATGCCTCTTCCTACCAGAATGTGCTCCTAGGGCTCAACGAAATCGGGGTAGCGCCGACCGACGTCAGGTACCTGATTCCAACGCACGTTCATCTCGACCACGCGGGCGCCGCGGGCCATCTCATGCGCTCGATGCCGAACGCCCAGTTGCTGGTGCACGAGAAAGGAGCGCCCCACCTGGTCGATCCTACACGGCTCCTGGAGAGCGCGACCAAGGTCTTCGGAGAGGCAACCATGGAGCTCTATGGGAGGCCGGCCCCGGTGCCGGCAGAGAGAGTCATCCCTGTCGGGAAAGAGATGCACGTCGACCTCGGCGGCGGCACAACCGCGACGCTGATTCACACTCCCGGTCACGCTCCGCACCAGATCTCGGTCCTGCTCGAGAGGGGGAACATGCTGATGACCGCGGACGCCGTGGGAATCGTCTACCCTGGGCTGAACACCCTCATCCCCACCACTCCGCCTCCGAGCTTCGACCCCGGGGCGCTCGTTGGGACCGTGGGACAGCTGGAGCAAACCACGCCGAGGAAGCTGCTCGTCCCGCATTTCGGAACGAGGGATGACCCTGGCCGCGTCCTCGGAGACACGCGTGCGAAGGTCCTTCAGTGGGTGAGGGAGGTGGGGGACATGAGGAATAAGGGGCTGGCGCTGGAGCAAGCCAGCGATGTAATGGCTGCCAAAGTCATGGAAGAAGCCGGAGTAGGCGACATGCCAGTCTACGCGAAGGTTTCGGTCAGGACCTCCGTCATGGGGATAATGCACTACCTCGAGAAAAACGCTTGAATACCGAGGGCTTGAGCTTCGGTGGCCATGCCGCTGGTGTACGCGTGCATTGCCCCTCACGGGGGGGAGCTTGTCCCCAGGCTCGCGGGAGACAAGCTAAGGCTCTTCGCCGACTCCAGAAAGGGAATGAGGATCCTCGCCTCTCAGCTCGAACGGGCAAGGCCTGATACGATCGTGGTGGCGAGCCCGCACAACCTCAGGCTGTTCAGGCACATCGGCATCGTACTGTCTGAGAACTGCTCCGGGAGCGTGACGGAGGGGGACGAAAGCATCTCTCTGAAGGCAAAGTGCGACTTGGATTTCGGTATGAGCGTGCTGCACCAGGCAGAGGAGCTTGGACTGCCGGTGGTGGGAGCGAACTACGGAGCCCTGGAGGGCCCTGCGTCGAACCTTCCGATGGATTGGGGGACCCTGATTCCACTGTGGTTCTTCCTCAAGAGAGGCGCCAAGACGCGAATCCTTGTCGTCACCCCTTCACGGGGCATTCCGTTGGAGAAGAACTTCGAGTTCGGGAGAGTGGTGGGACGAGTTGCGGAGGCCGCGACCAGACGCGTCGCCTTCGTGGCCAGCTCGGACCAGGCGCATGCCCACAAGAAGGATGGCCCCTACGGCTTCAGTAGGCGGGCCGACGAATACGACAGGGAGGTGGTGGAAGCGATAGAAGAGGGGAGGCTTTCGTCGATAATGAAGATGAAGCCTGCGTTGGTCGAGGCGGCGAAGCCAGACAGCCTCTGGCAGATGACCATGCTTGCGGGGGCCCTGGAGGTGGCCCCCATGAAGGGAGCGCTCGTTTCGTACGAGGCCCCGACCTACTTCGGCATGCTCTGCGCAGGCTACGAGAGGGCAGCCGCCAAGCCACAGCCGGAGAGAAACCCGGCAGGGTTCTGACGGGAAGGCATCGCGGCACAATATTGGCGAACAGACTCACGAGCCGAGAGAGAGGGCCCGCTCCGTCACACTCCATTCGGGGCCCGCCCCGGTCAGGGGCGCTCGCCTCTCAGAAGATGATGAGGGCGGCCGTGATCACGGAGAAGACGAAGAAGGTGATAGCGACATACTTCCAATCCTTCTCGACCCCGTAGTAGACCACCGCCGCGATTATCCTGAAATACGGAGTGAGCATCAGCGTGACGATGCCCAGAGACACCAACTCGACCGAGGTGAGGCCCGTTAGGGCTGACCGTACCGTGGTGAGGGCGAAGTCGAAGAAGTTCCCTCCCCTGACCCTCCATATGCTCTGATCTGAGAACCCTAGCGAAGCGCTCCCCGTCTGCAAATAGTCGAGGAGGAGCCCTGATGCCTCGAACAGAACGCTCAGGACGACGCCAATCCTGAGTATCCAGCTGATGCCGAGCTGGAGCGTCGCGGACCGGATGCTCAAAGCAGGGTCACCCCCTTGGACAGCATTTCGACTATCAACACTGCCAGCACGATAAGGAACAGCGCCTTCACGGTCCTGTTCCTCATTCTGGGGAGCACCCTTGCGCCGGTGGTGGCCCCGATTGTTGTGCCGATGGCCAGGGTGGCCGCCAGGTTGAGGTAGAGGAGACCCGAAGCGAAGTAGACGGACGCCCCCGCAAGGGCGGTCATTCCGATTATGAAGTTGCTCGTAGCGGTGGAGACCTTCGAGGGCATCCCCATGACGAGTTCATGGATGGAGACCTTGAACCCGCCTGCCCCGATTCCCAGCATCCCCGCCGCTATTCCGGCAACGAACATCCCTGGGCCCGCCGCTGCCGGCCTGGTGAGCTTGTAGTCCACGTTCTTCGCCGACGGCTTGTCGAAGTAGGTACCCTCAAGGCCGAGCCACCGGGCGAATCCGTCTTGCTTGACCTCGGAGAATTCCCTGTTCCTCCTGCCGAAGATCCCGTAGAACGATGTGGTCAGGAAGGCTGCGAAGAAGAAGTAGAGGTAGACGGGGCTGATGAAGCTGGTGATCAGCGCCCCGATCACCGCGCCCACGGCCGTGAACATCTCAAGGTAGAAGGCCGCCCGGATGTTCGACAGCCCGTCTCGTACGTAGGACGACGCCGACCCGCTCGACGTGGCGATTATCGCCACCATGCTTGCGGCGATTGCGAGCTTTATGTC
>DATFYP010000121.1:0-10161 GCA_035314985.1 Nitrososphaerales archaeon
CACAGTACCTGGTCAGATACTCCCAGTCCGGCTGCGTCCTTTCTGTAAGTCTTCCAGCCGCAGAGTGGGTCGCCTCGGGCGGCGCAGCGACGGGGGTCTTCCCGGCCAGCGTCACGAGTCTGGGGACCCGGTGCCTCTTCATGAGCGACGATAGGCCCGGGGCGGTCACGGCGCCCACCCTTGTCACCGGGACATACCAGACGCAGTACTACCTGACCCTCGCTTCTGCTTTCGACACTCCTACCGGTCAGGGCTGGTACAATGCGGGGACCCCTGCGACCTTCCGCATCACAAGCACCACGGTCTCTGGCCCGACTGGGGAGCGATTCGTCTTCAGCGGCTGGACCAGCTCGGACCCTCACGGCTACACGGGAGGAGCTGCCAACAACACCGCCACGATGGACAATCCGATCTCCGAGAACGCCACCTGGACGACTCAGTACTATCTGACGGTCTCTTCCCCGCATGGGACCACCTCGGGGGGAGGGTGGTACGATGCGGGGTCTAGGGCAAACTTCAGCGTCGCACCGCACACGGTTCTAGGAAACGCGACCACCAGGTACGTCTTCGTCGGTTGGAACACGGGAGACAACGGCACCGTCGTGATGAACGGTCCGGTAAACGAGACCGCCGTGTGGAGCACAGAATACCTCGTGAACCTATACCAGTCCGGCTCCGGCGTCGCGCCCTCGGTCAACTATACAGTCAATGGCGTCCCGGGGACGGCCCTGGTGCCGTCGAGCGTCTGGGCCCTGAACGGGAGCGAGCTCGAGTTCGCATACCAGGGAGTGGTCCCCGGAAGCAGCGGGATGCGATACGTGCTGACTGGGGCGGATCACACGTCTCCCCTCACAATGGGCGGACCGCTCAACATCACCGCCCACTACAAGACGCAATTCCTCGTGAAGTTCGTCGCCTCGGGATGCGCGATCTCCGTGGTCCCGCCGGCCAACGAGTGGGTCGACTCGGGACGCCCCGCCACTGGGGTGTTCGACCCTACTGTCGCATCGGGGCTGACAAGATGTCTCTTCACCGGCGACAACAGACCATCCAACATCACGGTCCAGACCACGGTCACTGGTTCCTATCAGACCCAGTACTACCTCGCCATCATTTCCGCCCACGACACCCCCACTGGGCAGGGCTGGTACAACGCCAGCGCCACTGCGTCATTCGGGGTGACTACCCCCGCGGATCAGAGCGCGGGGACTCGGTACGTCTTCTCGGCCTGGAGCAGCGGCGATCCCGGCGGCTACTCTGGGGCGAACCCGTCCGCTTCGGTGACCGTCGACAACCCGATAAACGAGACCGCCAGCTGGGTTACTGAGTACTATCTCAACGTCACATCGGCCCACGGCACCACTTCTGGGGCGGGCTGGTACGACGCCGGAGTCAACGCCCTGTTCGGCGTCTCTCCAACCACAGTGAACGGGAGTCCGGGTGTCAGGTACGTCCTCCAGGGGTGGCTCCCGGGAGGCATGGGGAATGTTACCATGCTCGGTCCGGTGAACGAGGTAGCGCAGTGGGCGACCCAGTACTACGTGCAGTACGCGCAGACCGGGTGCACACTCGCAGTCACCGTCCCGGCCGGCTGGGTCGATTCGGGAGGCGCCGTTCCTGGGTCGTTCCCGTCGCCTGTTTCTGGGATTGCGACGCAATGCCTGTTCCTGGGCGATGACAGGCCCGTCACGGTTGAGGCTCCCACGACCGTCAACGGCACCTACAAGACACAGTTCACCCTCGCGCTTTCCACGCCCTATGGAACCGCCCTCGGCGGCGGCTGGTACGACAAGGGGTCAAACGCATCCTTCGACGTCAGCCCCACGACGGTAGGGACCTTCGTCTTCACAGCCTGGGAGGGGTCGCCAGGAGGGTATACTGGGCCCGACCACTCTGCTTCGGCGATCATGGACGCTCCAATCAACGAGACCGCCGAGTGGACGGCAATGTCGACGACTACGACATCCACCTCCACCTCGTCCCTCACGAGCACGAACTCTACTACCACCATCACGACGACGCTGAGTTCGAACACCACGACTGCGGCATCGACCACCTCGACTTCCACGACCACAGTCACGGCTACCAACAGCTCCACCGCGAGTTCGACGAGCTCCACAACCACGGTGACAACGACGGTCACCGCGACGAACTCGACGACCAGCACGGGCTCCTCGTCCACCACAACGGTCACCAGCACGATATCCCCGACGACCTCGTCCTCGACAACTACCATCACCACCACTACCACTACGATCGTTGTGGTGCCGAGCACGACGGTCGTCAACTGCGTCCCCTCGTCCGCAGTCGTCGGTTCCCGGATCAAATGTGACGCGACGGTCACCGGCTCATCGCCGACAGGGGTGGTCACGTGGTCAGCCAGCGGGTCGGGGCGGTTCTCCGGGCCTACCTGCAGGATCTCGAATGGCACGTGTGGCGTGACATTCACTCCCACGGCTGGGGGCGCCTCAGTCACCATAACCGGGTCCTACGGCGGGAACGTTCACAACTCGCCTTCATCAGGAAGGTTCATCCTTAGGGTGACCGCAAAGGCGTCAAGGACCGCCGTGTCATGCAAGCCGGCGTCAACGTTGGCCGGTTCATCACAGGTGATCAGGTGCACCGCCGTCGTCAAGGGATACTTCCCCACGGGGACTGTGGCATGGTCACAGGTAGGAGGGACGGGGTCCGTCTCCTTCACCACCGACGTCTGCAACCTCGGCCAGGGCCGGTGTTTCGTTACCATGAGGGCGGTGAACGCCGGGAGCGTAACCATCCTAGGTCGCTACACGGGCGACGGGAACAACCAAGGCAGCTCCATGAACGGGGTCCTTGTCATCCATCCCGTAAAGCCCAGACTGGCCGTCTCCTGCACATCTTCATCGATGAATGTCGGCTCTGAGGTGACCTGCACTGCGACCTTGGCGGGCTACACCGGCTCGGTCACCGGGGAGGAGGTCATATGGGCACAGGTGTCCGGTCCCGGGAGAGTCTCGTTCTCGCGGGTCGAATGCGCGCTCTCGGCAGCAGGCTCATGCTCCATGTCCGTGAAGGGACTCTCCCCAGGAGGTCTCCAGTTCAAAGCATTCTACGTCGGCGACCAAAACAATCTGCGAAGCGCCGTGGCCCACAACCTCACTGTGAAACGAGCGTAGTCCTACACGGTTCGCGTTCGTCGGCCTCAGGGCCATCTTGTCTCTGCGCTCAGGCGTGCGGAGAGATCACGAATTCGCACACTTCGTCGCCCCTTAGGACGCACTTCACTTCCTCAGCGGCCGGGTCCCGTCCGTCCATGGCTCCCCTGTTGCCCACGATGTATCCCCTGAAGAAGTGGCAGCCGGTCCTCGAGTCGGTGCTGTCGGAGCACTCGAAGCAGTCCCGGATCTGAAGTCGGGTCCTGTCCCCCTTGATAGGCGCGTCCACGTCCCCCCACCCCAGCGCACGCAGCCTCTTCCTGAGGTAGGCCATGTTCGCCCCGACCCTCTCTTTCCCGATGGTCTTCACTGTCTCCTCCATGTTGCTGCGGCCTATCGCCTTTCCTTCCTCGTAGAGCAAGGTCTCGCCGCCGCTCCCCAACATCTTGTAGATTTGGGCAATCATCCCAGACATTGCCTTCCTGCGGACGAGCATCATCTCCTCCCCGTAGGCTTCGAAGCCTGTGTGGTACGTGTCTACGAGGATCCCGTCCTGCCCCGGCATGACGGTGACGTCGATCGCCGCCTTCGATGAGGTCACTAGGCTCCTGAGTTGCTCCGCGGATTCGTCCTGCCTAAGCGCTTCGGCATAGCCGCTGAACAGCGCTGACTTGTCGTGAAGGTTGTAGGTGCTGGTTCCGATGAAGTTGACCCTTGGGCCGAGGACGTTGAGAACCTTGCCCAGCGCGCCAGGCTCGTCGGGAATCCTTGCGACTATGTGGAACAGCTTCTTCCCTTCGGCAAAATAGAAAGAGAACTCCCTCTTCTTCATCGCAACCACTCGACCGCATTAGACGGGGCTCAAGTTCTTTAACTCTATCCCTTGAGCAGTTTGCAGCCTCAGCCCCTCCTCTCAAGGCCATGAAAGGGTCAGGCCTTGAGGCAACAGTTCAAGGCGCAATTAGTTTAATTATCTGCCAGACTGGGCGCCGCGAGTAATTGGGCAGAAGAGCCACCATCAACGCGAGGACCAGAAGGAGGCGCATCCTCACCGTGTCGGCCGTCGTCGCGGTCATCGCCGTTCTCGCCGTCGTCTACTTCGTCGCCAGTGCCGGCATCAACCCCTACTCCTCATACGTCGGTCAGCAGGTATCTGGGCCAGTTCTTCTGCAGATGACGGGGGTCAGCGACTCCACGCTCAACTCCGTAGGAGCGATCTCGGGCGTGAACCCCCCGGCGGCCATATCGGGCTCCCCCCTGACGTCGGGCGGCAAGCCAGAGGTCCTCTTCGTGGGCGGCGAGTATTGCCCGTTCTGCGCAGTCGAGAGATGGAGCATGATAGTTGCTCTCTCCCGGTTCGGGGAGTTCACCGGAATCCAGTACATGCAGTCGTCTTCGACGGACGTGAACCCCAACACCCCGACCTTCACGTTCAGCGGGGCAACCTACACGAGCAAGTACATCACATTCGTGCCCGTGGAGGAGTTCGACAGGTCGGGCTCCATCAGGCAGGCGCTCACCTCAGACCAGCAGGCCCTCGTCACTCAATATGACACATGCTCCGGAAGGAGCTCGAGCGGGGGCATCCCGTTCATCGACATGGGGAACACCTATGCCGTCAACTGCGGAGCCCAATTCAACCTGGACCTCTCGGGCGACAACTGGACCCAGATCGCCTCCCAGCTCAGCGACCCCAACAGCGACATCGCGAGGCTGATAGACGGCGCAGCGAACTCTCTGATCACGGCCATCTGCAAGGTGGACGGCGGGCAGCCGGCCGCCGTCTGCTCCCAGACCTATGCCACGGTGGGCCTTGCGTACTACCGACCTGGCCTCGTTTGGAATGCGCAGGCCGAACTGCAGGCACTTCCGCCCCAACGAGTGGGAACAAGATGGACCGCCTAACCAAGGCTTTCCTGGCCCTGGCAGCGGTCGGAATTGCAGTGGCTCTGTACCACGGTTACGACGAGATAACGGCGTATTCATCCCCGATATCCAACGCATGCAACATCAACAGTTTCATTTCGTGCACAAATGTCTTCACGAGCGGTTTCACGAAGTTCCCGCCCGGTCAGTACGGGCTTTCACTGTATGTCTACGGAGTGGTCTGGTTCCCTCTGCTGCTGGTCCTGGGATACTGGTCGGGACGGAGGAACGGGACCCTGTTCGGAGAGCTACTGGTCCCGCTGCTGATGGTGGGGAACATCTTCACGCTCTATCTTTGGTATCTTGAGCTGGGGGTGATCCACGCGGTCTGTCCCGTGTGTATCAGCCTCTACGTAATCAACTACGCAATGACCTTCCTGGCGGCCAAGCCCCTCCTGGGCCCCTGACGACTTCCCCTCTCCGTGGGCAGCGAGGCGTGCTACGGGGCGGGCTCGCCAAAAGCGAGCGAGAGTGCGCCCAGCAGCCCCGCGTCGTCCCCCAGGGGGGTGATCATGATCCTCGGGGCCCCGTTGATAGAGAGCTTCGGGACGAGCCTCCTTATGGGACCCAGGACCGCGGCCGGGTTGTTGAGCGCCACGCCACCTCCTATCGTGACCAGCGAGGGGTCGAACATGTTGACGGCGTTGGCCACGCCGACGGCGTTGAGTCTCCCCACCTCCTTGACCACCCTCATTGCGGCGGCGCTCCGTCTGGCCGCTGCCCTGAAGATTGCCGCCGAGTCCACACTTTTCGCATCTTTGGCCACCTCCTTGGGGCCTCCGTCCTCTGCCGCGAGCAGCTCAGCGAATCTCGGGATGCTCTTTCCGGAGCAGTACGCCTCCCAGTGCCCCATCCCCCCGCACCCGCACTGAAGCCTCCCCGAAGGATCAACCATCACGTGCCCGATCTCCGCGGCGTTGCCGTCCTTCCCCGAGAGAAGATGGCCGTCGACCATGGCCCCACCCCCGATCCCTGTGCTGAGTGTTACGTAGACCAGATTGTCGCACCCTTTCCCCGCCCCGAACCTGCTCTCCCCGAGGGCGGCGGCGCTGGCGTCGTTCATGAGCGTCACCTCGGTCCCGAGGCTCTCCGCGAGGGGCCCGACGATGGGGACGAACCCGTAGGGGAGGTTTGCCGGCGAGTCCATTCCCCCTCTCTCGAGGTCCAGTGGTCCGACGCTGGCGACCCCTACGCCCGCAGGACCGGCGCGCCCGGGGACCTGTTTCGCGGCCTTTCGGACGAGCGTGAGTATCTCCTCGACGTACTCTTCCGCCCGCTGGGGGAGGGGTATGATGCGGGACTCGCGCCACAGGAACTTCCCCTTTGCGTCTCCGACGCAGACCCGCACCCTCGTAGCCCCGATGTCGACTCCGATTCCCAGGCGGTCGTCCACGTCAACTCCGAAGGTCAGGACGCGTAAAGCCTTTCGCCATCCGCCGGGGTTTTCTTATTAAAGGCGGCTGGGTCGGCGTGCCTCGATGAGGATAGGGGTTCTGAGCGGGGGCGGGGATTGCGGAGGGATAAACGCCCTGATAAGAGCCGCGGTGCGCAGGGCAGGCATCTACGGATACGAAACGGTCGGCATACGCCGAGGGTGGGCGGGGCTCCTTGAGCCCGACGTCGTCCCCCTCGCCTACAATGACGTCGCAGACATCGTCTCCCATGGCGGCACGGTCCTTCTCTCGTCGAGGACCAACCCCTACAACAAGCAGGGCGGACCGGAGACAGTTCTCCGAAACCTGCGGAAGCTCAAGCTCGACGCGCTGATCGTCATCGGCGGAGAGGACACCCAGGGGGTGGCGCACAGGCTCGCAGCCAAGGGTCTCAAGTTCGTCAGCGTGCCGAAGACCATGGACAACGACCTCTCCGAAACGGACGTGACCTTTGGGTTCGACTCTGCGGTGAACGTGGCCGTCGAGGCAATCGACAGGATACGAACTACGGGCGAGTCCCACGAGCGGGTGATGGTCGTCGAAGTGATGGGGCGCGACTCCGGCTGGGTGGCTGTCGAGGCCGGAATCGCCGGGGGCGCGCATGTCGTGCTTGTCCCCGAAGAGCCGGTCGACATCGCAGCCGTCTGCAAGACGCTCGAGTCACGCCGGAAGGCGGGGAAGAAGTTCTCTCTGGTGGTCGTCGCCGAGGGCGCGAGGATCGGGGGTATATCCCAGGGGACGCTGGGCAAGAAGGTGGACGAATTCGGCCACCCCCGGCTCGGCGGGGTGTCGTCCCTCCTGGCCGAAGAGATCACGAAAAGGACCGGGATCGACGCGAGGGAGGTCGTTCTGGGCCACCTGCTGCGGGGCGGCCCTCCCAGCGCCTTCGACAGGACCTATGCGACCCGGCTCGGGTTCGCCGCCGTAGACTTCATCAAGGAGGGGAGGTCGGACGTGATGGCGGCTCTGAAGGGGGGGAGAGTCGTACCGGTGCCGGTGGAGAAGGCGTTGAAACGGAAGACGGTGGATCCGGCGACGCTGGACATCGCTCGGCAGTTCTCCTGACGAGATGCGTTTGCAGCGACTCAACGCGCGCCCGCAAAAAGACATAAAATTGGCGGCTGGCAGGCGCCCACAATGGTAAGGTCCATCCGCCCAGACGACTTCAAGCTGTATTCGATGCTTTCAGAACCGAGCTTTTCGCCTGACGGGAAGAAGGTGGCCTTCTCGGCGAAGCGCGCCAACATGAAGGACGACTCCTACGACTCTGAGGTATACGTCGCAGACGTCAAGGGGGGCGAGCCGGCCTCCTTCACCTCTGGAAAGAAGGACTCTGACCCGAGATGGTCCCCCGACGGCAGCTCGATCCTGTTCCTCTCGAGGCGCAACTTTGGCAAGGATGACAAGGGCAACGCCCTATACGTAATCCATGCGGGCGGGGGAGAGGCCCGCCTGCTCTACAAGGCCGAGACGGGAGTCGACGGCCACCAGTGGTCGCCAGATTCTAAGGAAGCGTACTTCACCGCCGGCGTCGCGAAGAAGGAAAAGGACGACGTCAAAGTGATCAAGCGCATCACCTTCTGGTTCAACGGCCTCGGCTTCGTCTACAACGTCCGAAAGCATCTCTTCAAAATCGATATTGCGACAGGAAAGGTGACACAGCTGACGAGGGGGGCGTTCAGCGTTGGAGACTATACAGTCTCCCACGACGGGAAGAGGGTTGCCTACATCGCCACGACGAACGACCTGAAACCATACATCTCGGACATCTACCTGATGGAACTCCCTTCACGAAGAACGCGGAAGCTGACGAAGTCGAACATGGAACTCAACACGCTGGCCTGGAGCCCAGACGACTCCCGGCTGGCGGTCGCCGGGGACGACCTTCCTTCAGGTTTTGCGTCGCACACGAGGATCTGGGCCCTCGACCTGAAATCCAGGGCCTTCGCGCTCGCCGAAAGGGTCGACCGGAACAAGGGAAACAGTCTCAACTCCGACGCGAGGGCTAAGGCCCACGGCCCGGGGGCAATCGTCTGGGAGTCAGACGGCATCTACTTTCTCCAGGCTGACGGGGGAAGCGTTCACGTCTACAGGATGGCCCCCGGGAAGAATCCCGAGCTCGTGATCGGGGGGAACAGAAGTGTGGAGGGCTTCGACGTGCGCGGCGGCAAGTTGGCATTCGTCTCGATGGATTCTACCCGCCTAGAGGAGCTCTACGTCAAGGACGGGAGGGAGGCCGCCCTCACTTCTCTGAACTCGAAGGTCTACGAGGAAGTCGACATCCTACCCTCCGAACGCGTGTCCTTCCGAGCCAGCGACGGCGCGACGGTGGAGGGATGGGTGATGCTCCCGAGGTCCAAGGGGAGGGTTCCGGGGATCCTCTACGTCCACGGGGGCCCGAAGACGGCGTTCGGCTACTCCTACATGCACGAGTTCCAGGCTTTCGCCGGGGCCGGGTACGCGGTGATCTACCTCAACCCGAGGGGGAGCGACGGCTACTCCGAGAAGTTCGCCGATATCCGGGCCAAGTACGGCACCAGAGACTTCGACGACCTGATGGAGGGGCTGGACCATGTCCTGAAGGTCTATCCCCAGATCGACGGCTCCCGCCTGGGCATAGCCGGAGGGTCCTACGGCGGCTTCATGACCAACTGGGCCGTCGGCCACACCGACAGATTCAGGGCGGCCGTCACCGACAGGAGCATCGCGAGCTGGGCGAGCATGTGGGGGGTATCAGACATCGGCCCGTGGTTCACGGACGACCAGATGGGCGGGGACCTCTGGCACGCCGAAGAGAAGGTCCGGCACGACTCCCCGTTGACATATGCCCCGAAGGTGAAGACCCCGCTCCTGATCGTCCATTCGATGGAAGACTACCGCTGCCCCATGGTCGAGGGGATCCAATTCTTCACCGCGCTGAAGAGGATGGGGAAGGAGGCGGAGCTCGTCCTGTTCCCGGGCGAGAACCACGACCTGTCACGCGTGGGGAAGCCGAAGCACAGGGTCGCCAGACTCAATCACTACATCCGCTGGTTCGACGCCCACCTCAAGAGACGCCGTTGAGCTCACAACCTCAGGGCGCCACCATAGGCATATTCGGGACCGACGAGACCGCAAGGAGCGCCTTGGGGTCCGCCCTCGCAAAGAAGAGCGAAGCGGAGGGGATCATAGTCTACCACAGGACCGACGCGGGCAGGAAGCTCTCTCTGCTCGACACGGCCGACTACCCGGGCCGGATCCAGGGGGTCGCCCGCATAGCCTCGATCTCAGACCACGCCTTCTACCTCTTCCCGAAGTCAGGGAGGCTGTCGCCGCCCGACGGAGAGCTGGCTGTGCTCCTCGAGGCCTTCGGCCTGCCCGGCACGATACAGATCATTGACGGGTCCTCGACCCCGGAGATGGCCGCGGGGGCCCTCAAGGGGACAGCGGTGGCCCGCTATGGGGTCGAGGAAAGGAACTCCATGTCGACCACCGTCGACCTAAGTGGGGTCGCCGCGAGGCCTGACTTCCCCCCATCCGGCACGCTCGTCTTCGTCGACAGGGCCTTCTCCGTCAAAGGGGTCGGGACAGTCGCACTTGGCTTCGTGCTCTCGGGAACCGTTCGTCTTCATGACCAGCTCCGGCCGGTCCCTTCTCAATCCGAGCTCCGGGCTGACGTGAGGGGGATC
>DATFYP010000122.1:0-19432 GCA_035314985.1 Nitrososphaerales archaeon
CGTGCGGGCCTGATTCTTCAGCAGATCTTCGTTGGAACCGCACTCTCGAGCTACATTCTAGTAGCAAACCTAACCCACTCTATTGCGTTTCAGCGAACTAGTCGTATTGGCGGGGTCTTGCGCTCAAGTGACGGGGGACGAAGAATGAGATTACCGCATCCGCGATGACTACTATGGCAAGGCCCACGAAGAATGCCAGGACGAGCCCGGAGCCCCTGATTTCGAAGGCGTAGTATCTCGTGAGCAAGCTGGCGACGTAGAGTGAAAACAGCGCCCCTACTATATTCCGCATGGGCCTGGCGAATGAGTCTGTGAAGGCAAACCTCAGGCACGCGCTGACCAGTCCCCATACGCCACCGGCGACGAACAAGAAGATGAAGACCTTCCCCAGCGCAGCCCCTGGCAGAATGGGGTATCCATGAGCCCCCCAACTCTGGAAGTAGGTCCCGAGCAGCGAGAACACGTTGGGGTACAGACTGATCGTCAGCCCAAGGATGATCAGGAAGCCGAAAGCGCTGACCGCGCCCCACCAGCCGTCTCTTTCTCTCCGTTCGTGCCTCCGGCGCCGATCCCAGTCTCGCTCCCACCTCCTGCCGAAGTCTGTTCTTCCGACCCTCGCCCCGCAGTGGATGCAGTAGTCTGCGCCCTCACTGAGTTCCTTTCCGCAGTTGGAGCAGAATGCCAACGCTAGCTCTTGCCCTCCCTTTCCACGACGACCGTGCACTTCGTGGCGATAGCTGCGATGACTCCCACTGCGGCAAGCACGGGCGCCAGTACGATGCCTACCAAGCCGATGGTCACCGGTATGTCGACGAGGGTTTCTCCCTTCTCACCTTTGACGACTATCCTCCGCACATTTCCCTCGTGAATAAGCTGCTTGACCTTCTCCGCGAGGTCATCCGACGAGAGGGAGAACTCCTCCCTTGTCACCCTTGGCAACTTAACGCCGCATGAATGACAGTAGAGCGCGTCTGCCACTGCGCTGTTGCCGCACTTCGGGCAGTACATGCGTCGGCTGGAACCCGAGGATGTCTTCCCTTAATCCGTTTCTCCGAGCACCGACCTAGCGCCGCCCCACTGTCGTACCTGCCGGTCGGCCAGGACGGGAGCGACGCAGAATCCAGGGGTCTAGGCCGAATCTACTGTCTTGAAGAAGCTGGCGGCTATGTTCAGCTGCCTCATCATCGACCTCTTCTTCACCTGGTGGGCCTGCATCCGCCTCAGGATGTTGTCAAGCGCACGGAGGGCCTCGACGACGTGGGGGCCCTTGTTCAGCATGACGCACTCGGACCGCCCTCCCATGGCGGCGTCCGTCACCTCGGCCCTGGACGGGATTCCGTTCTTAGTCAAGCCTTCGAGGACCTGCGTGGCCCACACGGTCGGCATGTGCGCAGCCTCCGACATCCACAGTATCTCCTCCTGCACCTCGGCCAGGCGCTCGTAGCCGCATTCGATGGCAAGGTCGCCCCTGGCGACCATCACCCCTGACAGGGGGCCGCGCATGGACTCGAGGAGCAGGCTCGGCAGCTGCTCGAACGCCCTTCGTGTTTCTATCTTCAGGATGATTCCCATCTTGCCCTTGCCGAGCCTGGCCAGTTCAGACCGGAGGACTTTCAGGTCGTCCGACGAGCTGACGAACGAGTATCCAACTAAGTCAGCGTGATGGGCGATGAAGCGGAGGTCCTCCACGTCCTTGGGGGTCAGGGCCAGCAGCTTCAGGCTGGTGTCTGGGAGGTTGATGCCCTTGTCGGCCCTGAGCTTCGTCCCTCCCTCGGCGGCAGAGGTAATCTCGACTTTCAACTCCTTCCCCGATGCCGTCTTCACCATGCCGCCGATCTTCCCGTCGTCGAACCATATGCGTTCGCCAGCCCTTACGAAGGAGAGAGCCTCGGGCAGGGTGCAGGAGACCCTGGCCGGTTCGTCCTCAGTCGCCAGCCTTCCCTCTTCTTGCCTTGCCGTGACGATAAGAGTGTCCTTCCTCCTCAGCACAATGGGGTTCTCGCGATATGGTATGTTCAGGATCGGAGTCAATTGCACCTTCCCGTTCTTCTTGAGCACCAGCTTCGTGTCCACATCAAGGTAGATGGTCTTCAGCGATTCCGCCCTGACCGGGACTCCCTTCCGAACGGACACACTCATTGATCGTCTCGCTCCCCTGGAATCCTTGAGGCCGATCTCGCTGCCGTTCTCCAGCTTCTGCAACCACCCAGCGTGGACTTCAAGGACCGGGAAGGGCGCATCCACATGCTCCTTCACTGACCCCTCGGCTGCCAGAATCACCCGTGCCGGCGAGACTACGCGTCCGAAGGCGTCTCGCCCCGGCTTCAGCCGCATCACTTGGGGTCCTCGTTCGAGCTTTCCAGTCCTGAGCCTGGGCCCTCCAATGTCCATAAGCACCTTGCACTTCCTACCCAGTTCCCTTTCGGCCTTGCGTAGGTTCTCAATCATCGCGAGCCAGGCGGGCTCCGAATCGTGGGCACAGTTGATTCGCATGCAGTCCATCCCCGCGGCGACCAAGTCCCTTACCAAGGAGTACTGGGTAGCCGCCTCGCTGGGCATTGTGGCCATCATCCTGACCGACCTGCCGCCCTCCTTGGGACCGAAGAGCACGTCCGCATTGCTCTCCAGGATCTCCCTCCCCTCGAGAGGCGACACTCCGTCGGTACCATCGTCGAGGGTCACGGGTTCATGGGCGAGTCCCTGGAGGATCCTGATGACAGCGTTCAGGTTGTGGAGGACGTGGCCCTCGGAACGCCCGAGTGACGAGATTCCCATCACCGACAGTTTCTCCTGAATCCCCCTCATGTCGTGCCTCCGAAGGACCACATAGTGGAGCAGGTTCTTGGCGCTATCCTTCCTCGCTTGGAACTGGTCAAGGTCTATGCTCGACACCAGCTCAAGCATGCTCTCCCGAATTCTCTTCAGGTCGTGGATGAGCTCAAGAAGTTCTGCACGACTGGGGGGGTCTCGTCGGCCAGGGCCGCGGGGGTTCGATGCGCTCACGCTAAATCCGCCTCAGCTCGCTATCCTGGGCCACATCCTTATTCAAGATTGGCCACGTTGAACATGGGAAGAAAGTATGGACGCAGTCTGGGGTAGCCTCGGATTGCGCTTTTACTGTTCCAGCACTCATGCTCCTGCCCATCAGGATGAAGGAATCCCAGCCCAGTAGCCACGCCATTAGTGCCTAACAGGTCGGTTCATTCCCTTTCTTTTGAAAATGTACAGGGGAGGGATTGTCAAGAGGCCCAGCGCTCCGGAGACCGCAAAGTAGCCCACGTAGTTTCCGACGGGCAGGAACAAGGCTGCCAGGCCAAGGTTCACGAGGCGCCCTGGGTTCAGGAAGAGTTCGAACCTCGTCCAGAAGGGGGCTGCGCTCTCCTTCGTGTAGTTGTCTGCGAACCACCCTATCAGTACAGGACCCGTTGCTGCGCCCGCCGTTCCGCTGACAGCAGAGACGGCCAGGAGCTCGGGGATCGTCCTGACGAGACCAAGAGCAAACAATGCGAAGGCCGTGGCTGCAGCGCCAACAATCAAGATGCCGAACCTGTTACTCAGCCTGTCGGAGACCCTGGCGATCCAGATGCCGACAACCGAAGTTACGACCCCAATGGCAGAGACAACTATTCCCAGGTTCACGAAGCTACCCGCGACCGAAAGTGCGAAGAGCGGGTATGCGAGCCAGCTCACGTCTGCCATCCCCCACGCCAGCACGGCTGCCAGAAGATAGTTCAGCCTGGGAGGCCCCTGTGACTCCCTTGGCCTTCCCGTGAATGTGACGGCTTCGAAGCGGAATCTCCACATGGACAGAAGAGCGATAAGGTAGAGCCCAGCGGAGACACTCAAGGCAACCAAGAATCCTCCCCCGAAGGAGATGACCAGGCCTCCCGCGACAGGACCGATCACCGAGGCGGCGGAAGAGACGAGGAGCCAGAAGACGGTGAAGGTGGATGCGATTCTGTCCCTCTGCGCGACCCTGATTGTTACCGTCTGGAAGGCCGGCCAGAAGAGCGACAGCGCGATGCCCGCGACCGCCCCGGTCAACAGCGGGTCGGCCCTGAGCAGCAGGAGGACGTTGTACAGGACGTAGCATGGGAAGCTTGCGAGGAGAAGCGCTTCGAAACGCGCGTGAAGGGCCCGCAAGAGAACGCTGGGGACGATGGCGAGGACGACGAACTGGACGGCGAGGAACTCGAGAGCCCAGCCGAAACTCCCTGAACCTATGATCAGGTAGTAGGCAGGCAGAAACACCGCGATGAATGAGCCTGAAAGAGAGAAGGTGAGGAACATCATCGCCAATCTTCGTTGCTGCGGGGACGACAGTTCTTCCAATCGGCGCCAATCATGAACTGGGTTAGTTAAGCCCTGACCGGCGAGTCTTCCCTTCTGGGTGACCGGACTTCACCTCGGCGCGAAGAAAGACCCCCCCGCAACTACAGCTTCCAGAACTCGCCGGTCAATCCGAGTGACCTGAAATGCGCCTGCATCTCCTCCTTCGGCGGCCTTGAGTAGTCCAGGCTCATCTTGGTCTTGTATAGCGGAAGGCTTAGCCTGATCGTCTGATCCACTGTCAGGGCGGCACCTCCTCTGACACCGCTCTTCTTCTTCCACTCGTCTAGATGCGCCTCCGAGCTGAAGAAGACCATGTTGTTCGAGCAGGTGTTGACTATGTCATCCCACCATTTCGATGCAGGAAGCGCGAGGTAGACGATTGCGTCCTTCGGGTCTGCAGAGACGACTCTCTGGTCCTTCAAGTGAATCTTCACCTCCTCAGCGCAATGATGACAGTACGACTCGATTCTTTCTTCTTGGCCCAGCGTCACGTGGATTGCTATCGAATCCCATGCGCAGTTGGCATAGTAGGTTCTTCCGTCTACCCTCGCACGAAACGGGGTCGTGACGCCGGAGAATGGAAATGCCATCAGGATCCTTTGCGTCCCCTTCACGAGAACAATGTGATGTGCGTCTTGCAGGGCCTCGAGTGCCTGAAACGCTTGGGTCCTTTCCAGCACGAAACGGCGCATTATCTGTTCGACGACCGGGGCTGATGCTTGGTTTTCGAAATGGTCGAAGATGAACTTCCTCACCTGCTTGACTAGGTCAGGTGCAAGCTGGGCCGTAAGCGAAATGCCGGCTCTGTCGTATATAAGCTGAGGAAGCCACTCGGCGCTCTCGATCGCGTCAGCGGGATAAATCAGGGAGACATACGATATCCCCGGGGTGCCGAATCGAGAAACTGGCGTCTCTCAACGCAGGGCATCGGCTCGCTGTCCCGATACCCAAGCTAGGGTTCCCACAACTTGGCCTGCCCTTGGTTGACCATCTCCTCGAAGCCTTGGGCGAAAGCTTCGGAGCTGACGTCAACCCTCCATTTCTTCCTCGAGCGTCTCTTCCACTCCGCGGTGGCTGAGAGGACTGCTGCGATCAGCGCGTTGATGCTCAAGCCAGTCACCTTCTCGAAGTGCTCCTTTGCGTCATCAAGGTATCCCGAGATTGACGCTCTCCCGGCATGTACGATCAAGTTACAGTCCAAGCACGACACCTTGTATCCCTTCAGCCGCTGCGTGAGCGTCTCGTCGTCGAATTCCCACTCTTCGTGCACAACCAACCGCCCATCTGCTGCCCCGCAGTACTCGCACTTGCCTCCGGCACGAGCCAACTCCCTTTTCGTAATGCGATTCCAATTGCCCCGGAACCCCGTTCCCTTTCTGTACGCCAGGTCGGCCAGACTCCTCCCCCAGCTTGGTTCGGGAACCAACACGATTTCATAGGGCCCCGCCATCGGCAAGTCAGGCTTCATCTCCCGACGACTCTGGGACTCCACACGTGGTAATGGGACCCCGACAACGGATCTTGCTTGTCACAGCTTACTCAGGAACCGGCCACCCGCATGGCTTCCTTCATCACGTCGACCTTCTCCTTCATGAGCGCTATCGCTGCCTCCAGGCTCTTGCACCCCTCCTCCTCCTTGGCTAGCGCCGCCTCAAGGTCGGAAATCTTGCTCGGTGCGCTGTTCAGGTCGCGCGATATCTGCCCGAGCGGAGAGTAGTCCAGCCGGCGCGGCATTCCGGAGAAGAGCTCCCGCTGTACCTGGTTGATCTCGCTGAGCTTCTTCTCATCGGTCGCCGCAAGCCAGGAAACCTCCCTCCCTGCCTGCAGGACCTCGTAGAGCTGGTTCTGCAGCTTGGTATACGATTCCCAGTACTTCACCCACGCAGCGTTGAATGAAACGAAGATTTCCTTGAGTCGCGCGTCACGGCCCCTCTCATCAGACTCCAAATCAGTCAAGAGTCGGAAGAACCCACTAATAGGGTTTGGACGCGAGCTTAATAGGGACGAGAATGCCACTTCGTCATGAGTCAATTACAACCAGCGTTGTGCCCAACGCACCAAATCAGGCTTCAACCCGACGGAGTGACCAGAGTTCTGGTCTGCCCGGTCTGCGCGCAGATGACCAATCAAGAAATGCTCCGAAGGAGACAGAGGAGGCGCTAGGCCGATGAACCAAACCATCCAGGTATCCTCAAAGCTTCCCAAGGCCTGCCCTGAGTGCGGCATCGTGGGACGCCTCTACAGGACTCCCCGAGGGCTCAAGTGTGAAGACTGTGTCAGAAAGATGGACTCATCCGGCCTGGGCTTCAGGTAGGCGCAGGAAGCGATCGGAGGGCGCGCATCCAAGCCTCTGGACTTTCCCACATCTCGATGGAATATTGATTATCTCATGAAGGCAACAATTGTCACTTACGACGACGAGTTCGCGAAACGCGAAATCCAGGAGCTGGCCAAGGCGGGAGGATACTCAGTGGAGGCTGTCATCACCCAGAAGCAGGTAATCAAGTCCGGATATGGTGTCGGGGTGGGCAAGGCACAGGAACTGTTCGAACTGGTCAGCGACAACGGATCGGACACTCTGATCATAGACGAGACACTCACCTCGTCCCAAGCAAACAACCTGGCTAAGGTGACTCATGTGGAGGTGGTCGACCGCGAAAGGCTGATCCTCAACATCTTCGCCCTCCGCGCGGCCACGACCGAGGCCAAGCTCCAGGTTCAGCTCGCGGAGCTGCGCTATGAAATGCCCCGAGCCAGGGACGTGGTCCGCTATTCCGTGAGAGGCGAGAGAGCGGGGTTCTCGGGAATGGGTGAGACGGCCGTGGACGTCAAGTTCAGGGCCCTCAAGCACAGGATGTCAACGATCAGGAGCAAGCTCGCCAACGCGGGTTCGAGCAGGACGGTTCAGAGGAAGGAACGCATGAAGCTGGGTGAACCGTTTGTGTCGTTTGCGGGCTATACCAGCAGCGGGAAGACCACGCTCTTCAACCGGCTGGCCTCCGAAGCGAAAGAGGAGTCCCCTAAGCTCTTCACCACTCTCACGACGACCACCCGGTCCATAACTGTCCCCGGCTCGAAAAAACGGGTGATGCTGTCGGACACTGTCGGGTTCATCTCAAGGTTGCCGACGTACCTCGTCGAGTCCTTCAAGTCAACTCTGGAGGAGCTCACCTACGCGGACCTTGTGCTCCTCGTAATCGACGTGAGCGAGAATCCTGAAAGCGTCCGGATAAAGTTCGACAGTTGCAAAGGCGTTCTCGGAGAGCTCGGTGTCGACCCCAAGAAGACACTGCTGGTGCTAAACAAACAGGACCTGGTGCAAGGTCGAGGCGACACGCTTGGATCGGGCGATCTATTCGAGGGATTCCCAACAGTGAGGACCTCCGCAACGCGGGGAGACGGCATGCGCCAGCTGAGGAACCGGATATTCGAACTGACGCGCGACAAGAACGCCCAGCTGCCAAGGGCCAAAGACGGGTTCCACCAAGTTCCTCCCGGTGCCTAGGAACACCCGAACATCAATCACGGGCTGACCGAGCCTACTCTGCTATCTTGTAATTGATGCTATGATCTTGCCGTTCGACTTGTCCATGATGTTGATCTGCTGGGGGTGTCTGAGGAAAGCCACGTTACCCAGGCAAGAGATCAGCTTGAGTCCTTTCTCGCTGGCCAAGTCTTCGGAAAAGCCTGAAGCTACCATGTCCCTGAACGCATGATTACTCTTCGGAACTCCGTTGAGCATCAAGTATCTGGCCAATGGTTGACTTGAGTAGAACTTGGCCCTGATGCCCTGATCTTTCTCGATTGTCATTACAGTACTAAAGGGGGCCTGGCACTATAAGAAGGGGCGTATTGTTCGATTCAGTCGACGCCGGCGTTTCAGGCCTCATAGGCACTCGTCGACCTCCCTCTCATGTCAGATTTCCGAGGAAACCTTCGCCATTTATATACTAGAGCGACGGAGTACTATTCGAAATATCCCGTATTTCTGACTCGTGATTCAGATAACCACTGAAACAAACTTCTCGCGGCTCCTGAAGATGGAGAGGAGTTCGACCAAGTGCCCCCGGTGCGGCAAGAGCAGCATGATTACTGACGATTCGGGGTCGGAGCTCTACTGCAGCAATTGCGGACTGGTGGTCAAGGAGAAGATGGTGGACGCGGGCCCCGAATGGAGGTCCTTCCAGAGCGACGAGAAGGGGGACCGCAGCAGGACCGGGCTTCCGACGTCGATTGCCGTCCACGACATGGGGCTCGCCACCGTGATAGGGGGCCTCAACAAGGACGCGTCGGGCCGTTCGCTGTCCGGCTCCATGAAGTCCACGGTCGAGAGGCTCAGGACATGGGACCGGAGGAGCCAGGTCCACGAGTCCACCGACAGGAACCTCAGGCAGGCGTTCAGCGAGCTGAGGAGGTTCTCCGACAAGCTCACCGTATCGGATGCCGTCACGGAAAGAGCTGCATACTTCTACAGGAAGGCTCTCGAAAGGAACCTGGTCAGGGGAAGGTCGATCTCGGCCATCATAGCGGCGTCGCTCTACGCGGCGTGCAGGGACTGCGAAGTTCCGAGGACCCTGAAGGACATAGCCGCCGTAAGCAACGTCAAGAAGAAAGACCTGGCGCGGTCCTACAGGCTCCTGCACAGGGAGATGGACTTCAAGATGCCCGTTGCAGAGGCATCCAAGTGCGTGTCTGGTATCGCGTCCAGGGCAAAGATGTCGGAGAAGACGCAAAGAAGGGCGCGCGAAATCCTGCTGAGGGCAAAGCAGATCGGAATCTCAGCCGGCAAGGACCCAATGGGGCTCGCCGCTTCGGCGCTCTACGTAGCGTGCACGCTCGAGGGCGAAGAGAAGACGCAGAAGGACGTCGCTGAAGCCGCGGGTGTCACCGAGGTCACGATTAGGAACCGGTACAAGGGTCTGAGAGAGGCCCTCGGCATCTAAGCCGGGAACAGAATCACAAAAGACGCCGTCGGCTATTCTGGCAAGTCCGTTTCAGAGTTGATTATTCTGGTGGCAGGTTCTTGGATTGACTTTACCCTGCCCCTCTCCGCGCCTTCCTCTCTTCCTTTTGCCTTCTTGCTACCTCTTTCTTCTTCTTTTTCCCTTCTCTACCCAAGATTGTCCAATTCTCCCGTTAGTCATTCCATTCTACTTCTCGGTAGTATTTAGACCAGCACCATGACTTATCGACCTCCGACAAGCGTGCTGATTTCTGCGATGTCTCCGATCTTCAGCGCTTATTAGGTGCGGGCCGAACGCAATTACGACTCTAGATTGGCGTCCTACCGTAAGCGGACCGAAGAGAAAGAGAAGGAGCAGGTAAAGGGGCACAATCACCCGTTCAACGAGAAGTGCGGCTCGCACTGCCCCCGGAACGAGCACTACAAGGGGCCGGTGAGGAAGCCGGACCTTCTACACAGGAAGAAGCGTTAACTCTACTGGCAGACCCTGAGTGCAGAGCGTACTGGACGCTTTGATGAACCTTTCGCGAGTTCTACGTGCAATCCTTGTGATACGTCTTCTTCATGAAGAAGCCTTTCTTTACTTCCTGCCCAGCCGGGATTTCTTTGCCGCATTTTGCGCAAATCATTTCAATCAATCGAAGCGCCATCGTCAGGGGTATTAAGGGTGCGCATTCGTGACTCAGGAGGCTATCTGAGCTGTAGTAATAAGAAAGGAGTGGTTGATTCTTTGAACCAACCATCACAATGCCGTAGGCCGTCTAGCTCGTCGTGCTTACCTTAGATTCTGGGGTAGCAGTTGCCTCTGGACTCGATACGACCTGTCCAGATGCAAAGCGGTCTGAGACTTGTGTGACCTTTATCCTCACGTTCTGCCCTTGCTTCGTCCCTGGGACAAAGACCACAAATCCGTCGACTCTGGCAATTCCCTCGCCACGCCTGCTGGTGTCGGAGATACTGACGTTGTACTCCTTACCCACCTCGACTGGCTTGTTGAAGGAACCGGATCTTCCTCCGAAACCTCCTCGACTGCCATAACCTCCTCGCTGTCCGAAACTCAATTTACTTCACACATCCTACCGTTGTTCCTTCCGATAAATAATAGGTTGGCTAGCGACTACTTAAAGGGGCGTAATTGCGTCCTTCTTCCAACAATCTCGTGATTCGCACCTCCCGAACGGTCTCTAGATTGGTCGAGCGCGACCTCGTCTCATTGATAGATTCACATGGCCGTCGAGGCCGCACTGCGCCGTAGCCCTTTCGTGTTGAGGGAAAACATGACCCACGCATGGGCGGCCGAGGACGGGTAGACTCCCCTGAGTGACCAAACTAGCCAAAATCAACAACCCTACTGGGCCGTTCCGGCCATGTCCCTTCTGCGACTTCAAAGGATGGCAAAAGGCCTAGCGGACGACGAAGTCAGAAACCGACTCAAACAGTATGGCCCAAATCTTCAGTCATTTGAGACGAGGGCTGAAAAAATGCATAGACACAATGCCTAAATCCAATCAGTCAGTTGCGGGCTCCCAATCGGGAGAGGAGTCTTTTGGCACACCTTGATGCAATCAGGACGAATAAAGTGTCGATTGCCCTGCAGTCTGCGGACCTCAAGACGATCTATGAGGTGTCTCAGCAAGACGGCATCCCTCAGTTTAGAACCTTCATGGCGGGGATATGGTACAAAGGTGAATCTTGGCGGGACGTCGTGAGTCCCATCGACCAGTCGGTAATCGCGAGGATTCCTAGGCTGGGGCATGACGAAATCGAGCGAACCCTCGAAACAGTGTATTCGAAGGGCAGATGGATGGTCAGAGACATTCCGGGGGAGAAGCGGCTTGAGATCTACCACAAGGCCGCCGACCTGCTCGACAAGAACAGGCCCGACTTCGTGGAAGTGCTCGTGAAGAACGCCGGGAAGACCCTCCCCGCAGCAAACGGCGAGGTAGATGCCTCCATCGAGAGGTTCAGGAAGTCGGACCTCGATACTCGGAAGATAATGGGTGACTTCATCCCCGGCGATTGGAGCCTTGAGACACTAGAGACAGAGGCTCTGGTTAGGCGAGAGCCCCTAGGGCTCGTCTTGGGTATTATTCCCTTCAACTATCCGCTTTTCGACACAGTCAACAAACTCGTCTACACCACGGTAGTCGGGAACTCGCTGATTGTGAAGCCCGCTTCATCCACCCCCCTCCCTGTGATAATGCTGGCGAGGATCATGGAACTCGCAGGGTTCCCCAAGGAGGGGCTGGGCGTCGTTACGGTCTCCGGCTCCGAGATGGACGAGCTGAGCAGGGACAGTAGGGTCCACTGCATCACGCTTACCGGGAGTTCGGAAACAGGGGTTCACGTCATGAGGGCGGCTGGTATCAAGCAGTTCGTGATGGAGCTGGGGGGAGGCGACCCCGTTGTCGTCCTCGATGACGCGGAGATCCCATACGCGGCCCAGCGAATCGCGAACGGGATTGCAGGTTACGCCGGGCAGCGATGCGACGCGGTGAAGATGGTCTTCGCCGAGGAAGAAGTCTACGAAGACCTCAAGGCACGACTGGTGCAGGAGCTCACCAAAGTCAAGGTGGGGGACCCTAGAGACCCACTGACGACCATGGGTCCCCTGATTGAAGAAGTGACCGCCGATGAAGTCGTCGAAGCGACGAAGGACGCTACTGACCACGGCGGCAAAGTCCTACTAGGCGGGACGAGGCTCGGCAAGAACTACATCACACCGACACTCATCGAGATTTCTGCAGACAAACTGAAAGACCTGCACCTCTACCGCCACGAGGTCTTCGCTGCAATCGCACTCATCTCAAGCGTCAAGACAATCGAAGAGGCCATCAATGCAGCAAACGGCAGGCGCTACGGGCTGGATGCGGCCGTCTTCGGCAAGGATGTCAACAAGATCAGGAAGTTGACGCGGCTCCTGGAAGTCGGCGCTGTCTACATCAACGATATCCCCCGGCATGGGATTGGGTATTTTCCCTTCGGCGGTAGGAAGGATTCGGGAATCGGTCTTGAGGGAATCGGGTATACGTTGGAATACGTAACAGGCCACAAATCGATAGTGTACAACTACAAGGGAAGGGGAATCTGGGAGTACATGTAGGGGCTCGACCGGGCGTCCGAGCTCAGCGTCAAGCAATTCAGCAGTCGGAACACCCCGCTCACGAGCGGCGTAACCCAGATGTTCTCCTAAGCTAATAAGAACACGAAGCGAACGGCCCGTAGGCGTACACAACAGATGAATGTCACATACTCTTCATTAGATATCGAGTTTGACGAAAGAACAAACCTGTTGACAGCCGACGGGGACGTGAGAGCCCCCAGCATCAGATACCTTAACGAGATGGACGCTGTGTTGTACGACAGGCAGTTTGCGGTGGAAGCTGATCCCCGACTTGAGCTGTACTACATGTACAAAGACGTGACCAAGAAGAGAGACCGCCCCACTTTTGAGGTGAATGAGCTCAGGTTTGATATTACCATCATGCCGGGCCACCGGCTTGGCAAGGAGTTCAACAAGACCCTAGGGCAAGTACATGAAGCAGGACCTCGTGGATTCTCCTATCCCGAAGTCTACGAAGTGATCTCTGGCCGAGCGCACTACCTCATGCAGCAGATGCGTGATGAAGACCTGTCTCGCGTTGTCTTGGTTGAGGCAAGGGAAGGAGAACGCGTATTGATACAGCCTGGTTGGTGGCACTTCACAATCAACCCTTCGAGCGAACCACTGGTAATGTCGAATCTGCTTTGGAGAGGTGTCTTGGCTGACTATGACCCAATCAGGCGCCACAAGGGGGCTGCCTACTACGAGCTTCACGATGGTAGCTTCGTCAGGAACACGAACTACGAGAGAGTCCCCGAACTGAGCCGCACTCGGGCGTCCCCCGAACTGGCAGGGAGGACCGCAGCAAATCGGTCTCTCTACTCATCATTTGTCGAGAGTCCTGAGACATACCGATATCTCACGCACCCTGAAGACTTTCAGTCGATGTGGAGGTCGTCTCCAGGTCATTCAGGAGTCTCGTCGCAGCAGTGAGTAGACCTTGGTCACGTAGTCTCCCACCATCCTGTACGAGTTGAAGAGGGGGCCCACGGTCGCGATGCTCGTCCTAGACATGCTCCACCACTTCGCTTTGTCGTTGTAGTACGTCGGAACGATTTCATCCGTGAGCTTCCTGTACATGTCGTCGGCATCTTCCCTGTCGACCGGGCCACTCAGGTCATTCCATTCCGCCCTCAGACCAATCCCCCATCCATTGACACCCTCGATTCCTCCCTCGAGCCA
The DNA here is from genome assembly GCA_035314985.1 of Nitrososphaerales archaeon. Taxonomy (GTDB): domain Archaea; phylum Thermoproteota; class Nitrososphaeria; order Nitrososphaerales; family Gagatemarchaeaceae; genus DATFYP01. The sequence continues at coordinate 13,581 of DATFYP010000122.1, forward strand.
CCACCCGTCATAGACGCTGAAGTTCAGCACCCCGTTCATGGCCGCCTTGATTCCGCTCGTTCCGCAGGCCTCCAGGGGCCTTCTGGGATTGTTTAGCCATACGTCCGACCCAGCGACGAGGAGCTTGGCCATCTCGATGTCGTAGTTCTCCAGGATCGCGACCTTCACCTTCTGCGATTCCCGATTCAGTCGGTCCGCTCTGAGTATTGTATCGGCGAGCATGCCCTTCGCCATATCGTCCCGCGGGTGAGCCTTCCCGGCTATGATGACCTGCACGTCCCCCTTCTCAACTGCTATTCGTTGAAGGCGCTCTAGGTCGCTCAGTATCATGTTGTTGCGCTTGTAGCTCGTTATCCTCTTCGCGACGCTAATCGTCAGGGTGCCTTCGTCGAACCGAAGGCCTGTGCGGTCGTTCACCATGGCGACCAGCGTCCTCTTGACAGAGTTCCGAGCGTATGCTAGGTCTTCGGCTGGGATCCCCATCGCCCTTACCAACAGCGAAGGGGATTCTTGCCACCCCGGGAGGTGACGGTCGTACACCCTCTTCAGCTCGTCGTGTACCCATCTCCTGTGATAGACCCCATTGGTGACATAACGGATGTCGTCGCGGCCGAGCGCGGCTTCTGCTACGAATCTATGCTTCAGAGAGACCGCGTTCGTCACGCCGCTGTACTTGGCCGCCAGCCTTGAGAGGCTGATGGAGCCGTCGACCGATTCTTCGGCCCAATTGACCCATGGGCACTTCGAGAGCGCTTCTTCAACCGTGGCAAGGGGGAAGACATCGTTCCCGGACACGAGCGGGGTGTGCGTGGTGAAGGCGCAGCATTGGCGCGTGGCTTCGGGGCTCCCCGTATCCCTGAGCAGGTCGACCGTCACGAAGGCCGCGTGGCTCTCGTTCAGGTGGTACACGTCCACGTCCCTTCCGAGGGCCTTGAGAATCCGGTAACCTCCGATTCCCAAGATGATATCTTGGAGCATGCGATGTCGGGCTTCTCCGCCGTACAGGCGCTCGGTCGCTTCGCGGACGCTCTTGTCGTTCTCGGGGAAGTCGGTGTCCAGGAACAGCACGCTGGTCTCCGCCTTTCCCCGTATCTTGTATTCCCAGGCCCCCACTCTCTGAACGGTACTCCCGAGTTCGACGCCGGCCCTGGCGTCGGTGGGCGAAAGGATCTGGGCATAGTCCCAGGGCTGAGGAGCATCGAGCTGGCCGCTTTCACGGTCCAGCTTCTGAGACCCGTATCCATCCCTCGAGAGGAGCGTTATGAAAGTGACGGGTAGCCCAAGGTCCGCGAACGAGAATGCCAGGTCCCCTGCCAAGACTCCCAGGCCTCCGCTGTAAGTCGGAATATGGCTGGCGACCGCAATCTCCATTACGAAAATCACTGTTTTCAAGGATACATCCGGATGAGTTAGCCAGCGGCCCGCGCGGGGTGTTTAAACGATTTCACTGCTGCAAAAGGAGACCGTTCGCCGCGGGCTCACGGCCTCGTCAGGGCAGAGCAAGGCTAATTACCATTCCCCAGTCCTTGTCCGCCACCGGGATGTTCTCGGACACAATGCTTGTAGAATCTGGGAGACCGTGGCGATGAGAATCTTCATGCTCAGCTGGGAGTATCCCCCGAGAGTAATCGGCGGCCTTGCCAGGCATGCCGAGGGGCTCTCCAAGGCGATGGCATCACTCGGGCACGAAGTTCACGTTGTAACGCTCGATTTTCCTGGGGCGCCCTACGAAGAGGCGGAAGTTCCACTGTACGTCCATAGGGTAGCGGTCGAACTGCCGGCGCCGACCTTCCACACCTGGGTCTTGCTCTTCAACCACTTTTTCGAGAAACGGGTGGGTCAGCTGGCGAAGAAGTACGGGCCGCCTGACATCGTCCACGTGCACGATTGGCTTACTGCTTCCGCAGGAGTGGCTTCAAAGCACCTCATGAGGGTCCCCCTCGTGATGACCTTCCACAGCACGGAGTCTTCGCGTTCTTCCTCCTTCCGAACCCCGGAATCCGCGATGGTGGGAGGGCTGGAGTGGTGGGGATCCTACGAAGCGGCGAAGGTGATAGCCGTGAGCGGGTGGATGAAGTCAGAGGTGGTCTCCCAATTCAAGCTGCCGCCAAGCAAGGTGGTCGAGATTCCGAACGCAGTGGACATGGTCAAGTTCGAGAAGTCCGTGGACGTCGCGACCACGAGGATGAAGTGGAGGGTGCAGCCTGGAGAGAAGTTGATCACGGCCGTGGGCAGGCTCACCTCCCAGAAGGGGTTCGACGACCTCATAAGGGCACTTGCCATTGTCCGGAAGTCCGTCCCTGGCGCGAAGCTCCTCGTAATGGGAGACGGATACATGCGGGGGGAGCTCGAGGCGTTGGCGAACGGCGAGGGGGTCGCGGAGAGGACCACATTCGCTGGATTCGTAAGCGACGATGACCTGGTCGACGCCATCAAGTCCTCGGACATGGTGGCGGTTCCCTCTCATTTCGAACCCTTCGGCATCATCGCGCTCGAGGCCATGGCAGCCGGGGTCCCGGTCGTGGTGTCACGCGTCGGAGGGCTGGCGGAGATAATCGAGGACGAGGTGGACGGCTTGGAGGTGGACCCAAACAGCCCCTACTCAATCGCAAAGGCGACGACCAGGTTACTCTCCGACCAGGCTTTGGCGTCTCGGTTGGCCGCAAGGGCGAGAGAAAAGGTCAAGTCTTATAACTGGAAGCGCTCGGCTACAGAGACACTGGAAGTCTACGAAGCTGCTGTCGGTGAGGCTAGGTATGAGTGAATTCCCGAAGAGGATCCTTTCCTCGCTGATGGTTATGGGGGCTCAATCGCCAGACAGAGCCATGAGCATCGACGAGCTGGCTGGCAAGCTCGGGATGGCAAGGAGCGCCGTGGAATTGGAATTGAAGTCACTCATCGACGCCGGATATGCAAAGCTCGTAGACGAATCAGGAACCAGCGCCGTGTATCTGACGGCGACAGGCATCATCACGGCGTCATCGACCTATTCATGACATGATTGAGGCGAGTCCCTGCATCCGATGACTGCGTAAGAATATTAGGCTGCACCGAACCACTCTGCTGCTTGTCCTCGACGGACATCTCCGAGCTGCGAGTAATCATCCCGGTGGGAGGGGAAGCGAAGCGGCTCAAGCCGCTTACTGCAGAATCATCGAAGGCGGTGGTCAGGATCTTCAACAGGCCACTCGTCGAGTACGCGATGGTCGAACTCGCTCGCCAAGGAGTGAGGCATTTTCTCTTCGGGGCCAAGGGGTACCTCAACTACCGGAGCCTCTTCGACTACTTCGGGGAGGGGATGGGGTTCTCGTATCAGTACAGAGTGAGGCCGCGGGTACGCATCAAGTACCAGCCGAGGATAGACGACGTGGGCAGCGCCGATTCGGTCAGGATACTGATGGACTACTACGGCATTCAGAAAACATTCCTGGTCGTCCAGGGGGACAATCTGTTCGAGCTCGACCTAGCCGGCCTCCTGGACTTTCAGAAGAAGACCAACGCGTTCATGGTCATCGCCTTGACACCGGTCGACGACGTTGAGGCGTACGGCATCGCCGACATGGACGAAACGGGAAGAATCAGGCGATTCGTAGAGAAGCCGACCAAGGACCAGGCGCCGTCCAAGATGGCGAACACCGGCATCTACCTCATCTCGTCCGAGATAGCGAAGGTCTTCGAGGAACCGGAAGTCCAGCAGATGATCAAGGTCAGGAAGCGGCTCGACTTCGGGCTTGACATGATTCCCTACCTCGTTGACAGGTACCCGGTGTACGGTTACTACATGCAGGGAGACTGGCTGGACGTGGGGACGCCCAAGGGGTACCTGACGGCGGTGACCAATCTCTTGAACAAGAAGGAGAGGCCGGGACTGTACCTGGGCGACCCTGTTCCGCAGCTCCCCAACGTGTGGATTCAGGGAGGTAGTCCAGAATCGATCACTCGCAGGAAGCACATAGTTCAGAATGTGCTCGCAGGCAGGATACGCCTCGAAGGGAGTGTTTTCATCGGACGTCACTGTCAGATCGAGGAAGGGTCGATCATCAGGGACTCGTGCATAGACAACTTCTGCATCCTCGGCAGGGACGTCACAATTGAACGCTCGGCGATAATGGATCGCGCGGTGATAGAGGACGGGGCGTCAATACAGGACAGCATCATCGGCCGCCATGTGCGGGTGGCTTCCTCTGTGAAGAGGCCGACGTGGATTACGGGGTTGAGCGTGATCGGGGACGATGTGGACATTGGGGAAGGGTCGACGCTCATCTCGAGCAGGGTTAACCCGCACAAGGTCATTCCAGGTGGCGCTGACATCCAGGGCCAGTTTCTTGAGTAAGACTTACTAACGCCGCCCGTTCAACGAGACATATGTCCGTGGCGAAAGGCATAGCGAAGATGATACTTGCTCGGGTGCCAACCGACAAGGCATTCTACTTCTACGGTGATATAGGGAAGCCGTTGGGGGCCTTCGCTTCTAGCCTAGAAGAGTTCGGCGAGAAGCTGAAGATGGTTGAGGCGAAGTCGCTCGAGTTCCACACGCGCAGAGGGGACTTCGACAAGTGGGTCTACATGCTGGGAGACGGAGAGCTGGCGAAGAGCCTGATCAAGGTCAGGGATGCCAACTATTCCGGGGAGCAGCTCCGAACCGAGCTCGTGAAGACCGTCAAGACTAGGATCAATCAGCTAAAGAGGCCAGCTCCGAAGTAGAGGGTTGACGGAGATAACCGAGCGGTAAGTCTCTCTCAGGCACGGCCGTTTGCCGCGGTCACTTCGGCCAGTCGTGGGAGACTGCCTTCGCCAAGCTGGCTCGGGAGGACACGCCACCGCCAGTTCCCCATGGCGGCAGACGGGTCGTTCATCCTGGCCTCGCTTCCCAGGCCGATCAAGTCCTGGAGGGGCACGATGCAGAGTTCGGCGGCTGAGCCCGTGGCCATGCCGAGGAATTCGTCGCATACGCTCTGCTCAGTGACGGTCCGGCCCAGGTAGCTGGAGAGCGCTTCCCTTTCGTGCGGCCCGGCCTCGTCCCTGAACCACCCGAGCGCGGTGTTTGTGTCGTGAGTGCCCGTGCAGACGAGGGAATGCCGCGGGTGGTTGACCGGCAGATAGGGGTTGGTCGGTGAGCCATCGAAGGCGAACAACAGGACCTTCATGCCAGGGATTCCCAACGTGCTGATGGCCTCCTTCACATCGTCCGTGATCACCCCCAGGTCCTCTGCCAGGAAGGGGAGGCTGGGGAAGTTCTGCCTGAGAGCCCCGAGGAACGACTTCGGCGTGTCTATCCACTTCCCATTGACCGCCGTTTCCTCTGCAGCAGGGACCTCCCAACATGCGACGTAGCCCCGGAAATGGTCAAGTCTGACAAGGTCGAATAGCTCCAGGCTCTTGTTCATCCTATCTGTCCACCATCGATAACCCGTTTCTTCCATCGTGTCCCAGTCGTAGACGGGGTTCCCCCATCTTTGTCCCTTCTCGCTGAAGTAATCTGGGGGGACCCCTCCGACAGAGACCGGTCGCCCGTCAGTATCGAGCTTGAAGAGTTCAGGGTGCGTCCACACGTCCGAGCTGTCGTGGAGGACGTAGAACGGGAGGTCCCCGACGATCCGGACGCCCTTCGATTTCGCGTATTCATGCAATTCGGACCACTGCCTGTGGAAGACGTATTGGTCGAATACCGTCCTCTCTACCGCCGACTTCAGAAGCTGCCTCTTGTCATCCAGGGCGGCCGGGTTTCTTCTCCTGACGTCCTCGGGCCACAGGAGCCACCCCCCGTCGTTCTCCCGGCTCAGGGCGTCGTAGAGGGCGAAGTCTTCGAGCCATGCGGCATTCCGGGCGCGGAATTGCAGGAATCCACTTTC
>DATFYP010000123.1:0-7990 GCA_035314985.1 Nitrososphaerales archaeon
AGCGATGAGCCTTGCGCAAATCTCGGGCACCGTCAAAGTAGTCCCATCCTTCGTCATCTCCCGTACGGCTTCGTAGGCCCTCATCCTGACAGCAAGTGGGGAGAACTTGCTTCCCACAACCGCGAAACCAACTTTTGCTTATAACCACCACGGAGCTAACGTTGTGCTCGCTATTCTTTGCCAGCCGGGAAGCTGCTCTGGGAGCCCGACTCTGGGACCGCCAGGCGGGCGAACATCTCCTCCTACATGAAGTGGCTCGAGAAACGCGGGAACAAGTTCGAAGACTACCGGGCGCTGTGGCGGTGGTCGGTCGACGACATTGAGGGGTTCTGGGCCTCGGTCTGGAAGTACTTCGACGTGTCCGACGTGGACTACGTCCCACTGAGGGAGCGGAGGATGCCAGGGGCGAAGTGGTTCGACGGCGCGGAGCTCAACTTCGCCGAGCGTGTGTTCAGCAAGAAGGGAGACGGCCCCGCATTGGTGGGCAGGGGCGAGAAAGGGGCGGAGAAGCGGATGACATGGCAGGAGCTGGAAAGGAAGACGTCCGCCCTGGCTTCAAAACTAAGGGAGATGGGGGTCGCGCCCGGGGACAGGGTGGCGGCCTTCCTCCCGAACGTCCCGGAGGCGGTGGTCGGACTCCTGGCCAGTGCGAGCGTTGGGGCCGTATGGTCCAGCTGCTCCCCCGACTTCGGGGCCCCGGCCGTCGTGGACAGGTTCGGCCAGATAAGGCCCAAGGTCCTTCTGGCTACCGACGGGTACAGCTACGGCGGGAAGTGGTACGATAGGACAGACGTTGTGGGCTCCATAGTAAAGTCCATGCCAACCGTGGAGCACGTAATCGCGGTTCAGGGGACGGCAGCGGACGGCAGAATCGAGGGCGCAATCGACTGGGGCGAGGCGACGGGGGGGAGGGAGAAGCCGGAGTACGAGCTGGTCCCGTTCGACCACCCACTCTGGGTCCTCTATTCGTCCGGGACGACCGGCCTCCCCAAGCCCATCGTGCACGGGCAGGGCGGGATACTGCTTGAGCACCTGAAGGTCCTCTCCCTGCACAACGACATCCGGGCGGGGGACCGCCTCTTCTGGTTCACGACGACTGGATGGATGATGTGGAACTATCTGGTCGGGGGGCTGCTTCACGGCGCGACGCTCGTCCTCTACAACGGGAGCCCTGCCTACCCTGACATGAACGCGCTCTGGGACCTCGTCGACAAGACAGGGATCACGTTCATGGGCTCGAGCGCTGCGTACATCTCGTCGTGCATGAAATCGGGGATCGAGCCGAAGTCCACGCACGGCCTGGCCAAGCTCCGCGGGGTGGGTTCGACGGGCTCCCCCCTGTCCCACGACGGGTTCGAGTGGGTCTATGAGAAGGTCAAGGGGGACGTCTGGCTCGCGTCCGTGAGCGGCGGGACCGACGTCTGCACCCTGTTCGTGGGCGGGTGCCCCACGCTCCCAGTGCACTCAGGAGAGATCCAGTGCCGGTGCCTGGGGGCCAAGGTCGAGGCCTTCGACGAATCCGGGTTTCCAGTAATAGGCAGGGTCGGGGAGCTGGTGATAACGGAGCCGATGCCGAGCATGCCGCTCCTCCTCTGGGGGGACGAGGACGGCTCCAGGTACGCGCAGAGCTACTTCGAGTCGTTCCCGGGGGTGTGGAGGCACGGCGACTGGGTCGAGATAACCAAGCGAGGCACCTGCATCATACTCGGCCGGTCGGACGCCACGATCAAGAGGATGGGAGTAAGGATCGGCACGAGCGAGATCTACAGGGCGGTCGAGTCCCTCCCCGAGGTCGCCGAGTGCCTGGCCATCGGCCTAGAGGGGCCCGGAGAAGAGCAGGAGATGGTGCTCTTCGTAGTTCCTGCGAAAGGGGGCCGCGTGGACGAGGCGCTGAAGGGGCGCATAAGAGAGAAGGTGAAGCTGGACCTTTCGCCCAGGCACGTCCCGGACAGGATCGTTGAAGTCCCCTCCGTCCCCCACACCCTGAGCGGGAAGAAGCTGGAGATCCCGGTGAAGAAGGTATTCATGGGTGTCGAGCCGGAGAAGGCGGCGAACCTGGGGTCGCTCGCGAACCCCGAGTCCCTGGAGTACTTCTCGCGGCTCGCACGGAGCTTCAGGGGGGACAAGAAAGTTTGAAATGGGTTCGAAGGGAGGGGTGACGCGAGAATGAGCTCCAAGATCATGAGCTACCCCGGGACCGCCATAGAGAGGGAGGAGATAGAGGCGGGGAAGTACCTGATTACTCATTACGAGACCGTCCTGAAGTACTCCTGGACGTCCGGGGTCGCGATAAGCAGGTTTCTCGACGGGCTCAAGGAAGGGCAGCTCTGGGCGAGGAAGTGCAACGAGTGCGGGCGGGTCATGATCCCACCTCGCATGTACTGCGAGGAGTGCTGGAGGGCAACAGACTCGTGGGTGAGGGTGAAGGACACGGGGAAGGTCAGCACCTTCTCAATAAGCTACGTGAACAACGATGCGAGCAGGAGGAAGCAGCCCCTGATCGTGTCGGTGATAGAGATTGACGGCGCGTCGCCGGAGATGGGTATCCTCCACTTCCTGGGGGGAATCGACCCCAGGAAGGTCGAGGTCGGGATGAAGGTGAAGGCGGAGTGGAAGCCGAAGACCGAAAGGGTCGGCGCGATAACCGACATCGTCCACTTCAGGCCCCGCTAGCTGGGCGGACCGGCACGGCGGCCGCGAAGACTTAACTCCCCATGGGACAGAGGTGACGCAATGAGTGCTACAGTCGGTGCTATCGGCGCATTCCTCCTAGTGTTTGGGTTCCTGTTCCTGCTCATCTCGTCCACCGTTGTCTCCGCCCTCATCGGGTACGCCTCAGACCCGACGCGCCCTCTGGTGTTGATGCAGCTTCTAGGGATCGTGCTCGCCTCTGTCGGTGCAGGCCTGTTGATTCACGGCGTGCTGTCGAGGCACGCCGAAGTTGAAGAGGCCCCCGCTGCCGAGACGCCCTAGGCTACGGCGACGGAACCGCCTCTTGGCTTACGCCGAGAGAAAGGGACGCGCTACGCGCACCCGCAACGACTTTAACACCGAGGTTTCGGACCTTTTGGCGCAGATGGCCAAGACCCTCTGTCTCCTGGTTTGCGGCACGAGGCTCGATGAAGGGAGGAGAGGAGCGTAGGATGTCCCTCGGCGAGCGGATAACGAGCGTCGACAAGCTCCGGTCTTGGACCGACCAGATTCCATTACACTACGAGTACACGGCCGGGGTGGCCGGCGAGAAGTTCCTCCGGGGCCTCCAGGACGGGAGGATCATAGCGTCGAAATGCAAGAAGTGCGGGAAGAGCTACCTCCCCCCCAAGGCATACTGCGTCGACTGCTTCGCGCCCATCGAGACGTTCAGGCAGGTCGGCCCCGAGGGGAATGTGGCTGCGATTACAGAGAGCTACGTTGGGTTCGACGGCAGGCGGCTGAAGAACCCGCGGGCGTTCGTATTCGTTACGTTCAAGGGAGTGACCGGCGGCCTGGTGCAGATAGCCGGCGGGCGCGGCGTCGAGGTCGGCGGGACGGTCGTCCCGAAGTTCAAGCCCGCGTCAAAGAGGACTGGGTCGCTGCTGGACTTTGAGTTCGTCAGGCTCAGCGGCCGACGTGCCTGAGCCACTTCTCGTAGCGCTTGATCTTCCCGTGGGTCGCTTCTTCGTACAGCTTTTGAAGGCGGGCGGTTATCGGGTACACCCCGTTCCCTACGGCCCTACCGTCGACCTCCCTGATCCGCGCTAGCCCGGCTGCGGTCCCTGCGAAGAAGAGCTCGTCCGACGTGTACAGCTCCTCCCGCGTCGAGTCGTTCCTGAAGAACTTGATCCCCGAGTCGCCGGCGAACTGGATCACCGTGTCCCTCGTGATCCCCCGGAGGATTCCCGAGCTTGCGGGCGGGGTGCTGAGTATGTCGTCCTTCACCCTGAAGATGTTCTCCCCCGGGCCTTCCGCGAGGACTCCGCTGGAGTTCAGCATGATGGCCTCGTCGTAGCCCCCCGCGATGGCCTCCATCTTGGCCAGGGCCGAGTTGGCGTAGTTGGCCGCGCACTTGGCCTGAATCGGAAGGGACCTGGAGTCGATCCTCACCCAGCTGGATATCGTCGCCTTGACCCCCCTGGCTGAGGAGTCCTTGCCGAGGTAAGCTCCCCACTCCCAGCAGGCGATGGCCACCGAAATCTTGTTCTTGAGCGGGCTGAGCCCCATCTCCCCGTAGGCGCTGAAGGCGATAGGACGGATGTAGCACTCCCTGATCTTGTTCTCCCTGACGACGTCGACGCAGGCCTGCTCCAGCTCCTTCTTGGTGTGACCAAGGTTCATCCTGTAGATCTTGGCGCTGTTCAGGAAGCGCTCGATGTGCTCGGGGAGCCTGAAGACGGCCGGCCCCTTCGGGGTTTCGAAACACCGGATCCCCTCGAAGACCGCGTAGCCGTAATGGAGGCCGTGGGTCAGAACGTGTATCTTCGCTTCGTCCCAGTCGACCATCTTTCCGTCCATCCAAATCTTGGTTAGGGCGCGCATGTCCTTCGAAAGGCCCCCCAAAGACACTCTATTTAGGAGTAGAGCTTTCAAGGGGGCGGTGCCGTTTATTATCGCCGTCTGCCGATGCGAGGCGCGATGGCCCAACCTGTGATACTTTCAGCCTGCAGGACCCCGATCGGGAAGTTCGGGAGGAGCCTCGTTGGGGTGAGCGCGCCGAAGCTGGGAGCGGTCACGATCACGGAGGCGCTCTCCCGGGCGAAGGCCAAGCCGTCGGACGTGGACGAAGTGATAATGGGGAACGTCGTCTCCGCCGGGCTGGGGCAGAACCCGACGAGGCAGGCCGCCATCCGGGCGAAGATCCCCTACTCAGTCGGGTCAATTACGGTGAACAAGGTGTGCGGCTCGGGCCTGAAGGCGGTGATGCTCGCAGCCCAGGCGGTAAAGGCGGGGGACTGCGAAGTCGTGGTCGCGGGGGGGATGGAGAGCATGAGCAACTCGCCGTACCTGGTGAAGAGCCTCAGGTGGGGGCTGAAGTACGGAGACGCCCGCCTGCTGGACGCGATGATCCTGGACGGGCTGTGGGACGCGACGCATGACTACCACATGGGGATCACGGGAGAGCTAGTTGCAAAGAAGTTCGGGATAACGCGGCGGGAGGCGGACGAGTTCTCTTGCGAAAGCCACGCGAAGGCCGCCAGGGCGGCGAAGGCAGGCATATTTGACGAGGAGAAGGTGAAGGTGGAGATACAGCAGGAGAACGGCCATGTGACCGAGTTCAGCGAGGACGAGTGCATACGCGCCGACACCACGGTGGAGAAGCTGGCCGCGCTGAAGCCGGTCTTCAAGCCGGGAGGGGTGCTCACAGCGGGAAATTCGTCCCAGCTGAGCGACGGGGGGGCGGCCGTGGTCGTCGCGTCAGAGGAGGCCGCTGACAGGCTCGGCGCGAAGCCGATTGCGAGAATCGTCGCCTACGGGACGGGAGGCCTCGAGCCGAAGTGGGTCATGGAGGCGCCGATTCCGACCACGAGGGCTCTCCTGAGGAAGGCGAAGATGTCCGTGGACGACATCGACCTCTTCGAGCACAACGAGGCGTATTCCACTGCGTCACTGGCCGTGATGAAGACCCTCGGCATCGACGAGGCGAAGTTCAACGTGAACGGGGGCGCCGTCGCCCTCGGGCACCCCATCGGCTGCAGCGGGGCAAGGGTACTGGCGACATTGATCTACCAGCTAGGGCGGAGCGGGAAGAAGCGGGGCCTCGCGACCCTGTGCCTTGGCGGCGGCAACGCCGTCGCTATGATTGTCGAGCGCTAGCTTCTCTGAGCTTCCGGCGGAGGACCTTGCCGATGACGGACTTCGGCAGATCAGGGACGAACTCCACCTGCTTCGGGACCTTGAAGTTCACTAGCCGTTCAGCGCAGAAGCCGGTCACTTCCTGGACCGTGAGCCTTGCCGCCGGGTCCTTCTTCACGACGAACGCCTTCACTACCTCGCCCCTGAAGCTGTCGGGGGCGGCGACGGCCGCCGCCTCCCTGATGGCAGGGTGCTCGTATAGCACCTCCTCGACCTCGCGCGGGTAGACCTTCATCCCTGCGACGTTGATCATGTCCTTCTTGCGGTCGACGATGTAGAAGTAGCCCTCGTCGTCCATCTTCGCGATGTCTCCCGTAAGGAACCAGCCGTCGTGGAAGGCCATCTCTGTCTCCTCCTTCTGGTTCCAGTACCCCTTCATCACCTGGGGCCCTTTCACCGCGAGCTCCCCCACCCCGCCGGGGGGCAGCAACTTGCCTGGGTCGTCGAGGTCGACGATGACCGCGTCGGTCTCGGGGAAGGGGATCCCCACTGACCCGTCCTTCACCACCCCGGCGACCACAGGGTTGCAGTGCGTCAGCGCGCTTGTCTCGGAAAGGCCGTAGCCTTCGACGAGCTTCCCGCCGGTCAGCTGCATGAAGGCCTTCCTCGTGGCGGCAGGCAGCGCCGACCCCCCTGAGACGCAGAGCCGCAGCGAGCTGAGGTCGTACCCCTTCGACTTTGGGTTGCTGTTGATGGCCATGAACATGGCCGGGACGCCGCAGAAGATCGTCGCCTTCATCCTCTGTACGGTGCCTAGCACCTCCTCGACGTGGAAGGTGGGCAGGAGGACGATCTCGGCCCCCACCGAGAAGGGGATCGTGAGGTTCGCGATCCCCCCGTAGACGTGGAAGAGCGGGAGGACGGCCAGGAACACGTCGCTCGGGCCCAGCGGGAGGAAGCTCGTCCCTCGGATTGTCATGGAGTAGACGTTCCAGTGAGTGAGCATGGCCCCCTTCGAGACGCCGGTCGTCCCCCCTGTGTACTGGAGGACGGCCAGGTCCTCCGAAGGTTCTACGGGGACCGGGCTCTGGGTGGGGGGGCTGGATCCGATGAGCCGGAGGAATTCGAGTGTGTCCTTCCTGCGGACGGTCCGGACCCCAGCCAGCCCGGCGAGGCGCCTCTTCAGAGGAGGGAGGTAGTCGGTGACGCTGGCGGCCACGACGTGCCTGAGCGGGAGCCGTCCCCTGCAGGACTGAAGGCTCGAGTACAGGTCGGTCCCCCTGACGACATCCTTGGTCGCGACCACGACTTCGGCGCCCGAGTCGCGGAGCTGGTGCTCGAGCTCCCTCTCCTTGTAGAGGGGGTTGCACGCCACCACGACGCCCCCTGCTTCAAGAATGCCGAAGTAGGATATCACGAACTGCGGGATGTTTGGCATGAAGAGGGCGACCCTGTCTCCCTTCCTCACGCCGAGTGACGCCAAGGCAGACGCGAACCTGGCCGAAAGCTCGGCGACCTCGGCGTAGCTCATGGTCCTCCCGTTGTAGCTGAGGCTAGGCCTGTCGGGGAACTCGCGCGCCGAATCCCTGAGGAGTTCGTAAAGGGGCTTCTTTTCGGGGCGGAGCCCTGCCACCGCCGCCTTCTCTTGGGTCTTGAGCCACGGACGGTCCGCCTGCAAGTAGTGTACAGCCTTCCGGAGCAGCGTTTCCCCTTAAGCGTATCGAACGGGGGCCGGGGGCGGGGCCGTTTCAGGGTCTAGGCTTAATAATCAAAGGGGAGGAACTCCATAACGAACCGGAGTGTCCGCGCAGCCTCAGAGGTACCTCGTCCTGTGTGTGGACAGGGACGACGACATGGGGGAGAAGACCCATCTCGAGACCCCGATCGTCGGCAGGGAAGCGGCCGTGGCTGCGGCCACAAGGCTTGCGCTCGCCGACCCGGAGGAGGCAGATGCCAACGCCGTCTTCTGCACGGTCAAGAAGTTCGATGAGCTTGTGCGCCAGGGGCTGGACTGCGAGGTCGCGGTCGTCTGCGGAGAATCGGGCGGGGGGTTCGGGGCCGACAGGAAGGTCGGGATGGAGGTGGGGATGGTTCTCGAGAGGACCAAGGCGACAGGAATCGTCTTGGTGTCTGACGGCGGGGACGATGAGCAGGTGATCCCGGTGTTGCAGGGCCTGAAGCCGATAGTCTCGGTCCACAGAGTGACGGTCAAGCACAGCGA
>DATFYP010000124.1:0-3392 GCA_035314985.1 Nitrososphaerales archaeon
CGGAGGCCGTCTTCAGGGCGCCTCTCCTGTCGAAGGACCGTTTCTACAAGTACTTCCTGAACGGCTCGGCTGCGACGATAATCCAGTACGCGCTCACCCTCGTCTTCTCCGAGGTGATATTCTACCCCGTGGCCTACGTCCTCTCCGTGGCGATCGGCTTCCTCTTCGCCTACACCATCTCGCGGCTGAAGATCTGGAAGCATTATGTTCCGCAGCCTGCCAAACCGCCACAAGCATAGCGGGCCGGGCACGAGAGGCGCTAGTCCGCCTTCTGGAAGTCGAACAGGGAGCTCTGGTACGGTGCGATGGTCCTTGCCGAGAACCCGACCCTCCGGAGGTCCCGCGCGAATTCGGCCGCGAAGCCGTGGGTAGTGTACACGACCTCGGGGGAGACCTCCTGAACCAGCTTCATCAGCTCCGGATAGTCGCAGTGGTCGCTCAGGGGGAAGGCGTAGTCCACACCCAGAGAGCGGCCGTATCCCCCTCCCATGGCCCAGCCGCTGAAGGCGACCAGGACCGCCCCGTACTTCTTCCTTAGGTGGGACATCACCCTGCTCCTTCCCCCCGACATTGGGGAGATCATCACCCAGGGGCCCTGGGGGAGGTCGTCGAGCTGCCTGGTGAGGTCGTACCCCTTCCCCGCCTTCAGTCGGACTCCCAGTTTCGTGTGGACTTCATTCATCCTCGCAACGCTGCTCTGGAGGAGGAACGGCTCCCAGGAGGAAAAATAGTAGGAAAGCAGCTGCGCCTTCCCCAGCTGGTACCCCATGAGCACGACGGGCCTCCCCCTGTCGTAGGCCTCCCCAATCAACCTGTTCGCCTCCTTCACCACCCTGGCGGTCTGGGGGAAGACGTACTCCGGGCTCCCGAAGGTCGTCTCCATGACGAGTATCCTCGCCCTCCGGGTCTTGCACCTCCCGAGGAACCCCCTCTCCCTCCCTGAGGCGTCGCCGGTGTAGTAGACCTCGCCGTCTATCCTTATGGCCCGGGACCCCAGGATGTGGCCCGAATCCAGGAGCTCCACCCCTTCGACGTCCTCGAGCGTCTCCCCAAGGTCGTACCCCCTGGCGGCCGCCAGCTCCCTCGTCGCCCCCGATGCTATGATGCGCTCCCGCTTCGACGGCGCGTGCATGTGGTCTATGTGCGCGTGGGACACGAAGGTGTAGTCCGAAGCAACCGCCCCCTTCGGGTCCAGAACGAACCGCCTCCCCCCCGAGTCGACCTGGATGCCGCTGTTAGCCGATACCCTGGCACCCGCCAATCTGGAGGCCTTCGCGCACTGGGGAGTAATTAATCGTTCGAGATCCTGAACGCCTTCCACTCGCCGGGACCCAGCGGCGCGTCGAAGCTCATCCTGGGCGAGACCCGAAGGCTGCCGATCTTGCTCCAGGTTTCTCCTGCGGGGTCGAACTCCTCCAGTGGCGTGCTGAGCCTGCTCGTGAGGCCAGGCGCCTTCCCAAGGAAGTCCACGTGAGCCCTCACTGGGGACGACGAGGAGTTCCCGACGCACACGACCTGTCCTGGCCCGTAGAATGATACGGCGTGGACCCCGCGGGCTGAAACATCCACGGCCTCGCAGGACTCGAACCTCTGACCAGACTTCACCTCTGCGCGCCGGCAGCTCGCGAAGGAGACGGTCTTCCCGGCGGCCCTGCCGACGAATATGGATGCGGCCTCGCCGGCCCAAATGTCCTTAGCCAGGGCCCACTTGATGGCCGAGAGCTTGGGTGGGTCGAAGCAGGGGACACCCTGAGACACTTTGAATCCGAGTTCCCCCTCGACCAGGGCCTCTACGAACCTGGACGCAGCGACCGGGTCGCTCCCGTCCCCGTGAGCCTCCCTCCCCTCGATGTCCACCCAGAAGGGGAACTCCCCAGGAATCCCGCCGAACTTGAGCGCGTCTTCCATGACCAGCCTCGACACCTTCTCGAGCAGCAGGCTCCCGACCCCCGGGAGGGCGACAGCGTACGAAAGGCATGCCAGGGAGAGAGCGGCCCTCGTCCAGTAGCCTCCGAGCTGGCCCTGGCCATACGAGCAGTGGAAGTAGGTCCTGTTAGAGGTGGGAACTGTCCTTGGCCCGTACTCAGTCTCGAAGTCGTCCTCGAGAAGCCTGTGCACCGCAGACGACGCGACAGACCGCAGCCCCGTGTTCCTGTAGCAGGCTACGGCCATGTCCACCGTTTCTCCCTGAAGGGGTCTTCCTGTCGAGTCGGTGCCTGAGCAGAGGAAGCCCCGTTGGTCGCGCAGCCTTCTGGCGACCCCTTCCGCGATCAGCTCGGACCTTTCCGCGAAGCTCGCCGCCTCCTCTCCCTTGTCCAGCAGCGCCGAGACGAGGCTCAGGTCGCGGAAGGCGCTTGCCGTGGCGAGCGACACCTCGGGGACCTCTCCGGCAGGGTGCCCCGTCCTCAGGGCCCTCCGCCATCCCTGTGGGAGTCCGGGCTCAAGCCGCACCCCCCCCTCCCTCGACCTCGCCGACAGGGCGCCGGCCATCTTCTTCAGAAGCAGGTAGGACTTGCGCGCCGCCTTCCTGTCCCCGACGAGTGCAAAATGGCGGGAAGCGGTCGAGATGAACAGCGAGGTTTCGAGGAAACCCGGTTTCGTTGGGTCCTGCGAGTGACCCAGGAACCCTCCCCTGTCGACCAGGCTTCTCGCGTCGGCGACGATTCCCTCGGCTGCCCGAGGGTCGATGTACTCGGCGCCTCTGGTGGCCTCGAGCCTATCCAGCAGGTCGTCTCCGTACCGGGCTCCCCCTATGGTTGCCGCCGCCCAGCTGAATGCTTCGGAGATCCCCGGGGAGGAGCAGGCGAACCAGGGTTCCCCAGACGGAGGAGATGTCTCCGCAGGGCTCAGCTTCCCGAACGCCGATAGCACATCCTCCAGCTTGTCGGGGCCGTAGAGAGACGCGAAGGCGAGCTCCTCCGACTCTGAGGGGGCCAGCTCGAGCTCGTGGACGGAGAGGACGAGGACCTGGCCTGACATGCCGGCTGTCTCCTCGGGCAGGTCGCCCCCCTGAAGCAGCTCGGTCGCCCTGTTCCTGTCGCTGGTCATGTAGATCCTTGCGGGGGAGGGGATGGCCCCGATTACCCTAGCCGCGTGGGGCTCGGAGATCTCGTCCATGGCGACGCGGCCCTCCCTGTTGAACGCGTTTATCCCGAGGGAGCCCCACCTGTCTATGCTGATTCCGAAGTGGGCCGCAGTCGGGTCCGACAAGCACACCACCCGCAGCTTGACCCTCGAGGCTCCGGCGTTTCGCACCTTCACCTTCCTTACGTAGCCTGCGGCGGACCCTGAGACGAAGCCAAAGGTCTGGGCAGCTTCGATGCCGTCGAAGAACCGCCCCGAGAGGCGGACGGAGCTGGGCGAAAGCTGCATCGACCAATCGATTCTCGGTG
>DATFYP010000125.1:0-3014 GCA_035314985.1 Nitrososphaerales archaeon
GCTGGGATGCGTGAGCGCAGTCATGTACGGCCGTAGGGGTTTGTCGATGCTCCTCCTGACGCCGGTGCTGGTGGCGCTCCTCGACCTCGACCATCTCCCGGCGTACATCGGGCTCGCGCAGCCCATCAGGCCGGCGCATTCCCTGATTTTCATCTCGGTTGCGCTGATTTGCACGGCGATAATCTTAAGGCGGCTCGATTTGGAACTGATATTCGTGTCATCCTTCACGGGACATCTTGGCATCGACGAGGGTCTCTTTGCCCCGCTCTCGCCTCTCTCGTTTGACTACATCCAGGTCGACCCATACAGGTTCTCACTGTTGGCCTGTGCTGTGGCTACCGCCCTGCTGGCGGGTTACATCTGGCGAAGAGGAAGCAGCGGAAGGGCATCCCGGTGACTGGAATGCAAGCAGCAATGGCTGGTGAGCGGATTGACGTCAGAAGGATGTCAACTCTCCTGAGGCACGGAAAGGTCAGAGTCGCAGTGATGGGACTTGGCAGAATAGGCCTTCCCACCGCCGGGGTCTTCGCGGAAGCAGGAGCCAAGGTGGTCGGGGTCGACATCATGAAGGAAGTCGTACGCGACACGAACTCTGGACGCTGCAGGCTGATTGACGAGCCAGGCCTCCCGGAGATCATAAAGAAGGTCGTGTCAGAAGGGAGGCTGAAAGCCACCGTCGAACCGGCCGAGGCGATATCAAAGGCCGACTTCGTACTCGTCTGCGTACCCACGCCAGTGGACGAGGCGAAGACCCCTGACTACTCAGCCGTCCAGAAAGCCTCTCACACCATAGGCAAGTCGCTGAAGAGGGGGAGCATCGTCGTGATAGAGAGCACCATCGGCCCCGGCATTGCAGAGGAGATGGTGAAGCCCGTTCTGGAGGCAGAGTCGGGCCTCAAGGCAGGGTCGGGATTCGGCTTGGTCAGTTGTCCCGAGCGGTCGGACCCGGGCAACATTCTCGTGAACATGAAGTCGCTCCCCCGGATAATAGGGGGGCTGGACGAGGCGACCACAGACCTCACCGCCACCCTCTACGAGGCAGTCTTGGGGGTCAAAGCGATCAAAGTGAGCAGTCCGAAGACCGCAAACGCAGTCAAGCTCACGGAGAACCTGTTCAGGGACGTCAACATTGCCCTGGCCAACGAGTTCGCCCTTCTCTTTGAGAAGATCGGGATTGACACCATCGAAGTGATCAATGCATGCTCCTCGAAGTACAACTTCATGCCCCACTACCCTGGGGCGGGAGTCGGCGGCCCCTGCCTGCCCTCCAACTCATACTATCTGATCTCCGAGGGGCTCCGGGCGGGGAACGTCCCGTATCTCATCAGGATGGCCCGGGAGATAAACGACAGGATGCCCGACCACGTCGTGGAGCTCACATC
The DNA here is from genome assembly GCA_035314985.1 of Nitrososphaerales archaeon. GTDB lineage: Archaea > Thermoproteota > Nitrososphaeria > Nitrososphaerales > Gagatemarchaeaceae > DATFYP01. The sequence continues at coordinate 1,383 of DATFYP010000125.1, forward strand.
AGAGGCCCTGAACGAGGCAGGGAAGACAGTAAGAGGATCGAGGATAGCGGTGCTGGGAGTCGCCTACAAACCGAACATAAAGGACGTCCAGCTTACGCCCATTCGAAGGGTTGTGGACCGCCTCGTAGAGATGGGCGCGACGATAGAAATCTATGACCCCATGTTCAAGGGGGAGAAGGTCTTCGGGCTCCAAGCCAGAAGTTCCCTTGAGAAAGCGGTCAGGAAGGCTGACTGCATCGTACTCGGCACGGCTCACTCGGAGTTCAGGAACCTCGACCTGGACCACCTTTCAGCGATGGTCAACAAGAAGGCGGCTCTCGTCGACGCGAGGAACATAGTGGCTCCGAAAGACGCAAAGCAGCACGGCTTCGCCTATCGAGGAGTCGGCCGCGCACCCTAGCGTTCGTCAAAGAGCTTGCGGGCGAGCCAAGTAGCTGCGCCGGTAGACGCGCCTCTCGCTTCCACTCTACGCAGGCAGGGGACTTGGAGATGACTCTGAAGCATGTGCCGCTTAATCGCATTCCATCCGGGGCTTAACGAATTTGTGCAATTTCCTTGACATTGGCGCCTAATTCGTCTAAATTCGACGAAATGCCAAGAAAATGTCTGCCAGCTTCTCTTCAAGGGTATTCCACTCGAAGTACGGCAAACTCATCCCTGCACTCCTCCTCTCCGCCATGGTGATAACAGCAGCCGCAGCCGTGTTTGAGCTCTTCTTCGTCAATACGACTGCCACAGTCCGGGGCAACGACGTCTCTCTTGTCGCTGGATCCGACGCGAGCGGCTCCTGCACAGTGTATCCTTGCGCGACCGTTTCCATCTCTGGAACCAACGACTACGCCACCGTATCGCTCAGCTTCGCAAAGTCTGCAACCAACAATCCACAGCCATCGACGTACTACACCGACCTAGTCGAAGTCCACGATGCCACCAATGGCCATACAATCAGTTCCGTAAACGTCATCTCGCCGATTACGGCGACGTCCGGGTCCGACTTCGGCAAGATCACCGTCTACTACTGCTCCGCCCAGACAGACGACCCAGCTACCGACTGCCCGAACAAGCTTGACATAACGAGCACCGGCGGCACAGGGGCGGTCTTCTCAGGAGCGGATGCGCTAAGTCCAGGGAACACAAGATACATCGAAATCGTTGCGTTCGCCGGCTCGGGTGCAACCAACGGCGACGCAGTGAGCTTCAACCTTCAGGTCCAGTGGACGTAGTCCAACACACTTCGGTGAGAATTCTTGGGAATAACAGGGGTTGTGGCCTGCGAAGGGAGTCGAGAATTCGATCCCTTGCTGACCATGACCCGCCCTCCATTTGCGAGGTTGGCAACGTCATCGAAAGAACTCGGCGTGCCCGATGGGTTGAGAATCAAGTGAATATCAGGTCAGGGTTGAGATTTGTTGGCGGTTCGAGGATCAGGAAGATCATTCTCGTCCTCCTCGCGGTGTCCATGGTCGGCTTGGCCGGCGCTTCGGTATACGTCTTCTACTACGTAAGCCCCACGTCGACAATCAGGGCGTCGGACGTCACTCTAGCCGCAGGTTCGGACTCCACCGGATCCTGTACCGTCTACCCATGCGCGACTGTCTCGGTTTCGGGCACCTCGGATACGGCCACCGTGTC
>DATFYP010000126.1:0-2728 GCA_035314985.1 Nitrososphaerales archaeon
ATGTTGGACTACGACGGGGTCTTCATGACCGATTCCGGGGGGTACCAGGTGCTCGAATACGGCGACCTGGACACGGACTTCCGCCAGGTGGCGTCTTTCCAGGCCGCGATAGGTTCTGAGCTGGCCGTCACCCTCGACAGACCCACGGGCTTTTCGGAGTCGGAGAGCTACGCCCGGTCCACGGTACAGTACAGCCTGGAGAACGCGGTCGCCACGATGAAGGAGTTCGGGGGGAGGGAGACCACCTGGATCGGCCCGGTGCAGGGAGGGCTGTTTCCCCGGCTGCTGAAGAAGTCTGCCAGCTGCCTCGTCGAGGCCGGGTTCAGGGTTCTTGCGCTGGGGAGCCCCGTGCAGGTCATGGAGAACTACCGGTTCGCCGACCTCGCAAGGATGATCATCGCAACCAAGAAGGCGATCCCGTACTCTGTCCCCCTCCACCTGTTCGGGGCCGGGCATCCTCTGACCATGGCTCTCGCAGTGGCCCTGGGGTGCGACACCTTCGACTCGGCCAGCTACATCCTGTTCGCCAGAGAGGGGCGTTACATGACGGAGAGGGGGACTTCCAAGCTCGAGGGGATGAAGTTCCTCCCCTGCAGCTGCCGGGTCTGCGAGGGGACCTCGGTGAAAGGGCTCCAGGAGCTGAGCCCGAGCGAGCGGACGAGGCTGCTGGCGATCCACAACCTCCTTCTGCTGAGGAAGGAGGTCGAGGCCTGCAGGGAGGCCGTGACAGAAGGGAGGCTATGGGACCTCGTCAGGGAGAAGGCCGCCTGCCACCCGAAGCTCCACGAAGCCCTGGAGGAGCTTGCGGGCGCGGGCGACTATCTGACGGCTGGTACGCCCCCCATGAAAGAGAAGGGGCTCTTCGTAAGGGACTCCTTCGACTCCCGGAGGCCGGAGTTGCTGGTGGCGAGGGACAGGCTGGCGGACGCGTCTGCGAGGAGGTCCAGCACCGCGGTCCTGGTGGATTCCGGCGACTCGCTCCCAACGGCCAAGCTGCGCTTCGCAGGCGCTCTGCCCAAGGATGCTGATTACTATCGGCTGCACCCTACGCTCGGGCCATACCCGGCCGAATTGGACTTCGTCTATCCATTCACCCAGACAGTCTCCTCCGCCGGGGTGGAGGATGTGAATCGCCGGTCGGCTGTCGAGAAGCTCCGCTCGCTCGGGTATTCCAGGATCTTCATCGCGGGAAAGGGGGCTGACGGGAGGTTGCGAATCGCCGCGGCTAGGAGTAGACCGAGGTCGAAGGGCCCTTCTCCTTCTGCTCCATCATCTTCATCTCGCCCTCGATCACCTCGGCTCCCTTGATAAGAGGGGCCGTGTCAACCGTGAACCCGTACCGCCTGGAAAGGAAGTCGGCAGCCGAGGCTGCGGCCCTCGGGTCGACCCTCTCGGTGCTCGAATAGGCCAGGACCGCGAAGGCGGGAAAGCCGTTCATCTCAAACGTGTTCAACAGGGACGCCACCGGCCCGACTATCATCCTGTCCTCTTCCAGGAGAGGCTCGGTCGGCATCGGCTCCTTGGCCAGCATGGCGCTCGTCAGGGCCAGCTTGTAGGGGCTCGCATCGGTCCTCAGCGCCTCGTCAAGCCCCCCCACGAGGGCGACTTCTTTGGCTCCGCTGTTTATCACCCACTCGGCGAGCTGCCGGTAGAACTCGTTCTCCCTCTCTCTGACCGGGGAGACCTCTGCCTTCAGCAGCGAAAGGCCCCCCACGCCGTAGACCTCGTAGGGCGTCGCGATCCTTCCTTCGTACTGGGACGCCACGGAAGGGGTGTACTCGTAGTCAATGAAGCACTTCCTGGTGGCTTTCAGCTCCGAGATGAGGAACTTCACTGTCCAATAGCCCGTGGCGCCAATGCCGTGGAATCCGGCGACCAGAGCAGTCTCGTCGAGGCGTGTGCCCTGCGGGAGTATCCTCATGGCCTTCGTTCCCCCCTGCGCTTCCGAGGTATATGAGCAGAACTGAGTGCCGATTCTGTTTCGTCTGCAGCGAGGACAGACTGAACCGGTGCCGCCCGGGCCTCGGTTACTTCTTCGGCCTTAGCAGGAGGATTATGATGATGATGACTATGATTGCGGCGGCGAACCCCATCCCCAGCAACAGGTTCTCGGACGGGCCCGGACCAACGGCGGTGACCGAAGTCGTGGAAGACGGGACGGTGACGGCGACAGTCGATGACGACGTCGAGTTGCTGGTGATGCTAGTGGTGCTGGTCGTAGGGAGACTCGTGGACGTCGTCGTTGAAGTGGATGTCACCAGCGGCGTCGTCCTTGTCATGGTGATGTTCTGAACCGGACCCGATGTGCCGGTGGAGGAGATCGCCGTAGATCCCTGAGAAGTGGTCGTCGTGGTCGAAGCGGCAACGGTCGACGTCGCATGGGCGGTCGCGGAACTGGAAGTCAAGACCGTGGTAGTGGTGGTCGTTGCGGGAGCGCCGCCACCCCCTCCGCCCCCACCTCCGCCACCGGCAGGGCCGTAGGTGAAGTGGGTCACACCGAAGTATACGGGCCCGCTGGCGCTGGGCCCCCAGGTGGCGTTAACGGTGTAGAGCCCGAAAATCCAGTTCGAGCCCCCTGCAGGAAACGAGTCGAAGAAGAAGCCCGCAGAAGAAGCAGTTGTGGTGGTGATCGCCGGCGCCGCTACCGGAGCGGGCATCGGAAAGGCGCGCGAGTCCTCCGACTGGCTGGTCGACGACGTTGTCGTCACCGGCCGCTCGACCGAGGTCG
>DATFYP010000127.1:0-4622 GCA_035314985.1 Nitrososphaerales archaeon
ATGGTCGAGTTGTTCCGCTCACTGTTTGAGCCGCACGGACACGTCTATCAAGACCCGCGTTACAAGAAGGATACTGCTACCTACGAATGGAACCTCAAGGTGATTCTCGACGTGAGCTTCAGCTTTCTCCTCCCTCCCATATCCGCGGCTTCTGAGTGGATTACATCCAAACCTTCGATTACTATATCATACTTGGCTGGATTGTTTGATGCGGAGGGAAGCGTGGGCATCTATCCTGCGAAACTCAAAACATCACTTAACGTCATCTTCTACAACACAAACTTGGAGTTGTTGCGGCTTGTGTCTAGACACCTAGAGAATATGGGACTGAAGCCACTCCGTCCGTATCTTGACAAGAAGAAAGGTTTTCGATCTCCCGGGTATCACATTGAGATGAAGAAGGATTATTGGCGAGTAATGCTCTGCAGGTTTCAGGAATGCCAGCAGTTTCTCCGCGTACTCCCTGTCAGGCACCAGGAAAAACTGTCGAAGAAGGCACTCGCCCTCAAGCTCGTCCCTGGTCAGGCTTGGACAGAGTCTGGACCGCAGGTGGAGGCGCTGAGGACCTCAATCAAGTCGGCAAGAGACGCTTTCGTAGACGAAGCCGAACGATTGTGCTTGGCCAAACCGAGCACCAGCTTGGCTACGACACAAACGCCGTAAGTCTGTCGCCCATCTTACAGAGGGCTTCTGCCAGTTTCAAATTAGCTAGGGCTGGGTGATCTTTATCGACTGAGTCGGACAGGAAGTCTCACACGCCATGCAGAAGATGCAGTCCGCCTCCCTCACCGGCTCGCACTTGTCGCTCCTGTACTGGTCCCACTCGGGGGTCCCCTGCTCTACGACCTTGTCCTTGCCGGTCCCTGCTTGGCCAGGGTTGAGTATCCATTCGAACACGAACACCGGGCAGACGTCCATGCAGACGCCGTCCGCGACGCACGACTCCCAGTCGATCGCCACCGATGTCCCGTGTATGCCGTTTGTGGTCGGGTAAGGCTTCCCTTCCCCGTCCATGCGCGGAGTGCCAGCGGCCCTCACCTTGTGGCCGTTGTGCTCGCCGGTGACCGGGTACTGGTCGGGTTTCGAAAGGAAGCTCGGGTCTATCGGAGCGGACTTGTAACCAACGTCTCGTGCCAATGTCGAACAGGGTTCGTCTCGGAAAGGTGGTTATAAGTCTCGCTGTTTTTCCAGGGCCTCGAAGCTTCCGTCGCTCCCGAGTCTGTACACCGTTATTGGCTTGAAGGTGAAGATCCCGACCTCGGCCACCCCGGGGACAGCCTTAGCCTTCATCTCCAGGGTCTGAGGCTCGGAGATCGGCTCGAACGCGGTGTCGAGGATCACATTGCCGTTCTCGGTGAAGAACGGGTACCCCTTCGGAAGGAGCCGCTCCTCGGGGACCCCCCCGAGCTTGGAGAGCCCCGTCTTCGCGCTCTCCCTTGCCATGGGGACGACCTCGACCGGGACCTTCACCCCTTTCTCGCACAGCAGGCGCGCGAACTTCCGCTCGTCGGCCACGATCACCGTCCTCTTCGAGCTCCCCATGAGGACCTTCTCCCTCAGCAGCGCCCCTCCTCCCCCCTTGATCAGGTTCATGTCCCCGTCAACCTGGTCCGCCCCGTCCAGCACGAGGTCGACCCTCCCGGTGAATGGGGCCAGGCCGATGCCGCTTCGGGTGGCGACCAACTCGATCTGCGTGGAGGTGGGGACCCCCTTGATCGCGACCTTCCTCTCAAGCAGCAGCGGGGATAGCTCTTCGATCAGAATGGCGACGGTAGAACCGCTCCCGAGGCCGACGGTCGTCCCGCCGGCGATCGTCTTAGACAGCTCCTCGGCGACGCCTCTGAGGGCCTGTCTTTGCTTGTCCATCAGTCTTCCTGCTGTTTCTTTTCCACGTCGATCTGCTCGAGGCGGGTCATGGCGTCCATCACCTCGTCCCTCAGCTCCTTGACCCTGCGCTCGCCCTCGGTCATCTCCGGCCTCGCCCTCTTCTCCACCGCTTTCTCCAGCTCGGTCGGCCGCTCGGCCCGAGGCATCTGCGCAGACTCCTTGACCGCCTCGGGGGCGACCACCTTCAGCCTCTCCTTCGCCTGGTCCAGCCGCGCCTCCAAGTTCTGCACCTTGTCCTGGAACATGGTCACCAGCTCCTCCCTCAGCTTCTCCAGCTCTCCGACCTCGACGACGAGCTCGACGTCCTTCAGCTTGGACTGCATCTCCTTGATCTGGTCGCTGTACCGCTTCGCAATCATCTCCCTTTCCTCTCGGGTTATCCTCCCCTCGCTCTCGGCCTCGTAGAGCTTCATCAGTGCGGAGGAGAGCAGGTCCCTCTCCACCATCGTGGTCCTCATCTCCCTCCTCGAGCGCTCGAGCTCGGCGACGGGGACCGTCGAATGGCGGAGGCCCATGGGGGTTCTGGAGACCGCGGTGACCTTCTCGGTCCTCGGCCTCGAGTAGAACACGAAGTAGGAGACGCCTCCTGCGAGGGCGGCCCCCAGCGCGGCCGAAACGAGGACTGTCACGACGTCGACCAAGAAGGGACTCCTTGCCGATGCTCCGTGGGGTTTGGTATTAAAAGTAGATTCGTCGGCGGAAGTTTGTCGGCCTGACAGCCGTGCGACCTGAGCTGTCTGCTCGCAAGGCTTTGGTCGGAGGGCGGCTGGCCCGGGGCCCGTTGTCCGCTCTAGCTGGGCGGCGGAGAGACCATTATGATGTTGTCTCCCCTTACTATGAGGGTTCCGAGCGAGTTTGACTTCCCGTCCTCGAGCACCTCTTCGGCCGTCTCCAGGGAGAGGTTCATGTGCTGGTCGAACCCCTGCAGGGTCCCCCTGATTACCTTGCCTCCCTTGAGCTTGATGAGGACGATCTTGCCGACGCTTTCGTCGAGCACCTTGACTGCCATGTCTACTGACATCGATGTGACCTTGGTGGAGCGGTCCCGAATGGATTTATTTAAGCAATCAGAGCGTGCGGACCGATTGAAGAAGTGGGTGCTCTCACGGCGGGACTCGCTCGAGATGATCAAGGCGGTCGAGTCTTCCCTCGGGGTGAGCCTCGAGCTGTCGCGATCGGCCCAGGCCAGCTGCGAGGAGCCCGAGGATGGGGTCGTATTCGTCCACATCGGCGAGATGGTCTTCGTGAAGTCAGGCGAAACCTTCGTCCCCTTCCTGGGGTCGGCTGCGGCGCTCTCCCTCTTCCCGTCGGCCACGGTCGACGCGGGGGCGATCAAGTTCCTGCTGAACGGGGCGGACGTGATGAGGCCGGGCATCAGGACTTTCGACGGCTGGGGAGACAAGGGGAGGACGGTGGTGATCAGGGAGGAGCAGAAGGCGAGGGCCATCGCCGTGGGGACGGCGACCGTGCCCAGCGAAGAGGCTTCGGCCATGACGAAGGGGGTCTGCCTGACGAACGTGCACCACGTGGGGGACCGCTTCTGGGTACTCTACAAGACGGTGTGAGCGGGCTCAGCATCGGCGCCGGGGCCGAGTAGTTTCACGGAACCCTCCCTTTATAGCCTGAGAACGATTTTCCCCATTCCTGAACAATCCTCTACAAGTTGGTCTAACAAAATCATATGTCGTATAGAACTGTGAAGGCGACTGGCTTAATAATGGGCAGAGGGCCCGAGTAGAGAGAAACCAAGAAATGTCGTCGGGGACAGTTCAGGAGAGGAGAGTCGAGGGGAAGAGCAAGGAAATCCTGCTGAAGGCCCTGGCCCTCCGGAGCGTCGAGGACATCCCGAAGATACAGGAGGACGTCACCAACAAGACGATAGTGATTCTGAAGGTCACCCCGCTGGCCCAGAAGAGCCTGGACGAGCTGAAGTCTTCCGTGGAGCAGCTCTACGAGTTTGCGACCGCCGTCGGGGGAGACATCGCCAGGCTGGGGGACGAGCGGGTAGTGATCACACCTCCCGGCGTGAAAATCTGGCGCGGCCTGCAGTAGCATCCGCGTCCTGGCCGCCTGTCCTTACGCTTCTAGACGACCCCGAAAGCTAGAAGGATCAGGCTCAGCCAGAACAGGGCGAACATCGTCGGCAGCACCAGTGTGAAGAACAAGTACCCGGCGCGGTGAGCCGCCCCCTCGGCGAGGTTGTGGTACTGCATCAGCATCCCGTCCTCGTCGTGCTCCTCGAAGAACTCCACTACCTTCGCACGCAGCGTCGTGACGAGGATCCAGACCACAAGGAGCGATACACCGAAGGCGGCGAACAGCAGCACCAGGCCGCGGTTCCCCAGCTGCGTCGCCGCAAGGGAGACGGAGAACGTCTCGCTCACGAGAAACATGGAGCGGTAGTTCTGAAGCACTGATTCGTGGTGGGTGAACTCGTCGATCGCGTCCTTGTGCTCGACTTGGGGGAACACGGTGGTGGGTGTCCCACACTTGGGGCAGAACTCAATGTCAGGCCTCTCCAGCGGCGCCTTGCACTTCCGGCATTGAGCTGTCATGGCGCCTGCGACCTCAAACCCGATTCCCCGTCCTTTCTTCCTAGGGCAGCCAGCTGGGTCTGTGGAGATAGACGCTCATAGCAGAACTCGTGTAAGTGAATCGCCCGCCGTCCTGGACCTGGAGGCCCATGATTAATAACATCGAGCCGGCGGAGTGGTTGCTTGCTCCCCGACCTCCCT
>DATFYP010000128.1:0-2797 GCA_035314985.1 Nitrososphaerales archaeon
AGGAGCTGCAGGGCAAACTCAAGGAAGTCCGCGCAGCGATTAGGGAAGTCGCCCCGGCCGCAGTCGAGAGCATCAGCTACAGGATGCCATACTACAGCTACAAGGGGCGGCTGGCTTGGTTCGGCCTCCACAGGGGGCACGTCGGGCTCTACCTTCGTCCTCCGGTCATCGCGGAGCACCGGAAGGAGCTGGCTGGTTACGAGACCACCAAATCGGCCGTCCATCTTCCCCTGGACGGGAAGGTTCCCGTGCAGCTGATCAAGAAGCTTGTCAAGGCTCGGATGAAGAAAAACGAAGCAGGGGAATAGAACTCTGAAGTTGACTGGATGACCTTCCCTTCGCTAGAATGACCCTTGGCGCTATGCTCGGACCTTTACCGCCCTGTAAATGGGAGTGCCTTCTTCCGGCCTCTGAACCAGCTTGCTGAACTCCTTCACGAGCCTCCGAGTGATTGGCCCTGCCGCCCCCGTGCCGATCGTGACATCCTTCACCGAGCCTGCGGCAACGATTTCCGATTTCGTCCCCACCAGGAACACCTCGTCGGCCGTGAAGACCTCGAACGGTGTCACGTCCCGCTCCTGAACGTCGATCCCCAGGTCGTTGCAAAGCTTGATGACGCGCGCCCTTGTGATCCCGTGAAGTATCCCGGCAGCCGAAGACGGCGTCGCGACCTTCCCTTCTTTGACAATGAATAGGTTCGTGACGGAGGCCTCGGAGACGAACCCTCTTCTGTCGAGGAGGATTGCATCGTCAGCCCCCACGCTGTTCGCCTCGATCTTCGCCATAATGCTGTTCAGGTAGTTTAGCGACTTTATCTCGTGAGTTGTGGCGTCGACCGCGTCACGTCTGACGGTAGAGACGATCAGCTGTACGACCTTCGGTTCGCGCGGGCCAAGGACGGTTGCCATTGGCTCGGTGATGATGAAAAGGGTCGGGTCTGAGCAAAGGGTCGGGTCGACCCCGAGGTCTCCCGGACCTCGAGTGACGACGAGCCTGATGTAGGCGTCTCTCAGCCGGTTCTTCCGTAGTGTCTCGAGAACCCGCTCAGCCATTTCATGCGGGGGGACAGGGAGCTTCAGGCGGATTATCTTCGCCGACTCGTATAGCCTGGCGATGTGCTCATCGAGCTTGAAGACGATCCCGTTGTAGGCCCTGATGCCTTCGAAGACGCCGTCCCCGTAGAGGAGGCCGTGGTCGAAGACGGACACCACTGCCTTTGACTTTTCCACGAAGGAACCGTTCACGTAGACAAGCAGGTCCTTCTGCATTCTCGGAGCCCGCGTTCTTCTGGATATTATAACAATTATGTTAGTGGACAGAAGTTAGGAGTTTGTCGAACACGTAGGGGAGAACGCCCCCCTTCACTACGTACTGCATCTCCGTCCAGTTGTCGACGCGGCATAGGACGGTGAACCTCTTCTCCGCGCCGTCCTTCCTCGCGACCACGTCGAGCCATTGCCTGGGCTTCGACATCCTCTCGACCCCGAGCACGTCGAAGGCCTCCTCCCCAGTCAGCCCCAGCGCCTTGCAGTCTTCCCCCTCCTTGAACTGGAGGGGCAGCACCCCCATGGCCACCAGGTTGCTCCTGTGTATCCTCTCGAAATCCTCGGCTATGACGGCCCTGACGCCGAGGAGCTTCGGAGCCTTGGCCGCCCAGTCCCTCGAGCTCCCCATTCCGTACTGCTTGCCGGCGAGGATGATGAGCGGCACCCTATCCTTCGCGTACTCCATGGCCGCGTCGTAGATCGAAACGACCTCCTTGGACGGAAGGTGCGTTGTGTACCCCCCCTCCCTCCCTCCTGCCATGGCGTTCCTCAGCCTGATGTTGCTGAAACCCCCCCTCACCATGACCTCGTGGTTTCCCCTCCGTGCCCCGTAGGAGCTGAAGCGGATCATCTCCACCCCCTGTCCAGTGAGGTAGGTCCCCGCTGGGCTATCGACGGGGATGGTCCCTGCAGGGGAGATGTGGTCCGTGGTGACCTTGTCTCCGAGGAGGGCCAGGGCCCTGGCTCCCAGGATGTCCGTCTTGGCCGAGCCTTTCAGTTCGGGGTCCAGCCAGTGGGGGCGCCGTACGTAGGTCGACCCCTCGTCCCAGTGGAATACCTCGTCCTTGTATGTCGCGAGCGACTCCCAGCGGGCGTCACCCGTCATGGCGTCGGCGTACCGCATCGAGTAGAGATCGGGACTGAGCGACCTCTCGACCAGCGTCTTGATCTCAGCCAGACCCGGCCATATGTCCTTGAGGAAGACTGGCTTCCCCCCCTTCCCATACCCGAGCGGTGTGCCGTAGAAGTCGAAGTCTATCCTGCCCGAGAGGGCGTACGCTACGACCAGCATCGGAGACATCAGAAACGACCCCTTGACAAGAGGGTGGATGCGGCCGTCGAAGTTCCTGTTTCCCGACAGGACCGCGACCGCGTATAGGTCGTTCGCCCTGATCGCCTTTTCGACCTCGGGGGAAAGCGGGCCGCTGTTGCCTATGCACGTCGTGCACCCGTAGCCGACCACGACGAACCCCAGCCTGGCGAGGTATCTCAGGAGGTCCGAGTTCTGCAGGTAGTCGGTGACTACCGTCGAGCCCGGGGCAAGGCTCGTCTTCACCCAGGGCTTGACCGACAGCCCCGCGTCGACCGCGTTCTTCGCCAGAAGGCCCGCACCGACCATGACGGTGGGGTTGGACGTGTTCGTGCAGCTGGTTATCGCCGATATCACGACTGAGCCGTCTTGGATGCCGGTTGGGGGTGGGTCGCTGTCTCCTGCCACGGGCAGGCTACGGCCGCCGGGAGACGTCGCCGGC
>DATFYP010000129.1:0-14029 GCA_035314985.1 Nitrososphaerales archaeon
TCTTTCCCCGACCGATTTCATCGCGGCGGCCAGTACCACAGATCTGAATGCTTTGTCAAAGAGCAATCCTAGGATAAGCGCAGAGGCAATACTCATCGCTATGCTGATCGCTTTGCCGAACTTCTTGGTCATGATGAAGAACGCAAAATCGCTGTTCGTCCTTCCCTTCGATTTGAAGTACAGATAGCTTGCTAGGAAGTCGGCGAGAGTATCTCTATCAAAGCTCGTCAGAACCGAATCAGCCAATCTCAGGAACGAGGGCGAGGAGGAAAGCCTTTGAATCTCCGCGATGTCTGAAGGACTCAGATCAGGCCACCCTTGGGTTTTCGAGATCGGGGTCAGCCATCGGATGGGGATTTGAAACCCTGACGCGTAGGTTCAGCCTTGGTCAGCCTCGTTGAGTGTGCATGTCTGACACGAAGTGACTCTCTTTGGAGGTTCGAATCGCTCGATGCGTCGACGAAGGTGGAAACTGCTCGTGAGTGGCTAACTCACTTGTGAGTGGACTTGCCAGCATGTAACTTGCCAACATGTATCGTCGCTCTGAGCGCCATGTCGATCGTCAGGCCTTCGCCTTGTTTCTCGACAGAGAACTTGTATGTATCGACGGTGGCCTCAAGCCTTTCCAGATATTGCTTGATTTGGTGCTCGAACGACATTAGCTGATCCTTCACATTATCCACCGAAATGTGACCTTCTTCGTTCTTCTCGTTCTTTGACATTAGTGTCCAGTTGCGCCGTGGGCAGAGAGAGATATATAAAGCCCAGCAGTGCTTCAGCCCACTTCAGGAATCCTGCCCCTTCACCGATGGGTCGCACGGCCGATTCTTTCTCCCGCCAAACGCGCGAGCACATAGACCTCAAGCCCAGAACGACAGAGGGGCAACCACTTGACTTCCGGGGGTGTTTGAACACTCCTCTGAAACCACGGTCTCAAGCTTCGGGCTAGATTCAAGGAGCGATTGTCCTTGGAGTTCGTCTTCTGCAGGATTCGCTGTCTAGGTGGGAGAAACGGCCTTGGCGCCGACCGTCTTTCTGGGTACTCTGATGCCGGTCATCGGGGGTCCGGTTTCCTTACCAATCGCGGCCCTCAGGGGGAACCGACGATTCCCCGCAGACAATCCGGCCTTGCTTTCAACCCGAGAATCACTTTTTCTTTATCGCTTTGATTCTCTTGTCGACGAAAGCGACCTGTCCCTGCAGGAATGCTTTGTAGCCATTCAGCAGCTCGATCTGCTCATGGCTTGTCTTCTTCTCGACTCCCATCAGCGCATTTGACAGCGCCTGCCCGGCTTCGTCCACTGAGCGATCCAACGCATGCTCAATCTTGGGCGTCGTCCTGGAGAGCTCCCTCTGCAGCATCCTCTTCGTGCTTTCGATGAATTCTTCGGTGCCCTTTATGGTATCGCTCAGGCTCTTCTTCGTCCTTTTCGTCGCACTCATGTCATTCCGGTTGCGGTCCCGCTATTTAACAAATGCCCAGTCCGACCAGGTCGTAGAAGGACTTCCCCTCGGGTGTCTCTCCTTCATCTTTCCAAAGGGCGATGGTGCAGCACTCCTCTTGGAAGCTCCTGTTGGTAGGGGCATTCACATTGCCACAGGCCGCCTCCATCGGACTCTTCACTGTACCCTGGAAGGCTGCCACCGTGCTAGCGTAGCTGCCCTGACCGAAGAAGACATTGCGCGGGTCTTTGATGAGGTGGTTGTCCATAAGTGTCTTGAAGGATTCCATGGCTCCAGGTCATGGTCATGACCTACTCTTGTGGGCTCGGGCCGAACGGGCCAGTAGACGGCAGTGTCCTCAGCATGCAGCTTCCCGAATGTCCTCCAAAGACGGCTTCCAGCTCCAGCGTTCCACAATTTGCCCAGGGTCTTCATGAGGTCTAGGGTCCGTTTGACAACGGACCCTATAAGTGGGGTTCTCGCCCAGCTATTCCTTATATCTCCTGAGGAGGAGGTAAGTGGGAGATGAAAGGGTACTCTGGATCAATCGAGGAACAGACGCTGAAGAACAGGTACTTCAGAAAGGTCCTGTTCACGGGAAGGCATGCGCAGCTGGTCGTCATGTGCCTGAAGCCAGGAGAGGAAATTGGCAACGAGGTGCACCCGAAGGTCGACCAGTTCTTCCGAATAGAGAAGGGAATATTCAGGTTCGTCCTTGATAATGGGAAGGAGACACATGTCGCGAAGAACGGGGATGCGGTAATCGTGCCTGCGGGGACTTGGCACAACATAATGAACGCCTCCAAGGGGGAATCGAAGCTCTACACTATCTACTCGCCCCCAAACCATCCTGACGGAACCATCCACAGGACCAAGAAGGACGCCGATAGGGCAGAAGAGGAAGAGCAAAAGGCTTAGTGCTTGCTCTTGGACCGGTTACTCCGGGACGGTCGGTAGTCACTCTCTGACGGTTTGCGACCAACACCGCCACGGCTGCTTGTGATAGCACAGCCCCTTGCACACGAGACGGCACTGCCAGTGGCGCATTGGCCATCTTGAAAGAAGGTCCGATTCGAGCCTTGTCGCACGTGACTCAGCCCCCCCGGGTGGTTTCAAGCTTCGGAACGAACTGGTTCTGCGGCCTCGGGATGGCGAAACTTGCTGTAATCATCATTGCCGTGTCGAGCGTGGTTCTCGGAGCCCTCTTCGGCGTAGTGGTCCCCGCATCACTCTTCCCTCGCCTCCAGGCGACGACTCACTCAAGCTCGAAGGCAACCGCATTCTCGTCTGGTAGGATTTTCAGAGGCTTTCCCAGGAGTTCGAAGATCGCCTGTACGTAACCTTGCAGAAACAGGTTTCCCTTGGCACCGAAATCATGCGTAAGGGTAATATTGACCTTTCCGGCGCGTACGACCTCACTATACTCGAAGAGGCTCGTGTAGTCGGCGGTGGACTTCAGATAGCTCAAGGCGTTCTCTACGCTAAACTCACCCCACTTGGCCCTGATGTACGTGTTCGGAACGTCCTTGCCAGCGGATTTTCCGGCTTCGATTGCCGCCTCATCGGTCGTCACCTCCAGGATGTGCTTGAAGCTCGATGTTGGCAACTTTATCATGTGAAACCTCTTCATCGGCTGATCGTAGTTGGCGTACGCGAGGGCGAGTTGATTCAGCAGCGTGTTGACGCTTACGTTCTGCTTCCTTGCGTCTTCCTGGATAGCTCTTAGCGCAGATTCGTCCAGCCTGAATGAAGCCGTGGCCGTTTTTGGCTTCATGCGAACCTACATCCGGTGTGACTAGCATCATTTTAGCTTAACGGTCGATCCTGTTCGGGGGTCATCAGGGCTAGGTCTCAGATGGTATTGCAATCGAGTGCAAGCTACGCGATTTGTTGCAGAAAATACGTTGGCTTGTTATAGCATAATCGCCGCGAGGTAAATGATGGATCTATTCTGGACTGTAGCTATCGTCCTCGTGGTTCTCTGGCTGTTGGGGGTCATCGGCGGGATTGGCGGTGAGCTAATCCATCTACTGCTAGTCGTCGCTGTCATCGTGGTACTCTACAGACTCCTCACAGGAAGAAACGTAGTTTCAGGCAAGAAAGAGTGACTCAAGAGAAAAGAGAGTGAGAGGTGAATTCAAAAATGGCAAAGAAAAGCAGAGGGGGCAGAATGACAGCCGCTAAGAGACGCGCTGCGGCATCGCCTGGCGGGAAGGGTCCTGTCAGGAAGCGCAAAGTGGGCCGACGAATAATGACGACCTAGCACGTTCGGAAGACCAGTTGCGGCAAAGGGAAGGACGGCCGCAACCTGGTTCTCGATTTCTTGAACCTGTCCCTCCTCTCTTCTCTACGCCATTGCAGTTCGACAAGTTGTCCACGCTCCACCACTGCAATCGAGTGCAAAATACACGATTTGTTGCAGAAAATACGTTGGCTTGTTATAGTGTGAACTCCCCCATTGTCTAATCATGAGTACAGTAAGAGGAGTAGACGTCGTTGAGGGGAAGAGAAAGGGAAGAGAAGCAGGAGGTACTGGCAGAGACAGAGTGACTGTCTTTCAATCTGAGACCGGCGTCAGAATCGTCGAAGGGACTGTAGCCAGGATTACCGGAGGAGGGAAGTTCGTGGTTCAGCCCATTGGAGGAGCCGCCGGTGTGGAGAATGGGGACCAAGTGATAATCTTCATCCTGGACAAGGATCTGGTAGGTCGTGCGGCCCTGCTGAAGACTGAGCGCGACACTCACACCTGAGCATCTAGAAACAGCGACATAGAATGAAGACAAGTCGAACCGTCCTGATTCCAGTCTGCGCTGCTGTTGTCCTAGCGCTATTGTTGGGAGTAATGTGGGTTTCCCTGTCACACCCAACGATCCCTGGAATGAGCGCAACCACCACCCGAACGCCAACTGGCGCAACTTCGGTCACAACCCCAACCACATCCGGTTCGACAACGGCATCAGGGACTGCCGCCACGACCCCTGCGACGATTGAAACCACCACCATGCCAACGAGCGTGGCTTCGACCACAACTCCAGTAGCTTCGGTCACAACCCCAACCACATCCGGTTCGGCAACGGCATCAGGGACTACCTCCGCTGCAAGCTCCGAAATGTCATCGACCTCAAGCTCTACCGTGTCAGGGACAACTCCAACGACC
The DNA here is from genome assembly GCA_035314985.1 of Nitrososphaerales archaeon. Classification (GTDB taxonomy): domain Archaea; phylum Thermoproteota; class Nitrososphaeria; order Nitrososphaerales; family Gagatemarchaeaceae; genus DATFYP01. Next base: position 4,601 of record DATFYP010000129.1, read on the forward strand.
AGCGCAACGACTGCAAGCGGCTCAGGTTCAACAGCGTCGTCCACCGGTTCAACGATGGCACCAGTGAATCTCGGGACAGCAGGCAGTTTCGTGATTCTATCGAAGTCAGGAATCTCGGCCACCGGAACCACCTCAATCACCGGGAATATTGGAGTGAGCCCTGCCGCCGGCACATACATCACTGGATTTGGGCTAGCTCTGGATCCCTCGGGCACCTTTGCGACATCGTCTTTGGTCACCGGAAAGGTATATGCAGCCGACTATGCTGCTCCGACTCCAGTTACGCTGACCACAGCCGTAGGCGACATGCAGACCGCGTACACCGACGCAGCAGGGCGGACTAATCCTACTGCTACTGAACTGGGCGCCGGAGACATCAGCGGGATGACTCTCGCTCCTGGCCTCTATAAGTGGGGGACTGGGGTCACAATACGCACTGGTGTCACCCTCAACTGCCAGGGCAATTCGAACGCCGTCTTCATCTTCCAGATAGCGCAGGGCCTCACAGTGGGCAACGGCGCCATTGTTACCCTCAGCGGCGGCTGCAATGCCAACAGCATCTTCTGGCAGGTCGCAGGCCAAGCGACCCTTGGAACGACGTCCAGCTTCCAGGGAAGCATATTGTGTCAGACGGCGATCGTGCTGAACACAGGCGCAACGTTGAACGGCAGGGCGCTGGCACAAACCGCAGTTACGCTAGACTCCAGCGCCGTTACAGCGCCATAGGAATCTGCCAGCCGCCCCAAGTCTTTTCAAGTCTTCTTCAGGTCTAGCGGGCGTTCGGCTTCTTTTCCAAAGGAGTTCCAAACATGCTCGAGCCATACGAGGAGATAGACACAGACGACGCAAAGTGGGTGGTTGCTGCCCAGGAGCTTCTTGAAAGGAACTCTGAGAGGAGAAGGATCCTCGAGACTCTGGTGAGAGAAGGTCAGCGGGCGTCTGTAACCTAACGCACCACGCCCTGACCGCAGGACGAGGAACTCCAGACCCTGCATCCAGGTAGACCAGGTCAGGTCGACCAGAAGAAGTCGAGTGTGGTGGCGCCCATTATCTCGTCGAAGCTGAAGTCCAGCGCGTCCAGCATCTGGTCGAACATCGAATGGGCGTATTCGATGTACTTGTCGGCGTCGACCTCTTCCACCTTGGCGTACTCCGCCGGCTTCACGTAAGGCGGGTTCTTCGTCTTCACGTAGGCGATGATGTCGCCCGCCTTGATCTCCTTCCCCTTCTCCTCGAGGAACATCGCGGCCCTGACGTGCTGAGGGGTGGTCCCGTTGTACTTCTCAGTGGGCTTCCCCATCATCACGGTGAAGGCGAGGTCGGCCACGGGAACCCTCTTCCCCTGGAGGTCGCCAATCATCTTTGTCAGGAGCTTCCTTATCTCCGCCCGGGCGCTCTCGAACTCCTCGGCGCTCTTGACCGACCTGAGGATCTCGAGGGCGCTGTAGAACGTCCGTTTCAGGTACTCAGGGGTTTGACTTTTCTTCCCAGTTAACCCGCGAATGTCCGCAGTTCCGTCCGGGAGCACCCCGAAGTAGTTCTTCTTCCTGCTGCTGAAAGCGACGTACCGGTACACCTTGTCGAGGTCGAGCTCCACCCCCAGCTCCCCCTCCGCCCATTTCGTCACCGTCGAGATCTGCTCCCTCGACGGGTTCTGGAGGAAGAGACTGTCCGTGTCGCTGTATAGCACGTTGATCCCTAGCCCCTCACATTTCTCTATCGTCCTCGTGATGGCGTCCCTCCCCAGGGCCGCGGTCGCCTCGGCGACGGGGAGGCAGTAGAAGGCGAAGGTCTCAAATCCTAAGACGCCATAGGACTGGCCCACAGGGACGAACCTGCCGTTCCTGCCTGCGAACACGGTGTGGTTCTTCGAAGTCGTGACGCAGAACACCTTTCCTCTGTAACTTGACTTGCCCACATGCTTGTGTATCTCTCCCGATGAGTGGGTCAGCTTCTCGCTTGCGTTCCTGAAGGTGACCCTGTAGATACCGTCGTCCCATTTCACCTTCGTCTTCGAGCCGAGTAGACTCAGCAGCACCACCATGTCTTCCGCGAGGCCCTTGCTCGTTGTAGACAATACTGTCTGCCTTGCGGAACCGTCCCCCATGTACATGGCGTTCAGGAACCCTTGCATGTTGTCCTTTGATTCGAAGACGAAGCTGGGAACGCGTTTGTTCCGGGCCCGATGTTGATCGGCGTCCTTGGCGTAGCATTTCTCTACGGTCCACCTGTGGAGGATCTCACTTGCTACCTTGTGGTACTTCCTGTTCCCCGAATCCGTTGTCGCCTTTAGGCCGAGCTCCTGCAGGAGTTTCGCAATGTCTCCCCTGTAGAGGACCCCGTTCGGGTTTCCCCTGCCGAAGCTCTGTGTTATCGTGAACCCGCTGCTATGCCCTCGCACGTGCCCGGAGTCATAGACCTTGGGCTCGGTCTCGTAGACGCTCCCTTCGGACACCAGCCATCCGCAAAGCTCCGCAAAGAGAGGGGCGCTGAAGCGAGCGGGAATCTTTGAGCTTCTCGGCATCGGCATCGCAAGCATGACAAATCCTCCAGCGCCCTGGATTTCGCTTATGTTCTCCTCCGAAAGGAGGGCCGATGGAATGGAATAGTGGGAGCCTTTTCTGGGGTCTTCGGCGAAACCGAGCTTGTGGACGCTCCCCCTGGACTTCACCAATTCTTGCAGCGATTGCGGCAAGGTGCGGAGCCAAGATGAGAGACGCCCACCGTTAGGGTAAAGGAGGGCCAGCCCTCCCAATTCCTTCGCGGTCTCAAGCATCGAGACGTACTTGCCCTCGACTGTCTGGATAGGCGATTTGAGGGCGGGGATTGCGATGTTGGTCTGTTGATAGATCTCCTCCGCCGTCCTGAAGACGGTCCCGGTTTGTGATCGCTTCCGACGATCCACGGTGAGAAACCTGTGATTTGGCGTGACTATCAGGTCGACGAACCTGTTATCCCTGAAGTGGTACATGTCGCCCTCATAGTCGAACTCCTGGACTTCGGCGACTTCGTCCACCTCGACACCGAGTGTCTCAGGGTTCACGTTTACGACCTTGTCTCCGACGCGGAAGTCCTTGATGTTCCTGATTCCGCCAGGCGTGACAAGGTATGTGTCGCCCGTGAAACAAGCGTTGAGTAGAACTTTGAGGCCCTGACTCACGACCGCGTAGAGCTCCCTGTCCGAGTTCGACAGAGTGGGGTCGCGGGTCAGCGGCTTGTAGTGGCCCACACGTAGGTCGCGCAGAGACCCGGTCACGAGGCTGATTACCCCCTTGCGCTTCGTGCAGACCCACGACTCGGTGTCCGGGACCCTGTTCGCCTTGCACTCATCGTGCGGGCAGTTGACCGTCTCGTAGGAGAGGTTGTGCACCTTGATCAGGCTCGGGTAGAGGCTCGCGAAATCGAGGACGGACACGTCGAAGAACACCCCGGGCTTTGGCTCGATAACCAGCCCCCCCTTGTACTTCTTCCCCTTGATCGCCGCCTGCGAGGAGGCCCCGCCCTTCTCCGACAGTTCGTCCTGCCGCGGGATGAGGGCGCCCTGCTTGCGGTGCTCATAGAACAGCATGCTCCTGATCCAGTTGGACACCCCCAGCCTCGACACGTCGTTCATCGGCATCTTGGCTATCCTCGAGAGGACGAGGAGGAGCTTCATGGCGACGGAGTCTCCCGTGGACGTCAGCTCGTACGTGAGCTGGGCGTCGTTGAGGCAGTAGCCCGCCAGCTCCGCCAGGGGGAGGTCCCCTATCTCGCCTTCGAACTCGATCTTCGACTTGTCGAGGAGCGCCTCGGAGATCCCGTTCAGGGTGTGCTCGGTGTACCTGTTGGCGAAGGCGTAGACCTGGATGGACCTGTTCCTGAAGAACTGGTACAGGTCCACGTGCACCCCGTGCTTGATGGAGGCGGCCACCCTCTCCAGCTGCAGGGGGTTCTCCTCCTCGGCGATGCCAAGCTTCTCAGCCCGGTGCTTCAGGTACCTCAGGTCGAAGTCGTCGCCGTTGAACGTCACCAATACAGGATAGTCCATGATTTTGGACATTACCGCCCTGAGCAGGTCGGCCTCCTTGTCGAAGACCCTGGACGCGTACGGTTTTCCATCCAGCCCATCCGGGGCCTTCCCGTTCCTGAGCAGCAGGACCTCCTTCTCTTCGGCGCTGAAGAAGGAGACCGCTATGACCGGCTGCTTCGGGTCCTCCGCGTCAGGGAGGCGGCCCGCCTCGTTGGCCACCTCGATGTCCAAGGCGACCCGGCGGAAGTCGCAGAGCGGCTCCCCCAGCAGCTCCGCCCACTCCTGGAGGTAGGGGACGAACTCAGGCGGGTTCTTCTTCAGGATCTCATCGAGCGACCGGGCGACCCGGTCGGGGACCTGGCGAGGGGAAGGGATTACCTCTCCGTGGGAGATCGTGTAGTAGGTCCCCATTCGGAGCCCCCTGTCGTACACGTAGTTCTCGTAGTACTTGATGTCCGCCTCCCACGCCCTGATTTCGTCCCTTATGCTGGAGGTCCCGCCGCCGATCGCCAAAGGGTCGGTGGCTATGATCTTCCTCACCTTCACGGTCGTGTCGTTGAGAAGGTCCCTCCTCTCCTCCTCCTCGATCCTGACGACGTCCTTCCTCGACCTTACCCCCTCGAGCTCCTCCATCGGGAGCCTTGTGAAGCAGTACGGCCTGTGCCCCGTGTTGTCCCGCCACAGCCAGAACCGCCTCTGCTTCGGGTCGTAGAACTTTAGGACCGCAACTCTAAGGTCGCCGTCGTAGACTGCCGATGCGAGGAGCCCTTCGTCGAGGTCGACCACGGGTTTCGTAAGCTCGGCCAGCCTCGCTGCAAGGTCTCCCTTATCGACAGAAGTCTGCATGAATCCCCCGGTTTCCGATGTAGACCGGAGTCAACGGCAAATAAGGGTACCGAGCAGCGAAGGACGCGTTCCGGGCCGGGTAAACCCGATGGCTGACCAGCCAGCCCGGGGCGAACAGGGGATCTGGATTGCCGTCTCTCGCTCATTCCATCGGCACGGACTTCTCGGGGAGCTTCGACGTCTCCGGGGGCTCCCACAACTCGATCCGATTCCCCTCTGGGTCGGTGACCCATCCGAACTTGCCGTATTCGTACTCCTCCACCTTGTCGTCGACCTTGACCCCCTCGCTTCTGAGCCTCTTCAGCAGGGGCCTCAGGTGCCGCACCCTGTAGTTGATCATGTATCGCTGGCTTCCGGGCGACCCCTTCTTTCCGGAGAAGTAGGTGCTCTTCGCAGGGAAGATTGCCCATACGGTGACCCCCGACTTCTCTCGCCCCGAGCGGCGAGGAGCACCCCAGGTGAACGTCGCCATCAGATCGGAGATACTCAGGCCCAGGTGGTCCCGATACCAGCCCGAGAGCTTCTCAGGGCTCTCGGCTTTGAAGAACACGCCCCCTATTCCGACGACCCGCTTTCCGCGCCTAGCCTTTCTCCGCTCCACCCCCCCGGGGATCCAAGGGTACGCTATATTCCATCACGCTGGCGGCCAACTCAACGTCTCGAGGGGAATCCGTCGACATATGGGTTGCGACGTTGCAGGAGCTGCGATGGGACTAAAGGTGATTCAGAACGCGACGAAGGCTACTTCAAAGGCAGGGCATACACATACTTCAGCAAGTCCTTAGAGGTGTTCCTGACGTTGTGAGCCGTGTGCGGCGGGACGAGAACCACGCATGGCGCTTCGATTACCTGCGCGTGGCCTTCTGAGACGACCTCTCCTCTCCCCTCGACGATGACGATGAGCTCCTCCCTTCCCTCGGTCGAGTGCTCCCCGACCTCCTTCCCCGCTTCCAGCACGACAAAGCCCGCGTGGAGTTGGGAGCTTTGGGCGCGAGAGACGACAGTCTCAGGCTTCTCAAGACGCTTGATGAGTAGTCCCATGGCCTGAGGCGCCACCTGACGTGGTAATAACGTTCAGACGAGCCGCGCGTCCCGACAGTCAATGCCCTGTCAGGGACCGGCCGCGTACCGAGTAGTTAGGAGAACCGCGCTGGGCACCATTTATATCGGCACCCGCAATCGGCTGCGGAGATGCCGTCCTTTCTGAACACAATAAGGTCCAGGGCCGATTACGCGTTCATCGCTGTAGCAGTCGTGTGGCTGGCATTCGCCCTTTACGAGTGGTCTGTGCTGTTGCTCTGGCCTGTGGTGGCGCTCGCCGCCGGGGGGGCCATGCTGAGGCTCCGGCCGGGGAAGAAGGTCACATGGGCCTGGACCATTTCGGCCGCCGTGATGGGATTGGTAGTAGCTATCTACCAGGTGTACCTGGCGGTCCCGCTGCTCCAGAGCGCCTTCTCAATGGTGGCGGGAGCGTCGCTGGTCGTCTTCGTTGTCATAGGTGGGGCCCACGTCGTGCTTGCCTATACTGCCGCTTCAGTCAACAAGCCCGCCTAGAGCGTTGGGCTATTTGTGAGCCGACGCAGATAGTAGACTGAATAGCCGCTCACCACGAAGAGCGCCGAGAAGGCTCGGGTCGCGAACACGAGGTTCCAGGGCACCGGGTACGTGCTGATGATCACGTCCGGGTCGCAGACGGCGTGGGAGCATGCTATCGAGTAGGTCGACCCCCAGAGCATGAAGTTGTAGAGGACCTCGTAGGCCGAAGAGAACGCCACGATGAACCCCACCAGGGTCAGGACGGAAAGGACCCCTCGAGGCCACCTCCTTACAGTGCTGTCGGACAGCCTGAGGCCGGTGTAGGCCAGGGCCACGCAGGCCACGCTGAAGTAGGTGACCGGCTGGGCGAAGTACGGAGGGTAGGGCCAGTAGACATCGACGAGCTGCTGCCCCACTACCTCAGAGTGGCCCGCCAGCCAGGCGATGAGGCCGTAGAAGCTGACCGCCACGATGGTGGCAAGAGAAATCCAGGCGATAATCAGATACAGGCGTCTCGTCCCGGGATCGAGGCTGTTCCCCTCGGACAACCTGGGGCGCAGCGGGAATCGGGTGCTTTAAGCGTTGGCGTGAGACGCGGACCCCCCGCCCCGGTCAAATGCGAGGGCGGCGAGGAGGACCTGGAAGGGCAGCTCAAGGTACCACCATGAGAAGTCGTCGGCCAGCAGGAAGATGGCAACGAGGATGAAGGCGGAGGCGTTGAGGAGCAGGCCGCGTAGGTCCCTAGTCTTGAACAGAAGCGCTCCGAGCGCGGCCGCTGCGAGGACTACCCTGATCAGGAGGGGGACCGAGACCCCCGCCGCGGTCGAGGCAAGCCCGCTCAAGGTGGGGTTGAAGTTCAGCCCGAAGGCCTCCGGGGTGACGAGGCCCTGCACCGGCCGCGCGAACTGGAAGACGACAGTGTCGTAGACGAAGGAGCCGTAGTCCCACAGAGCGAAGGGCAGCAGTATCAGGGCGGCGACCGCCAGGCTCGCCACTGCGTAGCCCAGCCTCCTCTCCCGGACGTAGCGCACAAGAAGGAACGGGAAGACCAGCCAGACGAATTGGCTCGACGCCAGAGACACACCCAGCGAGAGCGAAGCGAGGAGCATCCTCCCCCTGACCTCGGCGACCAGAAAGACTCCGAAGAAGGCCATCGCAACCAGCGTGTTGTTGGCGTACGACGTGGAGAACAGGAACGCCCAGGGGGCGAGGAAGAACGCGAGAGCAGCGGCCCGGGACTTCCTTCCGCCCAGCGCGAAAAGGCTCCATGCGACCATGACGTCGGCCGCGACCAGCCCCAGCCTGATATCGAGGAAGGCCCCGAAGGGGGCGAGGAAGAGGACGACCCCCGGGAGGTAGGCATAGACGCGCTGGGCCCCTTCCGTGGCGAGCCAGGACGGAATCCTGGAGTACAGGTGGCCATAGGGGTCCACGCCGGTGACGAGGGCAGAGACCGCCTGTGAGTCATAGTAGTACACGTCGACGAGGGGCGGGATGACGAAGACCATGACGACCCGGACGACTACTGCGAGTGCGACAAGGGTGACTAGTCTCGGCGGGACCGAGTTGACCGAGGGCGATGCCATCAGAAGCGCAGCAGGGGTCCGGCATGATTCTCAAATACTCTCCCGCCGTGGGACGGTCGCGGGAAAAATGGAGTTCATACCCATAAACAAGCCCCTGGTAGGCGCGGAAGAGACGAGGGCCGTCGCCGCGGTGGTCGAGAGCGGAAGGCTGACCGACGGGTCCTATGAGGGCGGGGCCAAGGTGCGGGAGTTCGAGGCCATGGTAAGGGGGCTCTTGAGGGGGAAGCACGCGATAGCCGTTAACTCGGGTACGGCGGCGCTCCACTGCGCCTTGCTGGCGCTGGGGGTGAAGCCGGGGGACGAGGTGGTTGTGCCTTCGTTCACTTTTGTGGCCACGGCGAACGTCGTTCTCGCATGTGGGGCCAAGCCAGTCTTCGTGGACACCAAGGACGACTACAACATGGATCCGGAGGCGTTCAGGCGGGCGGTCACCAAGAAGACAAAGGCGGTCATCCCAGTGCACCTCTACGGGTACCCGGCGGACATGGACGAAATCAGGGAGGTGGCCAGGGCCCATTCGGTCCGCGTCGTCGAGGACGCGGCCGAGTCACTGGGGGCGGAGTACAAGGGAAAGCAGACTGGGACGCTGTCCGACATCGGCTGCTTCAGCATGTACGCCAGCAAGGTCGCCACGACGGGCGAAGGGGGGGTCCTGTCGACCAACAGCGACGAGCTGGCAGACCGGCTGAGGCTGGTGAGGAACCACGGGATGCTCCACGGGTACGACTCGAGGCACCTCGGGTTCAACTATCGGATGATGGAAACGTCCGCGGCCATAGGCTGCGTGCAGATGCGCAGGCTGCCGGGGTTCCTTCAAGCGCGCCGGCGCAATGCGAAGTTCCTGATGGAAAAGACGCGGAAGGTCGACGGCGCGGAGTTCACTCAGGACGAGGCCGACCGAACGCATGTGTTCTATCTGTACACGCTCTACCTGAAGAAGAACAGGGACGCGATTCAGAAGAGGCTGAACGACAGGGGGGTGGGCGCGGCCGTCTACTTCCACACCCCGGTCCACCGGACCCCGCTCTACGTCACGCTGGGCTATTCGAGGAAGCGGCTGGCGAAGACGGAGGCGGCTACCAAGCACGTGCTGTCCCTCCCGGTGCATCCGGGGATCAGTACGGCGGACATGAGACGGGTAAGTGACGAGTTCTTGGCGGCAGCGCGCGAGCTGCTGTAGGGACTCCGGCGGGGCACGCTGTGATGAGAACGTGCGTGGTCGTCCCGACCTACAACGAAAGGGAGAACGTACAGGGACTCGTCGAAAGATTAAGGTCCGTCGGCGTACCTGACCTGAGACTACTGTTCGTCGACGACAGTAGCCCCGACGGGACGGCGGATGTGATCCGCGAGATCTCGGCGAAGGAGCCCTGGGTAGGCGTGTTGGTCAGGGACTCGAAGAAGGGAATCGGGAGCGCCTATTCGGAAGGGTTCAGGCACGCACGAGAGACG
>DATFYP010000130.1:0-7147 GCA_035314985.1 Nitrososphaerales archaeon
GGGCACGCGGCTCCTCTGCTCTACGCCGTCCTGGCCGAGGCCGGGTACTTCGACCCGAGCGAGCTCATGACGCTGCGCAAACTCGGTTCGCGGCTCCAGGGCCACCCCTCCATGGGGGTACCGGGGGTCGAGGCACCCGCAGGGTCCGAGGGAATAGGGCTCTCCCTTGGGGTGGGCACTTCGCTGGCGGCGAAGCTCGACCGGAAAGGCTTCAGGACGTACGTTCTGATGGGGGACGGGGAGCAGCAGGAGGGGCAGGTCTGGGAGGCCGCAATGGCCGCGTCCAAGTACAAGCTCGACAACCTCACCGCCATGATCGACCGCAACGGAATCCAGCAGGACGGCCTCACCGAGCAGATCATGCCCCTGGAGCCTCTGGCGGTCAAGTGGCGCGCCTTCAACTGGAACGTCATCGAGGTCGACGGCTACGACATCACCCAGCTCATCGACGGCTTCGACCTGGCTGCAAGCACTAGGAACCGCCCCACGGTGATAATAGCGCACACGGTGAAGGGGAAGGGGATCTCCTTCATGGAGTGGTCGCCCCGGTACCACGGGACCGCCCCGGCTAAGGACACCCTCTCGGACGTGCTCAGCGAGTTAAAGTGATCCCTTGAAGCAGATCAGGATAGCCCCATCGGTTCTGGCGTGGGACCTGGGGGGGCTCGCGAAGGCTGTCGAGATCTGTGAGGATGGAGGGGCGGACCAGGTCCACCTCGATGTCATCGACGGCCACTTCGCCCCCAACATCACCTTCGGTCCGGGGACAGTGAAGTCGCTGAGGAAGCTGTCGGACCTGAGGTTCGACACTCACCTGATGATCGACCAGCCGCTCAAGTTCGCCGAGAAGTTCCTGGACGCAGGCTCGGACCTTCTCACCTTCCACGCCGAGGCCATCACGGCGGCGCAGTTCGACGAGCTCCACTCCATGGTCAGCAGGCGCGGGAAGGACGTGGGTCTTGCGCTGAAGCCTGGTACGGAGATCCCTCCCTGGGCCGTCGAGAGGCTCGACAGGCTGAACGCGCTCGTCGTGATGACAGTCAATCCTGGCTTCAGCGGCCAGCAGATGGACCTCTCGGTGTTGCCGAAGCTCGAACGCCTAGCGGCGCTCGTCGGCGAAAAGGGCGCGGGGACCGACGTCGAGATAGACGGCGGAGTGGAGCCGGAGAACGTCCACGAAGTGGTTAAGAGGGGTGGGAACGTGCTCGTCGCAGGCGCAGGAGTCTATGGCAAGAAAGATCCGGTGCGGGCTATCTCCATTCTCAGGGAACGCGCCGAGTCTTCAAGGAGCACTGCCTGATGTCGACTAGGCTGGCGGCGATGAGGGACGCCTACGGCGAGGCCCTCCTTGAGCTCGGAGCGAGCAATCCCAGGGTCGTCGTGCTGGGGGCCGACACCACTGGCTCCATGAAGTCGGGGGTCTTCTCTTCCCGCTTCCCGGAGCGGTTCTTCAACATCGGGATCGCCGAGCAGAACCTCATCTCGATCGCCGGGGGACTCGCCCTTGCAGGGAAGATAGCCTATGCGGGCACATATGCGATATTCGTCCCTGGGAAGTGCGTGGACCAGATCAGGAACAACATCGCCTACCCGAACCTCGACGTGAAGATTGTCTGCTCCCACGGGGGCATTTCGGTCGGCCCGGACGGCGCATCCCACCAGCAGGTCGAGGATATCGCCATCATGCGCGCTATTCCGAAGATGAGGGTGATCGTTCCGGCAGACGCGGTCTCGACCAAGGCAATCGTCAAGGCCGTTGCCGAGATCCCCGGCCCCTTCTACATCAGGCTCACGAGGCCGTCCACTCCTGTAGTCTACGAGGGGGGGTTCGAATACAACCTCGGTAAGGCGAGCGTGATATCCGACGGGTCCGACGTCGCAATTTTCGCCTGCGGCATCATGGTCCCAGAGGCGGTGAAGGCCGCAGAATCCCTCAAGGCGAGGGGGATATCGGCCGCCGTAATCGACCTGAACACGATAAAGCCAATCGACGCTCAGACGGTGGCAGGCTTCGCGGAGAAGTGCGGCTGCGTCGTGACCGCGGAGGAGCACAACATAATGGGCGGCATGGGGTCCGCCGTGGCGGAAGTCCTCGGCGAGAACCGTCCCACCATCATGAAGAGGGTCGGTGTGCTGGACACCTTCGGTGAGAGCGGCGAGACCTCGGAGCTGCTGAAGAAGTACGGCCTTGTCGCGGCCAACATCGAAGAGGCCGTCTCGTCGGTCATGAAAGCCCGCCACTAGACTTTAATAACGAAAACGGGGCGTCGTCACGAAATTGAAGTTCTATCTCGACACGGCGAACCTGGCCCAGATCTCCAGGCTGAACCAGATGGGCTTGGTGGACGGCGTCACCACGAACCCCACCCTGGTCTCAAAGGAACCTGGGAACTTCGAGGACATCGTCGTCGCCATCTGCAAGGAAGTCAAGGGGCCGGTCAGCGCCGAGGCGGTCAGCACCGACCACGACGGCATCGTCAGGGAGGCGAAGCACCTGCACGCTCTGGCCCCGAACGTGGTCGTGAAGATACCGATCATCCCGGAGGGGTTGAGGGCGACAAAGACCGTCAGCGCGCTGGGGATCCCCGTCAACATGACCCTCGTGTTTTCCGCCAACCAGGGGCTCCTGGCGGCGAAGGCGGGGGCCTCGTACATCAGCCCGTTTATTGGAAGGCTCGACGACGTGGGCCAGAGGGGGATGGAGGTCGTAGAGGACCTCGTGAAAATCAGGGACAACTACGGGTTGAAGGCCCAGGTCCTGGTCGGGAGCATCAGGCACCCCCAGCACGTGCTCGAGGCGGCGAAGATCGGGGCCGACATCGCTACGATGCCCCCGGAGGTCATGGAGAAGATGTGGCAGCACCCACTGACCGACGCCGGGCTGAAGCGCTTCCTAGACGACTGGCAGAAGGCGAAGAAGGGCTAGCCCCAGAAGAGGCCGGGCTTCAGCAACATTTTTACGGAAAGGGCGTTGGTGGCGGGTCATGGCTAAAACATACACGCTACCACCTCTTCCATACAAGTACGACGCCCTAGCTCCCCACATCTCGGAGAAGATTATGACCCTCCACCACGACAAGCACCACCAGGCATACGTCACGGGCGCCAACGGCGCGCTCGACAAGCTGGAGAAGGCCCGCAAGGGAGAGCTCCAGGTTGACGTCAGGGCGGTCCTGAGGGACTACAGCTTCAACGTCGACGGGCACATCCTGCACTCGATCTTCTGGCCCAACATGGCCCCGGCGGGCAAGGGCGGGGGTTCCCCGGGAGGAACGATCGCAGACAGAATGAACAAGGACTTCGGGGGCTTTGACAAGTTCAAGGCGCAGTTCAGCGACGCTGCGAAGACCGTCGAAGGCAGCGGATGGGCTCTGCTCCTGTATGATTCTGAGACTGACCAGCTTGTCATGACTCAGGTCGAGAAGCAGAACTTCATGCACCTGGCCCAGATGACGATCGTGTTGGGGCTGGACGTCTGGGAGCACGCCTACTACCTGGACTACCTCAACGACAGGGCCAAGTACGTCGAGAGCTGGTGGAACGTGGTCAACTGGTCGGACGTGGATTCGAGGCTGTCGAAGGTCAAGCGCTGACCTTCGCCCCCCTATTTTGTACCTGCCTTCTCGTCAGCCGCGAAGCCGCGGCTCACCCGGATCAACCGTTCGATGTCTTCCTTCGTGTGGGCAGTCGAGATCGCCCCGGCGTGTCCAGGGAGCAGGAAGACCCCACTCGAAAGCAATCGCATCGAATAGGCTGCCGCCAGCGATCTATCTTCCGCGGCCGCCTGCTCCGCGCTCGTCGGCTTCTCCCCGAAGTGCGTGAAGAAGAGCGACCCCATCCCCGTCGTATGTGCCCGGATTCCCTGCTCTTTGAAGGCCCGGTCCACTCCTGACCTGAGCCTTCCTCCCGCCTCTTCCAGCCTCGGATAGACGCTCCCCCTGTTCCTGCGCAGGAACCGCGTGGTCGCCAGCCCTGCGGCCATCGATAGCGGGTTCTCCGAGAAGGTCCCGCCTCCGATGGATACGAATCGCTCCTTCCTCGACGGGTCCGCCATGGACACAACCTCCTTCAGGCCACAGACCAGCCCTATCGGGAGGCCTCCTCCTACTATCTTCCCGAGGGCAGCCAAGTCCGGCTTCACCCCGTACAGCTCTTGGGCGCCCCCCAGGGCCAGCCTGTAGCCGGTGATTATCTCGTCGAAGGCAAGGAGCGCCCCCGCGCGTTCAGTCAGCTCCCGGAGGCCTCTCAGATACTCGGGGTCGGCCGGGATACACCCTCCCGCCCCCAGGACCGGCTCCAGGAACACGACGGCAAGGTCGTTCTTTGACTTCCTCATCGCCCTTCCGGCCGCTTCGAGGTCATTGAACCTCACTGTGACCAGGTGGGACTGCTCCGCGGGAAGGATCCCCTCCCCTTCCGCCCTGTCAAATGGTCGGTGGACCCCCTTGTTCAGCTCGGTGTTGTAGCCGTGCCACCCTCCTGCGATCTTGACCACGGTCCTCTTCCTTGTGAACGCCCTTGCCAGCCTCACGAGGTACATCGTAGCTTCCGCCCCCGTGTTGCAGAACCTCAGCATCTCAGCGCACGGCACGCTGCGCTGTATCTCCTCACCCAGCTCCAGTGACAGCCGGCTCCCCATGCCGTAATGGGTGCCGTTTCCGATTTGCTGCCGCAACGCCTCGACCACCACCCCAGGCGAATGGCCTAGGATCAGGGCCATGTGCCCCATCCAGTAGTCGACGTACCTGTTCCCGTCCTCGTCCCAGACATGCTGGCCCTTGGCCCGCTTTAGGAACAGCGGATAGGGGGAGTAGGACCTAGCGTTGTGGTTCACCCCTCCCGCGAAGACTTTCCTGGCCCTCCCATAGAGCCGCCGGGATAGCGGTGTCCTCGCGGCGTACTCCGAGCTCAACGCTTCCCCGCCGCTCTCTCTAAGTATTTGAAACATCTCCTAGGAAACTCCCATTAGTGGGCGCCCTCCGGTCGGACCCAGGAAATGGAGTTCACCTTGGACCTGGAGTCCCCCTTCAGCTTGGACTACACTCTCGAAAGTGGCCAGGTCTTCCGCTGGGAGAACAGGGGGGAGTGGTGGTACGGCGTCCTCTCCGGGGGGGTGCTCAAGGCGAAACAGGAGGGGGATTCCATCCGCTGCGTCTCCAGCTCTGATTCGATGGGCGGTGCCTTCGTCAGGTCATATTTCCGGCTGGATGAGCAACTGGAGCCGGTCCTCGGGTCGATAATGAGAGACGAAACGATGGCCTTGGCGGTCCAGAAGTTCTACGGCCTCCGTCTAATGAAACAGGAGTTCTGGGAGTGCCTCGCCTCATTCCTCCTCGCAACCAACGCCAACATCCCAAGGATCAAGAAGATGGTGTCCTCGGTCTGTTCGAGGTTCGGCGAGACAATCGAGTTCGAGGGGCTGAAGTATTCTGGCTTCCCCCAGCCGGAGCGGCTTGCCGAAGCCCAGGTGGCAGAGCTCAGGGACTGCGGACTAGGCTACCGAGCCCCCTTCCTCAGGCGCGTCGCAGAGTCAGTCTCTAGGGGGGCGGTGGAAGGAGGGGAGGTCGCCATGATGGACTACGAGCATGCCCGACGGGCTCTGCTAACGGTCCTTTCCGGAGAGAAGCTCCTGCTCGGTGTCGGCCCCAAGGTGGCTGACTGCGTGCTGCTCTACTCGTGCGGCAAGGACGAGGCATTCCCCATCGACGTGTGGATAGCCAGGGAGCTTGCGAGCTCCTATCCCAAGCTGGTCGGGCCAAGGGTTCGGAAGAAGCTGTCTCGCGAGCCAAGCGGGAAGCTCGCCGACCGCGAATACTCGGACCTATCCAAAGCCGCGCGTGCCTACTTCGGACGCTACGCTGGCTACGCTCAGCAGTACCTCTACATGCTCGGCAGAGAGCGGGGCTAAGGACGCCTAGGCTACCTTCTTCTTCGGAGCCCGCTTCCGGGGTACTAAATGCTGCGGCTTCGGCGTGGCCGCCCCTTCGGCCCTCTTCGGCTGGGCGTACCATTTCTTCACTGCGGAGACGTTGGCCTGGAGCAGGCTTCTCCTTCTCAAGTCTACGGGCACGCGCCACTTCAGAGCGAGCCCAAGAGGCAGGCCCCCCTCGGAGAGTTCACGCCTGGAAAACCCCTTTCCCGTCCTCTCAACCATTGAAAATCCGCGCCGTGCGCTGACTGTCGCGCCGGGGATGCGACCCGTCGGCTTCGTCATCTTGGGTTCCTTCGCCTTTGGCGCTTCCGCGGCCACTTCCTTCTTCTTCCCTGGCGGCTTCGGCTTCTTGGTCTTGCTGCTCAACTGTCTGTGGACCCCCGGCTGGTCTCGTTAAAACGATTTCCCGCGCCAAGGGCGCGAAAGTCTGGCCGGCCCTAGGGCTTCGGTTTCCTCGACCCGATGTACATGGCCAGCCCTCCCAGCGCCGTAAGCAGGATACCCCCGCCCGTCACAGGGATACTCTTCAGAACCAGGTATCCGGGAATGAGGACTGCGTCGGCCCCGAGGACCACGAGGATGATTCCAGTCGCGAGGAGTTTCCCGCTTGACATGGGGACAGGAGGGGTGACCATGACACCAGGGGCCGGAGCCAGTTTCGCTGGCGTCGCCGCTTTCCTTAGAGATGGCAGTCCCCCTTTCATGAGCCCCATGGGGAAGAAGAGTATCCCCAAGGCGAGGAATATGCTGGAGGTCCCTTGGGCCGCACCGGGTTCGGGGCTCGGGATAAGGCAATAGCACGAGTCTCCGGCAGAGTTCATCGGCCCGTAGAAGAGGACTATTCCCGCGACCCCGATCACAACAAACAGGAGCGAGAGGCCCAGAAACTCAGAGTCCAACGAACTTCCGCTTCTCTCGGCGCTGCTCACTTAAGCATTTCTTGGCCAAACAGGGTTTTGTATCTTCTTCGGGTGATTTGTAAGGGTGTCCCGCATTGGGTGATGGTAGGAATCGGTAGAGTGTCCCGTCCGCGCCCATGATGGCAATCAAGGGGTCGCCCTTCGCTTTGAGCCACCACTGGTAGGCTACATCTACAACCCTTCGGATTGTCGGCTTGCCGATGCCACATTTGTGGAACTCTTCCTCTTCGGCGATGACTGACGCGCCACAATTCGGGCAGTGAACGATTCCGTCCATCTACCCAATCATCCCCTT
>DATFYP010000131.1:0-7959 GCA_035314985.1 Nitrososphaerales archaeon
CCCCGTCCCTCTTCATTCTGTACAGGCTGATGAGCCCGCTCATGTTGCTGAGGAAGTAGACGTAGTCGCCTGCAATCACCGGCGCCAGCAGTTGTCTAGCCGACAGAAGCGATTCGAGAGGATAGGGATTCTCCAAGATGGGACTGAATTCGGCTCCGTAGGTGCGCGTGATTTATGGATGTCGCCCAGGCCACGCGCAACATGAGCCCGAGCAGTGCGGCAACGCATGGAAGGTCATAGCGGCTCCATCGAAAGCCGACCGTTCCCGGCCTCAGGTTGAGGGTACGATTCGCCCAAGGAGTCAAGCGAACCCCGCCGGGCCCGCTCATCTCCCTGCAGACAGGGGTTGGATCCTCCTTCCCATGTCCACCAGCGAGCCAACGTGGAGCTTCCTCAGCACGATCAGGTCCCCCGTGTCCTCCGCCAGGTCTGTAGGAACGTACAGGCGCTCGTTGAAGTAGTCCATGCTGCTGATCTTCGGAAGTCTTAGTGCGAGCAGGTCGCGTTCGTTCGGGATATTCTCCTCTTCGGTCCTGCTTGAAGTGTTGCCGGCTATCGTGCTGATGACATTGGCTCGCCTGTCAATCATCCTGACGACCCGATTGAACCTGTCCCCGACGTACACGTTTCCCACTTCATCCACGGACAGCGATATCGGGCCGTCGAAGCGGGCCGACGGGTCACTTCCAAAGGTCGCGAGTCGAGGATCTCCACCGTCCCCTTCGTACCCGGCCTTCCCTGTCCCGGCTATCGTGTGCACATGGGAAGCACGGACGTCTATCATCCTTATGGCGAAGTTCTTGCTATCCAGAACGTAGATGTTGCCGTCCGGACCTCTTCGGATGTCGTAGATCCAGTTGAACCGCGCACCCTCGAAATCGGTGACGCCGGCATCGAAGCCAGGTTCGCCGTTTCCAAGCGTCAACACAGGTCTCCCAGAAGGGTCGAGCTTCCAGATTCTGCAGCCTTCGACCTCGTTGACCCAGACGAAGCCCTGGTCATCGACCACGCAGTTTCCTGCGTGCTTCATCCCAGCAGCCGAGCCGTCGAAGAACAGCCTAGCCTCCATGCAGCTGGGGTCGACCTTGAACAGCCGGCTGTCTCCGAAGTTGGACACCACCAGGGTCCCGTCGAGCAGGCTGTCGATGTAGATTGGGAAACTGAGCTCCCCAGCAATGTTCGGGACGCCCTCGAAGACGGGGCGAGCGGCCACGGTCCATCTGAGCCGCCCGTCTTCGCCTAGGAGCCCGAGAAAGTGCCTCTGATGGGCAATAGGTAGTGTCTGCCCCTCCGATCATGGAAGCCGAAGTGTACAAACCCGTCGATGCATGGATCACCCTTCTCGAATTCGAAGTGGACTATTCGTTCGACTTCCCAGCAACTCACGGCCCGGACCCCTGGTCCTGCACCTCCCGGTCTTCCCGGCCAGGACTACTAAACATGAAGGTCTAGTGACAGCTCGACGGTCAGTAGAATGCGGTTGCCACCATGAAAACGGCGGCGACCAGAAGGAGCACTGTCGAGATCGTCGTTCCGACTCCTCCCTTCTTCATGAGCGCGAGGAATTGTGCCGGGGGAGGTCCCGGCTGCTGATCTTTGACGAAATCCTTCGCGATGTCACTTGCCTTGTTTATGGTGGGCCCAACCACCAACGCCCCGTCGAGGAAGGCGATGAAACCAATTGTGAACCCGATCTCCAGTGTGAACGGCCAACTTGCGTAGTCGCTTCCGAAATAGACGTACAGCAGGGCGAGCCCGAAGAGAATCGTCAGGCCTCCGGCGGCCGAAACGTAGCGCGTCATCTTCCGCCCCACTCTCGCGACGAACTCCATCCCCGCAAGGGGGCTAAGCGTCCTGAGACTCGGCGCGACAACGATCGCGAGAAAGAGAGTGCTCCCTAGCCAGGTGATTGCGGAAACAATGTGGAGTACGGCGACCGTTGTCAGTAGAACCGGGTCTACCAAGTCCGCCTTGAACGAGCCTTGGGCGACTTCTTAAGAATTCGCCCACGCCGTCTCCATGCTGGCTCGGGGACTCGCGGAATCTGCTACCCGGACCAGGCTGGGAACTCAGAGAGTTCGACCCGCGAACACCCGGGTCCGGTTCCAATTGCTGAGAGTGGGCCCAGGATGGTCCACTAGATTGCGAGGCTTGAACCCGCAGAATTCCAGTGATCACGCGTTCTGTGGAACTCGAACACAAGGAAAATCTGATATGCTGCACTACAGAACCCGGAGCTCCGAGTTGCAATAGCTTGCCAAAAGCAATCATCCTGACTGCAGACAAATTCGAGGACATGGAGTTGTTCTTTCCTTACTTCAGACTGATGGAAGAAGGATTCAAAGTGGACATTGCGGCCCCCAGCAAGGGCGGGATAGAAGGCGAGCACGGCTATGGTCTTGAGATCGAACGGACGTTCGACGACGTTGACCCGAACGACTACGACCTTCTGATTATCCCAGGGGGGTCCCCGGACGGCGCGCCCGCGACTGTGAGGAAGAACAGGAAAGCGCAAGAGATAGCGAAGTCCTTCTTCGACAAGGGAAAGCCAGTGGCGTCGATATGCCATGGCCCGTGGACCCTAGCCTCGGCAGGCGTAATCAAGGGCCGGAAGCTGACGTCCTATTGGCACGACGGGGTCCCAGAAGACATCAGGGCCGCGGGGGGAGAGTACGAAGACAAAGCTGTGGTCGTGGACGGGAATCTGGTCACGTCGAGGTACCCCGGGGACCTTCCGATGTTCATGGGCGAGACTCTGAAGATGTTCAGGAAGCTTCATAAGGGTAAACAGACCTAAGCGAGATTGGGCCGCCAGTGCATGTCAGGAAGTGGCCCTGCGATTGCCCCTGGTCGGAGTCCGTTTCGGGAACGCGTTTAGCTCCGGGCCCCACCGAGCCCGCGTCTACTTGCGTCCGTCCTTGTGAAGACGAAGCCGAAGGTTGGAGACGGGGCACGCTAAACCCAGCTGGAGTCAAATCCCTAGGTGCGCCAATTCCCTGCGCTCAGGCGAGCCCTGCGTCAGCTCAAGGCGTTGGGTTATGCCAGCTACGGAGGCGTCTCGGAGCCTATGACGTAGACGATCACTCTGTATGAGTGGCGGCCCTCCCTGAAGGTTTGAAACTCCCTGGGGCGCCACCCAGGAATCCCGAAATCGTGGGAGACCACGGTGGAACCTCTCGAGAGTTCCGTGAGGAGTTTTCGCTTCAGCCTCACGTTCTCACTCGTGCTCTGGTAGAGCGTAACGGTGGTCGCGTCCGATATGTCCACATCGTCGTAGTTCGCATTCACTATGCTCGCGTTCCTCAGCCCGCGCGTCTTCGCGAGGGCCACGGAACATAGCCTCCGGTTCTGTTCAATGCCCACCACCTTCTTGGCGCCGTGGTCGCGGGCAGCGGCGACGACGATTCCTCCGTCCCCGCAGCCAAGGTCGTAGACTATCGACTCTGAGTCCACTCCGGCCATGGCCAGCATTTTCTCGATCGCTATGGATGAGGTGGGATAGAACGGGGCGCCCAAGGCACTCCGAATGGCGCTGCCGGAGAGTTAAGGGTGTCTTCCACGAACGACCGTTGCGTTTCTAGCCGAGTCCACGTGCCTATTCGCATCGCGCTCCGAGAACCTGAGCATGGCTAGCTCCAGAATGGACTCCTTTGGGCCGCAGCAGTTCGATTCGGCCTGATTTCTCGGGAGGCGACAAAAACCTTATTCACTGGGGCGCGTGGTGGCCGCCATGCCTCTGATATCGTCAGCGTTCAAGCCACTCGTCGAGAAGTGGCTTGCCGGAATACAGGGAATCACCGACCCGATGGCGGGCCTGGGTACGGTTCGGGCCGACTCGAAGCTTGTTGGGGACCAGCTTCAGGAGGCGAGGATGAGGGACTATACGCTCACCTGTGACGAACCGTCGTCGCTGGGCGGCTCCGACAAGGGACCGAACCCACTGGAATTCTTCATGTCGGCTGTAGGCTTCTGCGAGAATGTGACGTTCGCAAGGCTGGCGGCTCTGCGCGGCCTCGAGTTCGACTCCCTCGAGACGAGCGTCAGGGGGCACTGGGACAGGCGCGGCCAGGGGGAGTGGGAGGGAGTTGAACCTGCGTTCAAGGACTTCGTGGTCGAGACCAAGATTACGTCGAGCGCGTCCCTCGACCGGATACGAGACCTGGTTCGAACGACCCACAGGCGCTGCCCGATGCATGCGAGCATCGAGAAGATAGGACCCGTACTCGACAGACTCTTCGTCAACGGGATCGAGAGCCCGCTCTAGGCGACTGAGATCGGAAAAACTTGAATAAAGCCCATGGTTGAGGTTTGTCCTCAGCCGTCCTGGGTCCCCCTAGGCGTTGCCGTGCAAGGGAGCGCACAGGTCAGCTAGTGAGCGTCTCGGTCCCCTTCGATGTGGGAGTTGCAGCCGGCTCCGGAGCAGAAGACGGCGTCGGATCGGGCTGCGAAGGCGGCGCTTCCGTTGCTTCTGGCTCCTCGGGTACCGGCTGCTCCTCCTCCTCTTTCAGGTCGAGGACCGCCCTGGCCGTGCCGTCCGTCAGGAAGTGGACCTCGAACCCCATCTTCTTCATCAGGCTGATGGCCCTCGTGTTCTCCTGGAGCATTAGCGCGTAGATGGACTCCACCTTCATGTCCTCGCAGACGTCGATGGCATGGTCCACAAGCTTCGTCCCCAGTCCCAGCCCCTGCCAGGGGTCGGCCACGATGAAAGCCAGTTCCCCGGTCTTGCCGTCCGGTTCCAGCCCTACTCGCGCCACTCCGAGTAGCCTTTTCCGCCCGTCCTCGTTGAGCTCGGCGACTATGGCCACCTCCCTGTCGTAGTCGATGTTGCAGTACCTGACCCTCATCTCGTGAGGGGTGTCCTTGATCACTTGGAAGAAACGCAGGCGCACCGACTCCTCTGAGAAGCTCTGGAACATCTCGAGCCACATCGGCTCGTCCTCAGGCTTGATGGGCCTGAGCAGGATGTTCCTCCCGTCCCTGAGCCTCCATGCCGTCTCGTACTTCTTCGGATACGGCGGTATGACCAGGTGCTGGTGCGGCTCCTGGTGCTCGAGGACCTTCTTTTTGTCGACGACAATCCTTGCGTCGAAGGCGTAGGCCTCGTTCTCTGACACGAATAGCGGGTTGATGTCCACCTCCTTCAGCTCCGGGAAGTCGACGAGCATCTGGCTGAAGAGGACGAGGAGCTCCTGCACTAGTTTGACGTTCGCCGGAGGCATGTTCCTGTACCCCTTCAGTAGCTGGTAGACCTTCGTCTCCTCCATGAGCCTCGTGGCCAGGGTCTGGTTCAGCGGGGGGAGCCCGACCGCAAAGTCCCTGAAGAGCTCGACTCCGACGCCGCCGCTCCCGAACAGGATGACGGGGCCGAAGAGCGGGTCAGTCTTGGAGCCGATGATGACCTCGTACCCCTTCTTGTTGATCGATTGCTGGACGGTCACCCCCTGGATCTCTGCCTTCGGGTTGTACCGGACGGCGTTCTGGACCACGCGGGCGTAGGCTTCACGGAGCTCCGTGTCGCTGTTGATCCCGAGCGCGACCCCCCCGGCCTCCGTCTTGTGGATTATCTGGGGAGAGAGAATCTTCAGGGCTACCGGATAGCGGATTCCGTTCGCGATGGAGACGGCCTGGTCCACCGTGCGCGCGACCTTCGTCTTCACGACAGGGAAGTTGTAGTACTCCAGGAAGGTCTTCGCCTCCGCTTCGTTAAGCACCTCCCGGTTGTCCTTGGCCATGTTCCTGAGGATCACCTTGAGCGGCCTCTTCGGAGGCATTGCGTCCACCGGGAGCTCCTCGGGCGTCTGGTACAGGAGCTCCAGGTTCTTCTTGTAGTTGTACATGTACATGTACGTCTTGACCGCCTGCTCGGGGGTCGAGTACGTCGGGATGCTGTTCTGGTTGAAGAGCCTGTTCGCCTCTTCGACGGCGCCGAAGCCCATGAAGCTCGTCAGGATCGTCTTGTACTGGTACCCCTTGCTCTTGCAAAGCTCGGTGATGGTGGATGCGGTCGCCACCGGGTCCCCGACCGCCTGGGCCGTGTAGATCACAAGCACCCCGTCCACGTTGTCGTCGCTTAGGCAGGCGTCAACCGCAAGCCTGTACCTGTCGGGTTTCGCGTCCCCCAGCACGTCGATGGGGTTCCCCCTGCTCCAGAACCTGGGGAGATGCGCGTTGAGGGTGTCCATCGTCGTCGGGCTGAGCTCGGCCATCTTCCCGCCGAGCCCCAGTATCGCATCCGTAGCCATGACGCCGGGACCTCCGGCGTTTGTCACTATGGCCAGGTTGGGTCCGCGGGGCAGGGGCTGCATCCCAAGGACTCCCGAGGAGTTGAACAGGTCGGCTATCTCGTCCACCCTGACCATCCCGGCGCGCTTGAAGGCCTTGTCGTAGATGATGTCCTCCCCGGTGAGGGACCCAGTGTGAGACGCGGCCGCTTTCGCGCTCTCGCCGAACTTGCCTGCTTTCACGACGATTATCGGCTTCGTCCTCGCGAAGTGCCTCGCCGCGCTCATGAACTTGCGTGCCTCCGTGAGGCCTTCCACGTACATCAGGATGCTCCTGGTTCGAGGGTCGGTCCCGAAGTAGTCGATCAGGTCGCCGAAGTCGACGTCCAACATCGAACCGATCGACACGAAGTTGCTCAGGCCGATGTTCTCGTGAATTACCCAGTCAAGGACTGCGGAGCCGATCGCTCCGCTCTGGCCGATGAAAGCGATGTTCCCAGGCTTCGGCGTGTTCTTCATGAAGGTGACGTTGAGGTTGGTGCTCGGCCTCATGATGCCGAGGCAGTTCGGCCCCACGATCCGGAGTCCGTAGCGCTCCTTGGTCTGGGTGATCCTGTCCTCGAGAGCCTTTCCTTCCGGGCCGATCTCCTTGAACCCGGCGCTGATTATGACCAGGCCGACGATTCCGGCCAGCGCGCACTGCTCGACGACCTCGGGGACGGTCCTGGCGGGGGTGGCGACGACCGCGAGGTCAGCCGTCTCTGGGAGTTCGGAGACGGACCTGTAGGCCTTGAGGCCCATAACCTCGGTTCTCTTGATGCTCACCGGGTAGACGTGTCTGAGCGTCTTCGGCTCCAGGAGGTTCTTCATCAGGGCGCGGCCCACCGTGCCCTCCTCGTCCGTGGCTCCGATGAGGGCTATGCTCTTCGGATTGAATATCTTCTCGAGGTTCTGTGTTACCGTTTTGCCGCACCCGTTTTGAGCTGCGATTCCGTCAGAGAGTTAAGGTTTGCCACAAACTGATTAGGTCAGGGGCCAATCCGAACCGCAGAGGACTGGTTCGTCCAGGCACCTCTCCCGGACCGGCGTCATGCTCAGACGACAGACATTGATCGTCGGGCCGGTGCCGCGGAGGCAGGCCGTGTCAAGGACGGGCTCGGCTTCCTTGGCCAACAGATATTAACGAGGAGTGATTTCTCACACAGACGGATGAAGTTCCTGTTCGTAACAAACGAAAGCCTCTCCGCCGACCTCGCCTGGCAGCTGAAGAAGGAGGGGCATGACGTGAAGATGTACTGCCACAGCCAAGCGGAGAAGGACGTGGGGCTGGGATTCTTCGAGAAGATAGACGAATGGGAGCCGTCGAAAGACTGGGCCGACGTAATAGTGTTCGACGACATCGGATACGGAAGCAAGGCGGAGCAGCTTAGAGGCGAAGGGAAGTTCGTCGTCGGCGGTTCTCCCTATACCGACAAGCTCGAGCTTGACCGGGAGTTCGGACAGTCGGAGCTCAACCAGCAGGGGGTGGACATCCTGCCCTCGTGGAACTTCACCGAGTTCGACAAGGCGATAGAGTTCGTCAAGACCAACCCCGACAGGTACGTGCTGAAGCCAAGCGGGAAGGCGCAGAACGAGAAGGAGCTCCTCTTCATCGGGCAGGAAGAGGACGGGAAGGACATCACAGAAGTGCTCGAGCACTACAAGACGAACTGGTCGAAGAAGATCAAGGAGTTCC
>DATFYP010000132.1:0-6973 GCA_035314985.1 Nitrososphaerales archaeon
GCCCCTGCCCACCAATGCGGGGCCGTCTCCCTTCTTGCTGAACACACGCTCGGCGAAGTTGAGCTCCGCGCCGTCGAACCACTTCGCCCCTGGCATCCTCCGCTCCCTCAGCGGGACGTAGTCCACGTCGGACACGTCGAAGTACTTCCAGACCGAGGCCCAGAACCCTTCGATGTCATCGACGGACCACCGCCACAGCGCCTGGTAGTCTTCGAACCTGCTCCCCCTCTTTTCGAGCCACTTGAGATAGGAGGAGATGTTCGCCCGCCTAGCGGTTCCTGAGTCGGGCTCCCAGAGCAACTTCCCGGCTGGCAATGAATAGCGAGCACAACGTTCGCGCCGTGGTGGTTATAAGCAAAAAGCGGCTTTGCGGTCGTGGGAAGCAAGTTCTCCCCACTTGCTGTCAGGATGAGGGCCTACGAAGCCGTACGGGAGATGACGAAGGATGGGACTACTTTGACGGTGCCCGAGATTTGCGCAAGGCTCATCGCTAGCGGTTGTAGACCACCATCGAGAATGACAGTCAGCCGCTGGGCGCATGGCGCGACCTCGCCGTTCTCTGGCAAGAGGCTCTTCCAACCGAATCCCTCGGAAGAACTCAGCTTCTTCCTCGGGGCGTGGCTGGGAGACGGCTGGGCGGACGAAAGCGACGGTGGCAAGAGGATGGTCCTAAAGGTTAGATCCTATGACTTTGCGAAGGAGTTTGCGGACTCGGCGGCGAGAATCCTTGGAAAGACAGATTCCTACTGGGTGAGGAGGGTACTAGACAAACGGGGAAGGTGGTATCTCGTCAAGGTTACGAGCGTGATGCTTTACGAGTTTGTGACCCAACCGATTCACATGTTAATTCCCATCACGGAGCCGTTTCCACGCGGGTTCTTGCGGGGCTTTTTCACGGCGGAAGGAAATCCATCTGTGAGCATCGAGAACAGCCGCCCTCGATACCTTGGCGTGGACGTTACTGTGGCCAATTCGGACACCGCACTGCTGAACCACGCTAGGGACTTGCTCTTCAGGCGGGGATTTCACCCAGGCAGGATTCGACTCAACACGGCTGAAGGCGACATGACTAACGTAGGGGTCGCGCGGAAGACTGTGATGGTATTCAATCTGTCGAGGGTAGAAGAAGTTCGCCGTTTTGTCAAGGAGGTAGGGTTCGCTGACTCGGAGAAGCAGGGCAAATTGACGGAAGCGATTTCTTTACTCGACAAGATTGGTCGCAATGCCGCAGTCGCGATTTGGTTGCGTCATTACCATAAGCCAGGAAGGAAGTGGGTAAAAAAGGATAATCCATCACCGTAAATTGAATAAATTCATCTTTTCAGGACGATAACTGTTCCAACTTGGAGCAAATCGCCCCACGCTTGCGCGACGCCCCTGTTGACCTCTTTCTTCACCTGCCGCTTCCCGGCCTCCCCCCTCAGCTGCCAGAAGAGCTCGCAGACCTTCATCGTCCCGGCAGCGGCGATTGGGTTCCCCACCCCGAGCAGCCCCCCTGACGGGTTGACGGGAAAGTCGCCGTCCCGCTGAGTGACCCCTTCCCTGGTCAGCTTGGGGGCCTCCCCCTTGCCAGCGAGGAGCAGCCCCTCCATGTGGTGAAGCTCCTTGTAGTCGAACGGGTCGTACACCTCGGCGAAGTCTATCTGCTTCCTCGGGTTCTCCACCTTGGCCATCTTGTAGGCCATGCGCGCCGCCTGCTCCACGTACCGCGGATAGTACAGGTCACGATTGGTCCAGTACTGGCTGTCAACGTTCCAGCCGACCCCGTCCACCCAGACCGGGTCGTCCGTGTACTTCCTGGCGACGTCTTCGGAAACCAGCATGAGCGCAGCCGCCCCGTCTGAGGTCGGGGAGACGTCCAGCCTCTTCACCGGGAGGCATATCGGCTCGCTCTTCATCACGTCCTCTACTGTGATTCTCTGCGGGATCTGAGCGCACGGGTGGTCCATTGCGTTCCCCTTGTTCTTCACCGAGACCAGGGCGATGTCTTCCTCCTTCACATGGTGCACCGCCATGTACCTCCTCATCTCGAGCGAGAAGATCCAGAGGAGGGTGACCCCCAGGGGCCGCTCGAGCGTGTGGTCGAAGATGCTCCAGAACGCGTACTGTGGGTGAGGGTGCAGCGGCGACATCTTCTCTTCTCCTATAGCGAGGCAGGTGTCGAACATCCCCGAGGCGACGTGCCACCAAGCGGACACCGGGACGAAGACTCCCGTCCCCCCTCCGACGTAGACCCTGCTGTAGGGCCTGTTGGTCCCACCGGCTCCGTCCATCAGGTACTCCCCTTTCATGTGGACTCCGTCGAAGGCGTCCGGGGCGGTCCCCATGACTACCGACTCGACGTCCTTGATTTCCATGCCTGCGGAATCGAGGGCCATCCTGCCCGCCTCGAAGGCGAGTTCCCTCCCCGTCTCGAGCATCCTCCGCCTGAACTTCGTCATCCCCGCCCCGATTATCGCTACCCTTCTCATCTTCTCACGCTCCCGCCGACAGCGCCAACGCTGCCCCCGTCCCCGTCGGGTTCCCCCTCCACGAAAGGGCCAGGGCGTTCTTGGCCCCCTTCACCTGGTTGGGACCTGCAGTCCCCCTGAGCTGAAGCACGCACTCCAGCGCCCTGTACGACCCCATCGCCTCTATCATGTACCCTGCCCCCAACGACCCGCCGCTGGGGTTCAGCGCCGGCCCTTCTCCCTCGACGAACCTGAGGGTTTGCGCCTTCGTCGCCCCCATCGACATCAGGTGCTGAAACAGCTTATACGAGTACGTGTCGTCGACCTCAAGGACGTCAAACGAGGCCAGGCCCTTCTTCCCGGACTGCTTGAGCGCGGCGCTGAAGGATTCCCTCGCGTACCCGGCGACGTCCGTTCCGCCCCCCTCGAACCACGGGGTGGACGAGCGCCAGGCGATCCCGTCGACGTAGACCGCCTCCCTCTTGTTCTTCTTGATCCACTTCTCAGCCGCCAGGACTATTACGATGCCCCCCTCGACGTATTCGGGCTTGTCGTGCCTCCTGAGGGGTGTGGAGATCGGTTCCGCTCCGTTGATCTCTTTGATGCTCAGCTTCGCTCCATAGCTCGCTCTCCCATTCCTCAGGGCCGACCTCTTCTCCGCCTGCACGGCCAGGCTGATCTCGTCCCTGCCGATCCCTGTGCGCGCCATGAACGCGTTCATCTCCAGCCCGGCGAGGACGTCGGCGTTGACGCCCTGCACCCGCAAGTATGCGGGGTCGAGGGCCATGTTCTCGACCGCCGTCTTGTCTAGGACGTCGGCGACCTTGCTGTGGGCCTCCACAGCCACCACGTCGGCCACCCCGGACCTGATGTGCATGGCGGCATGCCCGATGCCTATGATCCCGTCCCCGGCGACGGTGAAGAGAGGCCTCCTCGCGCCCCCTACCTGGTCGGGGACCATCTCGTCCGCGATGCTCCAGCCTTCCCAAAGATCCTCGGTACAACAGATGAACGAGCCCACGTCCTTCCTTGGGTCGATGCCGGCGTCGGAATATGCCCTAGACGCCGCCTGAAACATAAGCTCCCTCGTCGAGATGTCGGTGATTGCCGGTCTGAATCCTTCGAAGCCGACTCCGACGATGCCGACTCGCTCCATCACGGCATCGCTCCCGTCCAAGGCACCATATTAGTGGCTTTTGATGTCACCGAAGAGGGAACAGCAGGAAGACCGTGACGTCCCAGATAAAGTGGCTCGTGAAGCTGGCTGACAGGCGTCCCGATAAGTGGAAGGTCAGGCCCCAGGCGAGGTCTGCCACGAACGTGGTCGCGACCCACAGAGGGTTCAGGGTGACGATGTGGACAGCGGCGTCGATTCCCGCGACCGCGGGCGCAGCCCAGGGCCCCAGCGCCTGCCTCAGCCGCGCCTGCAGGATTCCCCTGAAGAATGACTCATAGCCCGCCGAGTCGAAGAGCAGGACGGCCACCTGGACGTAGGCGGCATTCCCGGGGGAGGCTATGAGCGAATAGATGGAGGCTGAGTCCGAGGCCGCGATCCCGAACGGGTGCAATACCCCGATCCCCACGGCGCCCGCCGCGAAGACCAGGTACAGGACGGCCGCTGAAGCGATCCCGGCAGCCAGCGCCTTGGCCGTCGGCTTCCCCCTCCATCGGAGCCCGAGGACAAGGCTGACGATGATCATGCATGTCGTCGAAAGGAAGGTGGCGGCGACGAACTCAGGTGCCGGCACGCTGAAGAGCAACACCATCGATGCGACCACTGCAGTCGTGCCCAGAGCGAGATTCCTCCAGCCTTCCGTCCTCCCGCCCCCGTCTCGAGACAAGCCAGCCGCTCAGCTTCGCGCCGGGGACAGGGCCTGGACCGCGTAATCCACGTTCCCGATCGGCATCAGTATCGGCAGTGTGACCCCCGCTTTCCTGTACTCGTCGATCCTCTCGGCGGCGTGGTCTGCGCCCCCGCACACCGTCAGGGCTTCGATGGCCTCGGCGGGGACAAGCTTCTTCGCCCCGGGGAGGTCGCCTTTCCTGTAGGCCTCCTTCATCGGTCTCAGAGCCTCCTCCGAGACCCCGTAGGGGGCGAGGACCTCGGGCCGCACAACGTCCGAGAGCTGATAGACGAAGAAGTAGTAGTCGCGGACTGCGTCCCTGGCCTTCTGGGGGTCGGGGTCCAGCGACGCCATCATGTAGGATGCCCTCTCCACGCTCCTCCCGCTCGCCTCCTCCCCTGCCTTGACGTTCGCGACCATCCGCTCGGTCCCCCAGACGGTGTTCAGCCCCGGCGAGAGGATCACGCCGTCGGCGACGCTGGCGGCGAACCTCTGAGTCCTGGGCGAAAGAGAGGCGACGAATATCGGGACCGGGGACTTGAGCTCGAACCCCATTGTCAGGCCGCGGACCTTGAAGAACTCCCCGTCAAAGTCGACTTTCCCCCCCTTCCACACCTCTTTCACGACCTTGACGTATTCCGTTATCCGCTTGAGGGGCCTGGTCTTCTCGACCGGGAAGATCTGGTAGCCGAGGAGGGGGACTGTGGGGAAGCTGCCGAGCCCCAGTCCGAGGACGACCCTGCCGCCCGAAAGCTCGGAGAGGGAGGCGAAAGTCGCGGCCGCAGTCACGGGGTGCCTGGTAAAGGTGTTGATGACTCCCGACCCGATCCTGATCGACTTGGTCGCCGAGACCATGGAGGAGATGTAGGTCACCACGTCCCTCTGGAAGAGGCTCTCGTGCATCCAGACCGAGTCGTACCCGGCCCGCTCTGCCCTGCCTGCGACTGAGGCGGCTTCTCCGAAGGGGAGGATGGGGTTGAAGCCGAGAGCGAGCTTCATGTTCTTCCACCGTCGCCGAGTGGTATTAAGAGTTCGCCGGCCAGAAACTCGGCGGGCTGTCCCAATTTGGCGGGTCCATTCCTAACGAACTCGCAGGAGCCCGGGCACGCCCCTCACGCTCCCCACGGCATCGAGCTGCCACAGCGCTTTCAACGCTTCCCTCGACGTCCTGGCCCCTAGCTGGCGTTGGCATAGGCGGATGAACTTCGCCTCCACGTCCGCCCTGGACATTGGGTTCAACGGGTGGCCCTTCGGCACTAGATTCTCGGCGGAAACCATCCTGCCGTCCTTGAGCTTCAGCGTCACCCTGCTCCCCATGCCTTTGGAGGGATAGAGGGCTGTCAGATCTGGGTCCTCCTTCACGGTCACCCTTCGCAGGAACGAGAGGGTCTCTTTCGAAGCGATGTTCTCTTCGGAGTAGCTCGCGTTCTCTATCGTCCCTTTCAGCAGAGCCATCCCCACCATGAAGGGGAGGCTGTGGTCTGCCGTTTCTTTGGTCGTCGGGTGCCACTTCTCCCTGTCCTTCCCCAGGATGTTGTACCCGGCTTCGTGGGTCTCGACGAGGACCGTCTCCACATCGCCCGGCCCCTTGATCCGCTTCCTGACTTCGAGCGCTGCCCAGATTGCGGTCTGCGCGTGATACTCGGCAGGCCAGTATTTGATGTAGGTGTCATTCACCCTGAACCCCCGCCCCTTCCTGCCGAACCCCTCGGGGGACAGCCTGAACGGGCCCGACACCTGTTTGAAGAACCCCATTTCTCCTTCGAAGACCGGAGCGGGTCCTGTCATCCCCTCTGCCGCCAGCCTCGCCGCGAACACTCCGTTTCTCGCGGCGTTGGCGAAGGACGCCCCCTTCCACATCGAAAGCTCCCCGGCGCGGACCTGCCTCATGGCTATATGTCCGCTCAGGGCTATGTTCACCGCCTGGGCGGCTCGCTTCGCGTCGAGACCCATTAGCTTGGACGCCGCCAGGGCGGTCGAGACCAGCCCGTAGTTCACGTGGTCCCACCCCCTGTGCCGGATGTCGGCGGCGTCGCAAAGCCTGCATTGGATTTCGTAGGCGGTCGCGGCGGCCGTCAGGAACTCCTTCCCAGATGCTCCTTCTTTCTCCGCCACCGCCAGGCAGGCGCTGAGGTTGTCGCTTGGATGGGCAGGCTCCTTGGATAGGTAGGTGTCGTTGAAGTCGAAGTACCTGATCATCAGCCCGTTGACGAACGTCGCGAGTTCTTCGGACGTCTTGGTCTCCGTACCGAGAATGGTGGCCTCGCCGCGGGCGGACTCGGTCTCCGCCACCCTCCGGGCGATTACAACAGGCCTTTCGCGATACGCTCCCAGGGCGCACCCAAGGGCGTCGACCACCCTCAGCTTCAGCTGGGCGACGGTGGCTCCGCCCAGGTCCGAGTACTTTGTGGAGAGGGCGTAGGATGCCAGCTTCTCTGCGAGGGCCATCGGACCGCGCCGTCCTGCCCGCCGTTTTAGAGGTTGTCGGGGCGAGCTGCGGGGAAGGGTTTTCGTCAACGCGGCTTTGGCTTTTTCCGCCGTCGACATGAGAATCGTTAAATGAGCGCCAAAGCGGGCGGGGGACAAGGTGCTGGGTTGCCGATCTACAATTCCGAGCACAGGCGCCTCATGCAGATTCTACACCCCTCGGCGCACGAGGACTACTCCGAGATCCTCTCG
>DATFYP010000133.1:0-4787 GCA_035314985.1 Nitrososphaerales archaeon
CGGGCGCTGAAACAGGAGCTCATCCAGAACCTTGAGGAGGGGCGAGCAATCCTCGAGTTTGTCAATGCTCAAGGCAAAGGCGCGCCTTACGATATCCCCATTCCTCGGTTCCAGAAGGTCGCCTTCGAACAGCTGAGAAACTCGGGCAACTTGCGCTGCCTTAGGCGGGGGGTCCGTGATCAGGTAGTGACGGTGTATTCAGCGATGGATCGCGTCGAGCGAGCTTCTGACTGGCAGGAGGAGCTGCTTCTGGGAGTGGCGGCCATTTCTCCGCTGGCCGTTGAAATCCGGGCGCAGAACCTCGCTTTGATCAGGGACACTGTCTCAAACATCATACTCACGCGGCTGGAACAGTTCAGAACGTTCACGAGGCTGTGACGAGCCGAAGGAAGCGCACTCCCCCCGAGTAGAGCTCAGCGACATATGCTCGCTTACGTTTCTCGTCCTTCCGCCTTGCACAAGGAGCGCTCCTGACTCGAAACGAACACGGAGTTGCGTCAATCGCAGCATCAAGAATACTCCATAATCAAACGAAGAGCGAGCCCAAGCTAGACCCCGTTGTATCTGAATGATCCCTATGGGAGAGAGGATAGTTGCGATTTCCTTTGAGGGTTCTTACACTCTAGGTCGGCCAAGCGCGACCGACTCCCGACCGCCACCACTGGACCCCACCTGTTAGGGAGGATTGCTCCCATCCTCAGAATTGAAAACGAACTTCACGTTTATAAGCGAAGACAGGCTTGTTCAACAAACGGGGGGGAACGGTACGAAGGCGCGCAGCACGTGCGCTAGGCGAGGCGTATCGACAGTTCTGGCTACCTTGATTCTTATCACGATCACGATAAGCACGGGCGTTGCTGTAGCGGGCTACTCCTTCACCCTCTTCGGGAGACTCCAGATGACCGCCAACGTGCAAGCCGTCAGAACCTCTTGCTCTGTGTCGGCGGCTGCCTGCGTAATCGACCTTAGGAACAGTGGGAACGGCGTAGCATTTATTCCGGGCCCGTACGCTTGCACAGTCTACGGCACCACCCCGGCTAGCACCATCAATGGAGGCACGGGCTCCGTCGGCCTCCCGCCGGGACAGGATGTCACTCTGACCTGCCAATTCGGCACGCTCCCGCAGGCTGCTGTCCCAGGCATTCACGTAGAGGGCTCTGTCGCGGTCTCGGATGGGATGCGGGTGCCTTTCTTCGTGAACTGGAACCCATAGCCAGCGGCAACGAACCTTAGCGATCGATTAGTCTGAACCTATCCGATGAAATCTAGGGAGGAGCTGTGTCGTTACGCAGGCGCGTTTAACTTCGAATTCATTGCGTTCGCCCTTGCAGCCCGCATCATGCTGGTCTCGAACAGCCGCCCGATCTCGCCGGCCGTGACGATGTCCATGCCGTACTGCTTCGCCAAGACCCTGGCGTCCTCCTCGACAATGCCCTTCGGGCAGACCAGGTTGACCTCGGTGTCGGTGTCGTACATCTTGACGTACGAGCTGATCACCTCTACAGGCGTCACTTTGTCGTAGATGTCAAACGCGTACTTCGTCTCCCCGCTGGAGGCGACGAACGAGAAGATGTGGTCCACTCCAGAGTTACCCCTCAAGACTGGAGGCTTAAGCGGTTTCCAACCAAGACCCGAAGCCTTGATTTCCAGCTGCAGTTTCTCGACGTACAATCTACGCAGAGCCCCTCAGCAGCTAAGGCGACGAGATAATAAAGTCTTTTCGAACCCCCGTTGTCGCCTCTTCCGTCTCACGGGGCCGTGATAGGAGCGGGCGGCCCTTGGTTGAGCCCGACGGGCTTCGGGCCCCGAAGCTCGTTGCTGGCTTTCCTCGCAAGGACCCCGCACATCGCCGCGAGCGCGGCCGACCTGATCAGGGCCATCCCCTGAGGGAGGGTCCAGGCCTGCGTAGGCTCCGAAGTCGTGAACCACGTGAGTATGATCAGGACGTTGGAGACGTCCCAGGCGAACAGCAGCGGACCCTCCAGGGACAGCAGCGCGGCGAGCGGGATCAGCATCAGACTGAACTGGGGCGCGTAGATGTACGTGCCCAGAAGATAGGCGGAAAGGGCCAGGAACGCCTTCTGCACCATGGGTACCTTCGCTGTGTACACGGCGAAGAGGAGGAACCCGGTAAGCACGATGCCGAACACCTTGGCATAGGTCCACGTAGCAGGGTCCTGGAAGATCCAGACGTACCATGCATCCTCAAGGCCCCAGGCCCTGAAGTAGGGAAGGAGCCCGTAGATGTTGCCGAAGTTTATCAGGGCCAGAGGCACGAAGACCGCGCCCGCGCTCTCCAGAAAGACGACGAGGTACTCCCACCTCTGTCTGGGCTCCTTTGTCTCCATCAGGTAGATGGGGAGGAGAAATCCGCCGACGAGCTTGGTAGCCACTGCGAGGCCAAGCGAGAATGCCGAAAGCGTCCGCCGCTTCTCAAGGAAGAACTGCAGGCTCAGCATGATGAAGAGGGCGTGGAAGAGGTCGAAGCTGTAGAAGCTGTATACCACCATCCCTGGAATCACGAAAAAGAACGGGTTGAGCTTGGTGCCAAGGGCCTTGGCGGACCTCCAAGTCGACCAGGCAAGCGCCCCACCGGCCAGCACGCTGAGGGCGCCGAACACCAGGTAGTACCCGTCGTAGCTCACACCGACCACCCTGGCCAGGTAGACCGCGAACCCGGAGAGCGGCGGATACTCGAAGAAGGCCTGGACGTACGGTACCCGGGCAGCCTGGACCCAGCTGCGTGCCCAGAAGGAGCCGATGTCACTGTAGATGATCGGGTTCGACCAGGGGGAATGGATGAAGACGCTCAGCAAGACCCCGGCCACCGCAGCGGAGATGCAGACTGCCAGGGACCCCCGTTCGGGCAACGCGGCGGCTGAGGCTTCAGACGCTATAAATCGCTCGACCGTGCGGGCCGAGCTGCCCACTCAAGAACCCATAGATTCTTAAGCCAAAGAGCG
Organism: Nitrososphaerales archaeon; assembly: GCA_035314985.1. Classification (GTDB taxonomy): domain Archaea; phylum Thermoproteota; class Nitrososphaeria; order Nitrososphaerales; family Gagatemarchaeaceae; genus DATFYP01. The sequence continues at coordinate 2,964 of DATFYP010000133.1, forward strand.
AAACCAGCAGTGTGGTCACTCTACTTCCTCCTGACCTCTCGACTGCGTTCATCGTGGCGATAGTCGTCCCACTCATACTGGGGTTCATCGTGGGCCTGATCATGAAGTCCCTGCTGAAGATAGGGATCGCCATCGCGGCGTTGATAATCATCCTGATCCTGGTCGGGGTCCTTACGCCCGGCCAGGTCTTGACGCCTTTGATCTCCCTGATCAAGTCAGGGGCCTCGAGCTCGGCGCTGGCGAGCGAGGCGGCGCGTTTCGCAGGGTACCTCCCCTACTCGTCGATAACCTTCATCATCGGACTGGTCATCGGGTTCCTGAAGGGCTAGCTATTCTCCCCTCCCCCGACTGACTCGAGTGCGTCAGGTCTAGGCGTCCGAAAGCACTGAAACGCTCTGGCTATCCAGACAGCCACGCTTCAGGGGGACCGTTGCCCCCCGCGCAGTCCACTACTCCACTGACCCTGCGAAGGAAGGACGGGCATGCGAAGCATACCAGGAATCCGACCTCCCGCTTGACGATCGGGCAGTCGACGCTCTCCTTCTTCATGCGCGAAATCGCCTTCGGGCTCGCGCCTCCCTTCAGCTCCTCGCTGACCACCTTGGGGATCCTCTTCGGCGTGGGAGAGTCGTATATCTTGACCTTGAACTTGGTCTCCTGGGACACGCGTACCCGATAAAGTTGATTGGATAAAAGGTTGCGCGCTGAAAAGGAGCTAGCCCGGAGAGCGTCTCCGGTTCCTCGCGACCCAGGTCAGGACCGCCGCGACTGCGAAGGAGAAGAAGTAGCTGAGGTCGGCGCCCCCGAGCGCGGAGGCGGCCGGCCCCACGAAGTTCGGCCCGTAGGCAACGAGGTTCATGAAGGGGACCGATGCCACGAACGACACGATGTATATCCCGATCGCGGTCCGGTCCCAGCCAAGTGCGCCTTCGCTACTCTCGACGGTCGTCCTCCTGGAAACGTAGAAGTCGACGAGCACTATTGCCAGCCAGGGCATGATCCAGTACGATAGCACGAGCAGGAAGTTCTCGAAGAAGGCCTCGAACTGCCTTCCCACGGCGGCGGCGATCAGGAACCCGACCGCCCCTCCTGCCGCCACCGTCTTCCATCTGGCGGCCTTGACGTCGAGGACGAGGGCCGAGAGGGAGTTGGTGTACAGGTTCAGGGCGTCGGCCGCGAACGCCCCCAGGATCAGAGTGAGCATGGCAAGCCCCGCGAAGCCTCCCGCGAACGAGGCCAGCCCCCCGAAGTAGCCGAGGCTGAGCGTCTGGCTGGGGGTAAGGCTCCCCACGACCGCCCCCACCACCTCCACCGCGAAGGACGACAGCGCCCCTCCGACGAGGGCGAAGGCCGCCACCCTCTTCCTGGACGTTGAAGGCGACATGTACCTTGAGTAGTCGGACGCGTAGGGCGACCAGGACATCAGATAGGAGAAGGCGGTGACCAGGAGGACGCCGACCATGCCGAGGGACACCTGCCCTGTCGAGCCAGCGGGCACGTAGGCAAGCGCTTCGCCGAGGCGGGGGACCGCGAGCAGGAACATCAGCAGGAAAAGGATCCCGAGGACGACGGACATCACTTTTTCAAAGAGGTGGATGAAGTCGTGGCCGTAGATCGCTATCACCGCCTGGATGATCACGTACCCGGCCGCCGCGATGTAGAAGTTGACGCCGGGAAGGACGGCCTGCAGGGCGAAGACGGCGAGTATCGTGTTGACAGTGAACCAGCCCACGGTGCTGATCCAGTTGAGGGCCCCGGGTATGTAGTTCCCGCGCCTGCCGAAGGAGGCCCGGGAGGAGAGCATCTGTGGGAAGCCGAGGCTCG
>DATFYP010000134.1:0-3184 GCA_035314985.1 Nitrososphaerales archaeon
GGCTCCGATAGGTGACGACGGTCGGCAGAAAGTGACCGCCTCCACAGAAGCGCGCGCATGGACCGTCGCCTATCTCCGCTCCTTCTATGGAAGCGAGGAGCTCGCCGGTGTTGTAGGCCCCATAGTCTCTTCGCTACTGCAATCCAGGAACGTCACGTTGCTAGAGGCCAGAGTCAGAGGAGACACCGCGGGCGTGTTGGCTCTGTTTAGGACCCCGATGATTGCGGGTGCCTATTGCGTGGGCACGGTCCCGGAGCACAGGAGGCGGGGGATCGCGACCGCACTGCTCGCCAAGGCCAGGCAAATCGCCGATTCGGAGGGCAGAGTCCTCGTCCTCCAAACACTGACGTCAGAGGGCGGGGCCGAGTTCTATTTGGGGAGGGGGTTCGAAAAGATACACGCCAAGCGTGTCCTGGAAAAAAGCTCAAATGCCGATTGAAGAACCATTTCCAACTGTGGACGTCGGCGTCTGCATAGAGAGGAAGGCCAAGCTCGGTCTACACCCGTTCACAAGTGTCTTCGGCGGGTTCGAAGAGGTACGGGCGGTCAGGACGATCTTCGGGAAGAAGACAGACGAGGTCCTCGGCAACCTCTCGGTTGAGGTATCAAGGCGCCGGGGCTACATGAAGATAAACGACCACAAGGGGTCCATCGTGGTAAGCTCGAAATACCTGAAGGAAGGCAGAGAGGTCGACGTCTACCTCGACGTGATACACGAGCTTGTGCACATACGGCAGCACAGGGAGGGGAAGGAGCTGTGGGACAGGAGTTACGAGTACATCGGCAGGCCGACGGAAATCGAAGCCTACAAGGTCGCAGTAAAAGAAGCCCGGAGGCTCGGCATGGACGAGGAGCAGGTCGCCCAGTACCTGAAAGTGGACTGGATCTCCGACGAAGCCTTCGAACGGTTCCTCAAGAACGTCGGCGTGAAGAAGAGAGCCTAGGCTGATGCTCCACATCTTTTGAGTTCCAAAGCCGTCGAGTGGCTCCTTGAGGAGGACCAGCCTGTCGTCCGCTACTTCGCCCTAACAGAACTGCTTGGCCAGAAACCTGGCGATTCTGATTCGAGGGAGACCTATGACAACATTGTGAGAAAGGGATGGGCTGCTGACATCCTCAAACTCCAGCACCCCGACGGCCGTTGGCAGTCACGCCCCGAAGGGTCCCTCTACGGTCCCAAGTACACGGCTACCAACTGGATGGCTCTGATCCTCTCGGATTTTGGGTTGACGAAGGAGAACCCCCAGATCAGGAAGGTCGCGCGTCTCTACTTCAAGGAGTGGATGTCCCCGCCGCCGAAGGAGAACATCTTCAAAGACGAGGTGTGCATCGTCGGCAACACCGCACGGATGCTCACGCGTTTCGGCTACGCCAATGATCAAAGGGTGGGGAGGCTCTTCGATAGGCTGGTGGAGGACCAGAAGGAGGACGGCGGCTGGCACTGCTCCAAGAGTGACACAGGAACCCTCGACGGCTGGGAGGGAATGGCTGCCTTCGCTGCTCTGCCCAAGCAATTGCGGACCAGGAGCATAAGACGCTCCATCGAGAGAGGGGCAGAGTTCTACCTTGAGAGGCGGCTCTATGACGATGGCGAACCTAGGTATGCGCCCTGGCTCAGGTTCCACTATCCCAACCACTATTACTACGACATTCTGGTCGGAATGGACTTCCTCACTAGGCTGGGCTACGCAGGAGACAGAAGGCTGAAACCAGCCCTGAAGATGCTGGACGACAAGATGATGCCGAGAGGGGTATGGGCGCTTGACCATATTCATCCGGATCTCGCCCCTGGCGCGAAATACAGTCTGAGAAGGAAGCCGAGGCGTTTCGCTTTGGAGAGGCAAGGAAGACCGAGCAAATGGATAACTATGAAGGCTCTCCTCGTCAGGAAGTGGGTCGACGAGGCCAGTTGAACCCGCAGCTGGAGAAGAAATGCGGGTGGTTGACTACGGGGCTAGGGTGCTCCCCGGTCACTAATCAGCCACGCGAGACTTGGGCGGTCGGTTGCCACGAACCGACTTTCGCATAACCAGTTTGCTCTTGCCCAGCTTGACGACCGGGTGGAACCCCGCCCTGGCGAACATCGTTTCGGTCCCGCCCCACAGGAACGAACTCCCGTATGGCTTGCCTTTGAGAGAAAGCGGGTAGGCGTCGACGGTGCCGCCACCTTTCTCAGCGATGATGCGCAGTGCCCCCTCCAGCGCGGCCTTCGCCACTCCCTGGTGCCGATGGTCGCGGTCGACGAAGAAGCAGGGAATCCTCCAGTCCGGCTGAGCCAGCCCCAGCTTGCCGTAGGCGTTCATCCTGGCCGGGAGTTCGGCGGGAGGCCCGAACTGGCACCAACCTACCATCTGGTCCCCGTCGTAGACGAGCGCCGAGTGGGTCTCGCCCGCCATCACGAGCTTCTCCTTCAGCGTCTTGCGTTGGGCAGTCGTCCTGTCAGGATCGCCTTTCTTGTGGTGGAAGCTCACGCACCAGCAGCCGCCCCAGACCCCGTTGTGCTTTTCGACTATCCCCTCGAAGTCAGGCCACGTTTTCGGCCCGAGTTCCTTGATTGAATAGTTCGGCATAGCGCTAACGTCTCCGATTCCATGTGTCATCCAGGAGTTTTTGAAAATCCTTCTTCGGGAGACTGTGGTCAGATCCCCGGTTCACCTCGACCAGCTTGGACACCAGCCTCCCCAAGGCCCAACGGAACTCCTTCGCGTTGGCGGCCACGACATACCTGTGCTTCGGTTCCTTCGAAGAAAGCGCCTCGCGGACGGCGACTGCAACCGGGGAAGGAGAAGGTTCTCTCTCAACTTCCAATACCCATTCGCGCCACTCTTTGGCGATCTCTTCAACCTCTTTCTTCATCACGGCTGGTCGGCGACTTTTGGTGCGCTTCGCAAGGAGCTTCGCAGCTGTCTTCGCGTAGTCGCTTCTGAATCCTCCCGGCTCGACGACCGCGACAGCCACCCCGTAATCCTTCAGCTCCTTCCTGAGAGTCTCGGAATAGGCTTCCAGGGCGTGCTTGGTCATCTCATATGGCCCCGAATATCTTGTGGAAACTAGGCCCGAAAGCGAGCTGATGTTCACGATACGCCCACCCGACTCGACCAGGAGTGGGAGCGCCTCGCGCACAACCCTCTGTATTCCGAAGAGGTTGACTTCGAAACTGCGTCTCAGCTCTTCGTCTTCTAGC
>DATFYP010000135.1:0-7954 GCA_035314985.1 Nitrososphaerales archaeon
GGGTGGACAGGTGCTCGATGGATGCGGGCTCCATCACTTTGAAGTTGTAGAGGCGCGCGACGTCCTCGAAGGCGGACCTAACCTTCGCGTGCAGCTGGAACTCCTCGGGCTCGATGTCCCGGATCCCCCTCGGGAGCGAGATGTCCGTGTCAGTCGCCCTTCCGCTTCAGACCAGCCAGCTGCGCCAGCATGGCGGTCAACTGCAGCTCGGGCTGGGCGCCCTGCACCAGCCTGAAGTCGTATTCGGCGAGAATCGAAATCGCCCCCCCTAGGTCGTCGGTGTCCTTCGAAGTGAGGGCCTCGTTTGCGAACTTCAGGAAGTCCCGCTCGGGCACCCCGTAGACCCTCGTAAGCTCGACCATCTTGGCGCGTGACGCGTCGAAGTCGCCGTCGAGGGCAAGCCTGACCACTTCGGCGACCCGCGTCTTCACGGCGGCCCCTGTGGCTGCCTTTACTCCGTCGGCGGTCAGCTCTCCGGCTCCGGACGCGGCCTGCATCAGGTTGATCGCCTGTCTCATGTCCCCCTGGGTGGCCTCGAAGACAGCCGCGAGAACCCCATCGGCAGCCTTGATCTTCTCTTTCTTCGCTATCTCCTTCAGCTGCCCGACGACTGCAGATTCGTCGAGGCGCTGGAACCTGAAGATGGCGCACCTGCTCTGTAGAGGCTCGATGATGCCCGATGAGTAGTTGCAGATGAGGATGAACCTGGTGTAGGTGGCGGTCTCCTCCATGATCCTCCTTAGCGCGGTCTGGGCATCCGAGGTCATCTCGTCCGACTCGTCCAGGATGACTATCCGGAAGGGGATCCCTGCCCTTCTGTCGGAGAAGCGGGCGAAGGTCTTGACCCGCTCTCTGACTATGTCGATGCCCCTCTCGTCGCTGGCGTTGAGGGAGAGGGCGTATTCGCCCCAGCTCTCGCCGAGGATATGCTTCGCGATGATCATCGCCGTCGTGGTCTTGCCGCACCCCGGAGGTCCTGCGAAGAGGAGGTGAGGGAGCTGCTCCTTCTTCTCCAGCAGCATCTTCAGCCTCTGCTTTATCGCGGTCTGGTCTGCCACGTCTTCGAGCTTCATCGGTCTGTACTTTTCGACCCACATCAGCTGCTCTAGCGACAATTCAAGATGGCACTTCGACTTCGGGGGGCGTCCCCCAGAATAGGCGAGTCGCTAGATTTGGTATTTATTCGTTCTACGGTTCGCAGGCGACGGAAGGGCTATGCGGGCTTCAGTCCCAGGTACATCTGGGCCAGCTCGGCGTGAGAGAGGAGCTCCTTCGAACCGCCCTCGAACACCCTCCTCCCGCTTACCAGCAGGTACGCCCTGTCCCCCATCTCGAGAGCCCTCTTCGCGTTCTGCTCGACGAGAAGGACGGTCAGCCCGAGGTCCTTCGCCACGGTCTCGACGGTCTTGAGGACCTGCGTAGCGAGTTTCGGGGAAAGGTTCGCCGTCGGCTCGTCAAACATGATCACCGAGGGTTTCCTGAGGAGCGCCATGGACATGGCCACCATCTGCCTTTCGCCCCCGCTCAGGTTCTGGACCTTCGTTTTCATGTACCTCTCCATCTGGGGGAACATCTCGAGGACGCTCTTGAGCCTCTCTCCCATCTCCGACGGCGGCACGGTGTAGCCCGCCATCTTGACGTTCTCGGCCACCGTCAACTGGGTGAACACGCTCTCAGTCTGGGGAAGATACGCTAGTCCGCGGTGAGCGATCTCGTGGGGAGGGAGGCGGGATATCGACTGCCCGTTCAGAAGGATGTTGCCCTGGTACAGGTTTGTAAGGCCAGCGATCGTCTTCAGGAGTGTGCTCTTGCCTGAGCCGTTGGGGCCCACTATTACCGTGACTTCCTTCGTCTCCGCCCGAATGGAGACGTCAGTGAGTATGTGGAGGTTGCCGTAACCTGACGAGACCCCGTCTACCTGGAGCAACCTATCCACCCAAGTACGCTTCGATCAGCCTCGGGTCGGCCATGACGGCCTCCGGCTTTCCTGTGGCGATGAGCTTGCCGAACGCCATCGCGACGACGGAGTCCACGTACTTGAGGGCTATGTCCAGCCGGTGCTCGATGATGAAGAAGGTTATCCCCAGGTCGTTCCTGAGGGTCACGAGCTTCTCGAAGATCTCGTATGCCAGCCTGGGGTTGACCCCTGATATCGGTTCGTCCAGGAGCACAACCTTCGCTCCGCCCATCAGCCCGCGTCCTATCTCCAGCAGCTTCATCTGCCCCCCGCTGAGGCTTTCCGCCTGCTTGTCCCATGCCTCGTAAAGCCCGACCAGCTCGAGAAGCTTGAAGGCCTCTTCAGCCACCTCCCTCTCCTTCTTCACCCATGTGGCCTTCACCAACGACCTCAGGAAGCTCTCGCCTGGATTTCCCTTCGCCGCGGCCATGACGTTCTCAAGCACGGTGAGTTTCCAGAAGAGGTTAGGGATCTGGAAGGTCCGGGCCAGCCCCAGTTTGTATAGCTCGTGTGGAGGAAGCCGGGTGATGTCCTTCCCCATGAAGATGACTCTCCCCGCGTCTGCGTGATAGAATCCCGCTATCGTGTTGATCAGCGTCGTCTTGCCCGACCCGTTGGGGCCGATGAGGATTGTTAACGTCTTCTCCTCTATCCCGACTGAGACGTCGTCGACGGCCCTGAGATTTCCGAAGAACTTCGACACGTTCTGCAGCTCTATGGTTAATCCCATGAGGAATCACAAAAAGGGGAGGGGGTGGGACCCCCGCTTAAGGAATGCCTTGTGGCTTGAGTGACCAGACTACAGTAGTTGGGTTCGTCGCGGTCCAGTATCCGCAGTTGATCCACTTTGCGGAGCCCGACGCTGCTCCTGGGACGATGCAGAAGAACTGGTACGACGCGTAGAGCCTGTCGCCCGCCGTGTTGAGGAGGGTTACTCCGGTGGCGCCATTGAAGCTGGCAGCAATCGATGGCAGCACCTGTTGCATGCATTGACCGTTTTGAGTGGTGGTGTAGTGGGCCGCCGGCGCGCAGTAGAGGATTGCCAGTGCCGCCAGCCACATGTCGTCGTAGTCGCCCAGGGTGTAACCGCTGCACAGTGTTCCACGCACCGCCAGCTGCCTTGCGCAGACTGACTGTGCCAACGGGCTTGCAACGAATCCTGGGAAGCTGGCCGCCAGCCTGGTCGCGACCGAGGCTGAAGAGTATGTCGAGTTGACTATCGGCGCTTCGTCGCCCTCGCCGTCTGCCCCGAACCACGGGAGGGGAGTCTGAAGCAGTTGTGGATAGTTCTGTTGCGTCTGCGTGGCTATTTGGCCGAACTCGTCAAATGAAATGAAGTAGAGGGCGACGTGTGTTGCCCCGTACTTGCCCACTGCCGAGTTATAGGCGTCGTTCACGGACCCAAGTATTGAGACGTAGTTGCTGATGGTTGTGTCGTACGGAATCTGCGCCTCAACGTGCCCGCCCAGAGCTATGAAGTTGGTCGCCGTCGAGTTGGCAAGACCCAAGCCGTAGTCGTCGTTTCTGTAGACGATGACCACGGACTGGACACCTGACTGCTTGAACTCCGCCGCATCGACCTGTCCTTGGACGGCGTCAGACGGCGGCGTTCTGAATAGGGAGTCGCCAGGAATGGACGCCAGAGGGCTGGTCGAGGATGGGCTTATCATGACGATCTGGTGGCTGTTGGTGAACGGGAGCTGGGCGATTGCCGCCCCGCTGTTAAGGGGCCCCACAACGATGTGGATGCCTTGGCTGAGGTAGGTGTTCATGATCGTCGAGGTCAGGACGTTGTCTTCCTTGTAGTCCTGCAGGTTCTGCTGGAAGGTGACCTTGCCCGCCAACGGAGTCGTCTTGATCCACGCGTTGATGTCAGAGATGGCGAACGCTGTGGTCGCCTGCCCGTCTAGGCCCTGCCCCGCGAGACCGTCGGTAAGGTCTTGAAGGTCGCCTATCGTGAAGGTTCCAGTTAGGTTACCCGCCGCCTGCGCGGCTCCCTGCAGAATCGTGTTGTTGACGCCGCCGAGACAGGTCACGCATGCCGCAGCGGATCCTGCGGTCTCGGTGACCGTGACGGTTGTGCTTGCAGATCCGGTGACGGTTGTCGCCACTGTCTGCGTCGATGTTTGCGTCGTTGTCTGCGAAGTCGCTGATGTTATGCCGAGTGCGTAGATTGCGCCCGCTCCGATTATCAATCCCACGATAAAGAGCGCAACTACGGTAGTGTTGGATGTGCCTGTACGTTTCATAATTTTCTTAGAAGTAGCTGAATGCAGGAAACTATTTAACGCTTGGTAGCCCTCTACCCCATGGATATTTGTTAGACCCGTCGATTTCCAACGCGATCGTTTACGGTTGTCTCTATGCGATGATGTGCGTTGGGCTCACCCTGACGTACATGACGACAAAGGTTCCTAACTTCGCCCATTCAGACTTCGTCGTGGTTGCCATATTCTCAAGTGCCTCAGCTTTCATCTTCGGGAATTTCTCGAGCCCGTACCTGACCGTTCCCGTCGCCTTCTTCGTGGGAGGGGCAACCGCCGTCATCATGTACCTTCTCGTGCTCAAGCCGCTGACGAAAAGAGGAGCCAACATCGTCGTGCTGATGATCGCCACGCTTGCAGTCGACACTATCATGACCGGCTTCATAGGCGCCGTGTTCTTCGATTACATTTCGAAGGTGTACGCGAAGTTCCTAGGTAACAAGGGGTACTACCTATTCGACCTGAACCAGCTCCCTGACTTCCATGTCTTTGGCGTGAACGGCATCCTGATAGTCGCACCGGCCGCCTTGGTTGTCATGACGGTCGCGCTGAGCTACCTTCTCTACAGGACCAGGTTCGGCGTGGCAATGAGGGCGGCGATAGAGAACCCCAACCTGGCGCGGATTCTCGGGATAAACGTGGAAAGGGTGTACGTCGTGTCGTGGTTTGTGGCGGGAGCCCTCGCCGGGCTCGGAGGGGGGCTGTATTCAATCCAGTCCCCTTCGCCCCCTGCGACCTCTTCCTACATAATCGTCGACATCTTCGCGGGAGCGGTGCTCGGGGGGCTTACTAGCCTGTATGGTGGGATAATCGGGGGGTTCATCGTCGGATTCAGCGAGACGTATGTGATCAGGGTTCTCACGTCCTTCGTCAACGCGACCTACGGCTACGCCGCGGGCTCCCAGATCACAACTTTCCAGAAGGGCATACCGTTAGCCATCATGATAATCACCCTTCTCGTCATACCGAAGGGGCTCACCTCGGTCGACTGGCGGAGGTTCATGAGGAGGTTCAGGTAGTTGGCTGTGGACCTGTCTTCGCTTTACTTCCTCCTGATGGTGCTAATACAGCCTGCTGAACTCTTCTGCCTCTTCCTCATCATCAGCCTGACGGTCAACCTGGAGTTCGGGTACGCCGGAATCCCCAACTTTGGGAAGGTCCTTTTCGTCGCAGCCGGGGCATTCCTGGGGGGGTCCCTCGCATACAGGGTGATGGCCTACGTCATGCATCTGAAAGGGGACATATTCGCGTATCAGGCGCTGTTCATATCCCAGATCGATGGTAAGCTGACCAGCACCCCGGTGCTTGCGGTCGAGGTCGCCTTGTTCATGCTGGCTGTTGGGGCGGTCATGGGGGCGCTGTTCGGGTTCCTCTCTTCCTATCCCGCCATCCGACTGAGAGAGGACTATCTCGGGATGCTCCTGCTTGCCGCAGGGGAGTTCTTCAACTACTTCAGCCTGGCCTACTTCCCGTTCCTCGGAGGGGCGCTTGGGATGACGGCCCCGAGCCCGATCTTCGACCTGGGGACCATCATAGGGCAGCCAAACCTCCTGGTGCTCGCCATCCTCATCCTCGCGTCTGCTCTGGTCTACATCTACTCGGAGAGAGTTGGAAGGTCGCCGCTGGGGAGAACCCTGCGAGCGCTCAGGGACAACGAAGAAGCGTCAGAGGCCCTTGGAAAAGACAACGTCGCCATCAGGCGGAACGTGCTGCTCGTTAGCTCGGCGATTGCGGGGATGGCCGGCGTCCTCTGGCTCTTCTACATGCCTTACATCGCGCCGGGGACCGTCGGGAGCTTCACCAGGCAGACGTTCACGTTCATCCCGTTCGTGATCGTGATTATTGGGGGCGCCGCGAACAACAGGGGGGTGCTGCTGGGCACTTTCGTGTATCTGCTGATTTTCAACGCTTTCAATCAGGGGACCAGCTATCTGATCAACTCCGGGTACAACATTTTCGGCCCCATCGACCCGACGAGGTTCGAGACCATGTTCATCGGCGCGATGCTCATCGTCATACTTCTGAGGAGGCCGCAGGGGCTGATAGCCGAGAAGCCAACCCTGACCCTGGCGAGGTCAAGGCTCAAGGAGATCGCGGAAGCAGTCGTACGGAAGTCCAAGAACAAGGAAGCCAAGAGCTGAGGGCCCGAGAGGGTCGAAACCTTATTATCGAGAGGAGGGGTCGTCGGCCCCCCTTGTCCGCAGGTCGCGACGCCATCAGGGAACTGTTCGAGCAGAGGGAGAGGGAGTTCATGCTCGCGAAGACAAGGGTGAAGATGAAGGCGTCTTTGGAGAACATCGAGGCAGGGGACTACGGAATCGAAAGCCTTTCCGGGGGGGAGTCCGCGGAGCTCCCGAGGTGGGTGGCCGAGGAGCTCGTGGACCTCAACCTCGCCGATGCCTCGGACGAGCCGTTCGAAACCGAGGTCTTCAGGGCTTTGAGCAGAGAGAAGATGATGGGCCCTTTGCAACTCTCCGCCCTTCCGGAGGACTTCTACATCCGGATGAGGAGAAGGGTGGGATATCTCGAGGATGCAGCCGATGAAGGGCGGGTCAGGAGGGAGGAGTACGAGAAGCTCAGGGCCGTCTGCTACGACCTCGTAGGAATGCGCCTCAGCAAACTGCTCTCGCTTTCGAGCTCTTCGGCCAAGGCGTCCGACATGGGCGACAGGCTCGCGCCCGAGGAGAGGGCGTTCTTCGGGCAGGCTCAGTCGTCTTCCGCAGCATGGAAGGCCGCGCTTCTGGGGGGGACCAAGTAGGTGGCGACCCTCGCGAGCGGCAAGCTGTCGGAGATGTTCGAGGACTTCCTGAAGTCGGTGACCGACAGGTCGGGGAACTCCGTGTACAGGACCAAGATATCCAACCTGATATCGACGGAAGGCAAGTCTCTCGTGGTCGACTTCGGGGACCTTGAGAAGTACAGCGGGGACCTCGCGAACAGGGTGCTCCTCGACCCCGATTCGTCGCTCCCGGCGTTCAAGACGGCAGCCTTCGAGACGATGAGGAGCGAGAACGCGCTCTACGCTGACAGGGTCAAGGGACAGCTCTCCGTTAGGATACGCGCGATATCCGACCTGGTCCCCCTGCGAAAGGTGGACGTCTCCTACCTTGAAAAGATGATTGCCGTCTCCGGGATGATAGTGAGGACCTCCGAGCTGAGGCCGCTGATGACCTCGGCGGCATGGGTCTGCCAGAGCGGCCACATGACCTTCGAGGACCAGGACGACCTTATCCTCAAGCGGCCCGCCAGGTGCGAGACCTGCGGCGAGATTAGGAACTTCGAGCTCGACAAGAAGCAGAGCAAGTACGTCGACTTTCAGATACTCAGGATCCAAGAGCTCCCCGAGGAGCTCCCGCCCGGGCAGCTGCCGCAGTTCTTCGACGTAAACGTGGAGGGGGACATCGTGAACATGGCGAGACCGGGAGACAGGGTGGTCCTCACGGGAATCGTGAGAGCAGTGCCTGACTACTCGGTCGGACAAGTGAAGACCAGGCTCTTCAAGTCACAGATCGACTGCAATCATGTGGAAGTGAAGGGGAAGGAGCCGGAGACCGTCCAGATCACGAAGGAAGACGAGGCAGTGATCAGAAGCGTGGCCTCGTCGCCTGACGCCTACGAGAGATTGATCGCGTCGGTCGCCCCGGTGATACTGGGGCACCTCCCTGAGAAGGAGTCGATACTGCTCCTGCTTGCCGGGGGGTCGGTCACCGTTCTCCCTGACGGCACCAAGCTC